>JBJKQM010000001.1:0-10460 GCA_046705365.1 Thermoplasmataceae archaeon
GCATAGGCGAGCCAAAACAAATACAGACCAGATTTGGAGAAGAAAAATCCGTAACCGAGGTCTACATAGGTGACGACACCGGTAAAATTATACTCTCTCTTTGGGGAGACCAGGCTAGTCAGGCAACTGATGAAAAGAGCATTTTCATTGAAAATGGATATATATCCCTCGTTAGGGGCCACATGAGATTGAACGTTGGAAAATACGGTTCACTCAAAGCTGCTGAAGAAGAAATCTCAGAAGTCAACGAAGAGCACGACATGAGCGAAGCTGAACATGAGAACACCTTCAGGAGAAGACCCTTTAATGGCGGCGGCGGAAGAGGCGGCAACCGTGGCGGATACTATAACAACCGTAGCGGTGGAAGCAGACCTCCAAGAGACGACTTTAACGATTAAAATTTTTAACCAGACAAGACGAATGGCTGAATAAGCCATCATCCAACTTTTTTCTGACCATAATACATTTCAATGATTTCCTGAGTGCTTGTAGCATCTTCAGCAGTTTTATCATCACGGAATTTTCCTGTAAAACGTGGGAACCTGATTGCTAGACCCGCATCTTTCTCTACTTTGCCGTATGCGCACATATGTATAGGGCTAACAGTAATTTCAGGGCCTATTATTTCTAGTACCTGAGCAGGTTCAAACCACACGTCCGGAACAAGAGTGGATTCGACCCTTGCCGGCTTATGGTTGATCCTGTAGTCTGAAAGCTTTGTCGGGAGGTTGAACAGCACCTCATCGTTGAAACCTGTGCCAAGTTTACAAATTGATTCAAAAGTGTCTGTATCCTGGTTGTATGATGCCATAAGCAGTGCTCCGTACGTCCCGGCCCTGCGGCCATGGCCTCCAAAAGCCCCGACGATGACCAGATCCAGAGTGTCATTGAAAGCTGCCTGGTAATCCCGCTTAACCTTGATCCATAACCAACCTCTGGCTCCAGCCCTGTAGATTGAATCCTCACCAACATTCTTAGCGACAAGCCCTTCGCAACCTGCATTGATTGATTCTCTGAAGAAATTCTCAATTTCAGCTTCCTCGGAAGATATTATCTGCGTCGCGCATTTGAAGTGATCATTCTCCTTGAACATGGACTGGAGAATCTTCCTCCTCTCAGGGTATGGTTTTTTGTGTAGAGCTTCCCCATCAAGGTATATTACGTCGAACAGAAACACCACTAAAGGCACTTCCTCGACTATGGTTTTCAACCCATGTATGCGTCCTCGCCTCTGCGATACTGTCTGGAACGGGAATAATTCTCCTGTTTCTGCGTTGTACGGAACAGCTTCTCCATCTATGATACACGATTTGCAGTTGAAGGTTTCTTTGGCATTTTGCACTATATCTGGGAAAAATGAAGTTGTATTTTCTGAACCTCTGGAAAATATCTTCACTTCGTTGCCCTTTATGTGAATCTGAGTTCTCATGCCATCGTACTTGTACTCAAATGCTGCCTTCCCTCCCATTTTTTCTAGAATCTCATTGATCTCCGGCAGCCTTTCTGCAAGCATTACCTTGGCAGGAATCAGAGGGGTAGGCCCCATCCTGAGAACAAATTCGATATTGCCGGACTTCAGGAGTTCAGCCAGTTGTCCAAGGTCAGGGTGAAAATGGTATGCTTCATCGATGGCGTCAGAATTTTCCTTGTTATCAAATGCCAGAATGAGCCCATCCAGGATGGTTGCATCAGAAACGCCAAGCCTCAGCTTTCCCGTTATGATTCTTGTAATATACATTCCTTCGTCGGGGGTAGAATTCAGTAGAAGATCGGTAAAGATACCCTGCTTTTTTCCCACACTGCCGCTTCCACTGGTCCTTGCAAGTTTCATCAGTTCGTCATAGACATAATCAACTGTGAGTTCATTTGACACGAGAGAATTCTGGAGTTTTTTCTCGGAGATTGCCTTAGCAACTGTTCCAAGGTCTCCTTCTTTGATGAACATCTCATCTATGGCTTCTTCTTTTTTTCCGGAAACAGATGATAGCGCCTTGATGATCATCTTGTTAGCCATTCCAAATTCCACTCCTTCATAATCGGGAAGGAGTTGCCCCTGAATCAGATATACGAGCTTTTTAAGGTCGTCTCCTGCACTCTGAAGTAGCTTTACGAGGATGTCCGTCAACTCTAGCCGTTTGGTGGTTGCAGACATTTCATTGAATCTATCGGCGACTTCGGAGAATTTCATATGTATACATATCCGCCTCGTCTATTAAATTTTGATTTCCGAGGGAATTAACTCACTGGACAATTCGGACCTCAGGGTTAAGCCTAGTGCGGCACAACCAAGCCCAACGAGCCCGAGAATTATCCAGGAATTCACATAACCCCTGTAGAATGCTATAAGTGAAAACATGGTTGGAGAAAATGCCCCGATGACATTCTGGATAAAATTTACAAAGGACAGGGAAAATGAAACCATTCCACGGTCCTGTGCCCTTTCCACTACAAGGGTATAAAGCATACTCAGGGAATTGACTGTGAGCAACCCAAGGGCTATTATCAGTGCAAGGAGAATATAGTAGTTAGTAGGAAATGCAAGAATAATTGTGAGTCCAGACATCAATACAACCGAAAGAACGAACATGGTAATCCTCCTCTTTGCCCTCCCGAAAATATAGCCACCCATGGCACCGCCGAAGAATCCCACCAGAAGGTACACTGTACCAAGCGAACTTGCGAGATTCTCAGTAAAATTGAGGTGTACCTCAGCATAGTAAACGAAGAGCTGGCCGATTACTGTCTCTGTCAGGATACCGGACAGAGCTATGACGGGAAGAACCCATATGTAAGGTTTCCTGAGAACATCCTTAGCACGGCTGAAAATATGCAGCCTGTTTGACGGATCTGGCTTGTAACCCCGCAGCACCAGGAGATTCTCCATCGCCAGTGCAAGCATAATCAAACCTGCGATATAGAGAGGAATTCTCCATCCAAGATACTGATCGAGGAAATTCCAGCCAAAAATGCCCAATCCACCTCCGAGGTTGAATGAACCGTTGAACAGGCCAACATAAAAACTGTAACTCTTCCTTGGCACTATGTCTGCCAGAAGGCCCAGAGCTGGAGAAAAAAACATTGCGGAGCCTATACCGGCGAAGAGCCTGAATGAAAACAGCTCTATGAGATTGTTGGAAAAGCCTGTTGCCATTACAGATATTCCAAGTATGGAAATACCAAGCACAGAGGTATTTCTGTTTCCAATTCTTGAAGACAGGAGGCCTCCCACCATCTGAAAAGCAGAAAGGCCTATGTAGAATGCAGTTGTGATTATACCAAGCTGGACGATCTGCAGGCCAAGGTCTGCAGAGATGTACTTGAGTCCGGGAGCTATGTTGAACCAGTTCAGTGCATAGACTGCTCTGGAGGCATTTATTGATCCGGCCTGGACCCTGTACCCCACGAGCACTTCATACTCAGCCTGTATTATTATTTACCTTTGAACTCCAGAAGATCTGAAAAATTTGATAGTATGGAATTCTTGATGTCGGATCTCCGGAGGCGTGTTTTAAACTGCCTGATTTTGGATAAGCTCAATGCAGGTTTGAATTCTACATCTTCATAAACCATTTCGGTGAGAATCAGCGGTTCCGGCTCCAGCAGTCTTCCATATCTGGAACCCAGTGAGAATGGATCCTTGCCTGTAACCTCATAGGAATTATCAACTCCGTAGGCCATTATGGTTCGAATCTGATTCCACAGGAAGCTCCTTGCCTTGAAATCTACGGTTATCATTCCCCCTTTTTTTCTTACCTGAATTGAACTGATTGTCCTTACCGGGTTACGTTCATCCATTTTGCAGAAATTTGTGAAATCGTGATTGCCTCTGAACTTTCTCAATGCCTCTTTCAGGAAAGGGCCGGCTTCCTCATCCGGGAGTGTGTATCTGTATACTTTGTAATCGCAATAGCGAGGGTTGAAATCATCCGAAACTTCAGCGTAACTGTGAAACAGCATTCCATGAATAGAGCTATTAAGAATCCCTAGAACTTTTGATGGCCTCTCGGTCGTGTCAATGGCAAAGGCATTGGAAAGGGCGGAAACACTTCTGTCAGTCCTTGCAGCTGAATGAATAGTATCCGCAAGATGGTTGCTTCTGAGGACCTTGAGAATTGAATCCTCAACGCTTCTCTCCCCGTTTCCTGTCTGATATCCGGTGAATAACCATCCGATGTATCCAAATTTTATAAGGAGCCTCAACGTGCCTTAATTGCATGGGTATTTATCAGTAGTGCGTTTCCATTTCGTATGATCACAATTGCGGGCCTTGGGATATCCGGAGGGTACCTCCTACGGAGGCTCTTCATGGATGGTTTTGACGTCATAGGTTACGATCCCAAGACTGAGGGATTCTATGTTCCGTGTGGTTATGCAACAAACAGGAACAGACTTGGGGATTTGTTAAACAATATTAATCTCGATGTGAACCAGTACATTGAGAGCGAGGCAGAATCTGTTACCATCTCTACAGAGGCTGGCCGGCAATTGATATTTTCATCAATTGGACTATGTACAATTGACAAGAATCGCCTTGAGTATGACATGATTTCCGGGATGCCACACGAAAGAAAGAAGGCGGAATACCCTTTGAGTCCGGAGGATATTCTAATTGATGCTACAGGAATTTCCAGGTACTACCTAGGAGAAGCCACCGGCGATCTTCAAATGTTCACGAAGGAATACCTTTCTGAAGAATCAACCCATCACGATTTTTATTTCAGATACTTTTCAGCAGGGAGAGGATATTACTGGGAGTTTCCCATTGGCGACAAATACCATATCGGGGCTGGGGCTGACACCAGAGAACTTATTGATGATTCAGTAAACTGGGTGAAAAAGCCTTATAAAGTGGCTTCCAGAAAGATCAGACTATCACCGCTTTTCGATCAAATGTTCAAAGGGAATGTTATAGGAGTCGGTGAAGCTATAGGAACTGTAAGCCCAATCACAGGCGAAGGGATCCTTCCCTCCATGAAATCTGCTGAAATTCTTTTCCAGTGTCTAAAGAAATATAGTGATACACAAACTCTTAAACAAGAATATGAGCTTGCAATTCGAAAGGAATTCAGGAGATTCACCAAACTATTCGAACTTCTATCTGATGCCAGAAATGGGGATCTGAGAAAATTGAGAAACCTTTCAGCAATAAGCAGCGCAAAGGAGGATTTTGAAAATTTTGGGATCGAATTGAAGGTTGCAAAGGTTTTGAAACAGCTTGCTCTTGGTTGATTTGATAATCAGCTAAGCCTGATCATTGGCCTTCCAGGCCATGCATTCTTCTTTCCCGCCTGTGGATGGGATTCTGATATCTGTATGGTGCTTTTCAGTACTGATTCAAGATAGCTGCTGTTTTCCGTCAGAATTTTGAGCTCATTATTCACAGAGAAATCTATGTTTTTCTTGTTCTTCATAAACTCCGGTATCATTGCTTTGAAGTTAGGAACCACTTCCTTGAGCCTGTTTTCTGACATCAGTTCTGCTGCTTCCCTGAGACCCTTGCCGCATGTCTGAATTTCAACCTGGCCCGGTGTTATCCCAGTTGCTTTTATGATCTCCCTTACATCTGAAATAATATCCTGGAGATACTTCTCTGATCTGATCGATTCTTCATTGACTTCACCGATCGATTCAAGGCCCATTGTCTCTGAGCTTATGAAGCCGGAATGTCCGAACCTTTCCCACAATTCCTCGCAGGTATGGGGAATCACTGGAGACATTATCTTGAGCCATTGTTCCCTGACTCCAGAAACACATAGAGAGATATTCCCACCTCTTGCTTCAACATATTTCAGATCGTTCAGCACTTCATAGAATACGGCAATGTAAGCACCCCTGATATCAAAAAGGTCCATTTTCTGGAAGTAATCCTTCAGATGCTGATTGAATTTGGAATTGAACCACTCTTCCACCTGTTTGTTTGTTGACTGCGGATAATTTTCCGTACTCCCAAGTGAATCTACAAAGGCATCGTATTTTCTTCTGACTGCTGCTATTTCTGTCTCATTCCAGTCTAGTACGGAGGAAATATCTGCACTCACAGCCACAAACAGCCTGTAAAGATCTGCAGTGTATTTCGTTGAAATTTTGAGTAGTGAAATGGCGTTTCCTTTGCTCTTTGATATCTTTGCACCATTAGCCAGTAGAAGCCCTGAGATTATGATCCCTTTAGGTGCATCCCGCTCTGGCATCAAGGCCGCGTGATTCATTATGTAGAAGGCAAGATGGTTGCTGATGTGAGGTGGGGCTGTAAGCCTTATGTCAACACCGTACCAGTAATCTTTCTCTTTTCTTGCTTCCTTGGCAAGCTTTCTGACAATGTTGCCGTATTTTGAAAGCACCTCTTCCTGCCCATCTGCATAAACATATTCCACTATTTCAGGCGGGATGCTGCCAATCTCGTTGAATATCTGTGAAAAGTGTTGCATATTTGTGTAAACTGCAGGATAAAGTGTTGAGTCGGATAGTGATTCTATTGTCCATTCTGGATCAAACGGGAGTTTCGTTCCTATTCCGCGCCTTCTTGCACATGGTCTTTCCCTCAGCCAATCCACTGCATCATTCATCGCGTTTCTGTAAAACTCCGGATAGTAAAGCATGGAGTTCACTATCTGGTGAGATTTTTTCTTCCACCAGTCAACAGAATAATCTATGAACCACTGGTTACTCATTACTGCAGCAATTACTTTAGAACCCCCGCGAGTCTGCGCCTTCCTGGATGTTTCATAGAAGATGAACCCGTTGTATTTTTCAAAAAGTTCCTTTTTTATTGCTTCTCTTGCAGCCTCTGTTTTCATCCCGGAAAATGGGCCATTGTTGGAAAGTAGTTTTCCGTCATAGAACTCTATTTTGTAGAGCCTCTGGGTAGCTTCCTTAATCTTTGCTGAATCAGAAAGAGACTTTATGCCCAGTTCACCAATTAGCGATTCCACAGAGCTCTTGTCTTCTCCTGTGAGCTCGAGAACTTTAACAGGTGTGAAATCAATTCCAGCCGATTTAAGGGCAATATAATCCCACACTGCATGTCCTGGAACGGAGTACACTATTCCTGTACCGTTGTCCGGATCCACAAAACTGGAGGAATAAACGCTCACTTCCTTTTGATCAAGTGGTGTTTTGAACTTGCTATTGAGGATTTCTCCAGAATCTATCTGTCCCAACAGCTTCAAGCCTGATCTCTGTAGATTAAGCTTCTCAAATGCTTCTTCTGAAACTGCATAATTTGAGCTATCCATCTGGAATTTCACATAATGTGCTTCTGGAGAAATCCATAGGTTTGTAATCCCAAAAACAGTTTCCGGGCGCAATGAAGCCGCTATGAGGTTGTACTCCTCACCCTGAAAGACAACAGCTGTAAACTCTTCAATAGTAACTTTGTCAATATCTCCGTCTGCGATATCGTCTTCGCCCACTGCGTTGCTGTCGTTTATACTGTAGACTACCGGGTACTCTCCATTCTTTATCAATCCGAGTGACTGGAGCTTCTTGAACTGCCATTCAACGAAATTCTGGTAAAATTTGTCCCCGGAAGTGAACCGCCTCCTCCAGTCAATAGAATATCCCAGACTGGTGAAATCCTTCACAATTCTTTCTGAAAAATAAGTTGCGATGTTCTGGGGTTCCTTGAATTCCTCTATCCTGGCTGGAATGTCCTCCGGAGATTCATATTCCGAAAGAGTATCTTTGTAAAGTTTGATTGTGTTCTGATCGTTCCGCCTGATTCTCTCGGAAAACGCAAGGATAGGGGTGCCGCTTTGGTGAAAAGCCATTGGGAAAAGTACATTAAAACCAGTAAGTCGTTTGTATCTTGCGATAATATCTGCTGTCGTATATGTCCTGCCATGGCCTACATGGAGCGAACTGTTTGTGTATGGCCAGGGGACGGTAATGAAGAATTTTTCTTTGGACGGATCAATTTCCGGTTCGAAGATCCCTGCTTCTTTCCATTTCTTCTGCCATTTGGCTTCCACTGAAGGATCCATGTAACTAGTCCTCTAGAATAAGAACTGCTGCAGATATTACAGTGGTCCATTCCCCTGGTTTCATTACCACTGCTGTGGAACAGATATTCTTTGTTGTCAGAATCTTATCCTGCAGCACATATTCTTCATTTTCCTCATTCCAATTCAACTGATCAATCTGTCCTACTGTGCTTGCAAGCATTTCTGCAGCAAGTTTCTCTGCGAAGTAGCCAGCCACCTTTTCTGTTTCACCATAACTGTGATGTTCACTCAGGTATCCCCATTTACTCCTGTCTGTAGGGATGGCGTATCCAATTGCCGCAGAAAGCATACGGTTTAACTCGTCGGAAGAATTCCTTGCTAGAACTGTGAAAAGGATCTGACCTGGAGACAGAAGTTTGAGTCCTTCCTCTCTGGTTACCTGTTCAGCGAATGGAGGAAATATAGAACTAATCTGCACCAGATTATATGGTGCAATCCCTCCATCTCTAAGGGCTTCCTCAAATGACTGTAATTGGCTCTGGCCTCTTCCAACACCACGTGTAAAGAAGATCTTCTTCGCGACAAATGATGGCATTTCAAGGAGATAATTACATTTCCCAAATAAAACTATAGGCGGAATTCCAATCTATATGTCAAAGATTTGGACACCATATCCCTTTTCGGGGTTAATTTCCATTTTATGGTATGTTGGTGCTTTCATAATATATTTGTACTGGAATTTCTCAGTTACCTTGCAACCACCCAGTGTAATATTCGACCTTTTCCCGTTCACGGTGAATTTGAGAATTTCGCTATAAAGAACTTCATCAACTTCAAAGAAATAAATCAACTTGTCCAGTAATTGATACATCAAGTCCAGGGTATCCGAAAATTCAATCTGGATATCCGTTTTCTCTTTTTTGCAATCACTTTCTGGTTCACCAATCAAAGCAGCGGTTCCTTCAACTGCGCTCTTGAATAATTCTTCAATATTAGAACCGAAATAACGTATTCCAACGTCGCCAGTATGTTCAATAATTTCAAAATTCAAAGTTAAAAGAAAATAAAAAAAGGGAATAAAAAGAGTAGTATAGATTACTCAGGTCTTTCTGATGATATAACCGGTATTGGCTCATCGAGGTTTATACCGATTTCATCTTCACTGAGTTTTCTTCCTATGCTCTTCTCGTAGAAAGCCAGGATTCTTCTCTTGTCTTCTTTTGTGTACTCTCTGAAGTATTTGTCCTTCTTGAGTATCTTTCCTGTTCTCTCCTCGTATGTCTTGGCTGGCATTGAGTATTTTCTCTGTGTTGCATCCCTGTAGAGTTCAGGAATAACGTTGAATGCACAGAATGGAACTACTCTGCCGTCAGGCATAGCATAGTGGATATCACATCTCTCAACTCTGTCCACATCGTATGTGTATGGGTCCATGAAGTGCATGAATCCGATAAACATGGATTTGTAGTGGAAAGCCTTGAGTCCGTGGTAATCTCCATCAGTGAAGGCGTTGTATATCATATCCTTGAGCTTGAAGTCTTTCGGTGCCTTTTCATAGTCAACGAATTTGTTCAGGCTAAGGAGCAGTTTTGGTACTGTTACTGCCTTGCTGAGTCTCTTGAAGTTTGAGTTCTTAATTTCGTCAGCGAGTTCGCCGATGTGCTCAAACATTCCTCTTACATCTATGAACCTTGTAATGGGTATTACTCTTTCATCGTCCTTGAAAAGGTATGTTCCCATTCCGCAGGCAAAGTGTATGGAAAGTTTGTACATTTCTTTTCCTTTCAGCTGCTCAACGAAGTCAGAAACTTTAGCCGTAGATGGCACTGTGAAGAAATCTTCTCTTCCAATGAGTCCATCGGTCTGCTGTTCAATCTTCTTGATTGCTCCAGGAATTGTAACTCTCTGTTTTTCCCTCATTCTGTCAGGCATTCTGCCTACAAGACTTACGGGCTGGAAATTGACTGCTCTAACTGCATCTATGTTTGCAAGACCAAACCTTATGGTATCCCCAAGGTACTGGTCATTCACACCGCCAATAACTGTCGGAACAAGTACCACTCCGAGAGGAGCTTTCTTGTAGTTTTCAAGTGCAGCCGGTATTTCCCAGAAGTTCTTCGGGTTTGATCTGGGGGTAGGCCCATCGAAACTTGTGTAAATGACATTTGAACCTGCTGATCTTATCTGTTTGGGGAAATCCGGGTCAAATGCAGACCTGATACTGTTTGTATTAAGCTGGATATGTTCGTATCCTTCTTCTCTGGCTATCTTGATGATGTCAATGATGTCATCCCTTATTGCTGGTTCTCCACCAGTAATCTGGACAGCGTTTGCTCCAACAGGTTTCTCATTCCTCATCCTTCTCAGCATCATTCTTACCTGGTCCTGAGTTGGTTCGTAAATTGGCTCGTTCTCCTTTGCATAGAAGAAGCAATACCAGCACGAGAGGTCGCATCTGTTGGTAACTACTACGTTGCCAAGGCCAGTGTGTGATTTGTGCTTAACACAAAGTCCACAGTG
>JBJKQM010000002.1:0-2516 GCA_046705365.1 Thermoplasmataceae archaeon
ACCTGCACATCGTGCTGACCAAAATTGAGGGGTCGAAAGCAACATCAGCAATTCAAGGTATGACAATGGGATGGAACCAGCAGATGGACAAGCTTTCCGAGGAACTTTATAACATCTCAGCGTCAGGTGAATAAGAGGTACCGGAATGGAAAAAAGAGGGCCTAGTAAAGGTGATTCCCCGGACATAATTTCCCCATCCAAGGAAATAGACGCCATTATAAGCCTCACTGATGACTGGCGGGGAAAGACATTGGCCCACCTGCGATCAGTAATCACGAAAGCTGACGCATCAATTATAGAAGAAGTGAAGTGGAAAAAGCCTTCCAAACCTGAAGGAGTGCCAGTCTGGTCCAGGGAAGGAATAATCTGTGTGGCGGATACCCTAAAAAGTTCTGTGAGGTTGACTTTTCCTAAAGGGGCCCAAATAAAGGATCCATGGAATATCTTCAATGCGCGCCTCGACAGTAAGACAGTCCGGGCCATAGATTACCATCAGGGTGATTCCATTAATGATTCGGGCCTGACAGAGTTCATCAGGGAAGCTAATGATCTGAATATGTTGAAAAACCGAACCAAATAAAAGTCCTAAAGGATGGATCGGTCGGGATATGCTTGATGTTTTGATCGAGTACTTCTGTAAGTATTTATTTGCATTATGCCAAACTCAGGCTATTTCAGGTTTCCATGAAACTTGCGTGAAATCCTCTTTTGTCGTATCACAGCATTGAAGAATGTATGAAACTACTAAGAATAATTTAGTTTTCCATATATATTTATATATGCTATATGTATAGTATTATAGTTAATGGATAAACACATACTAAATCGACTCAGGGAAAAGATGCTCGATCGAGGCTCTTTACGCAATATGCCAGAGAAGCCCCTTCAAGAATCGTTAATACTCAATACCTGGGGAACTAATGCCATAGAGGGCAACACTCTAACTCTGGATGAAGTAACCAAAGTAATTGAAAGTGGCATGACAGTTCCTAATCGTCCCGTGAGAGATCTACTCGAAACTATCCAGCATCGATCTGCACTGGCAGAAGTTGTAAGCGGAAGAATAGGTGAAGTTAGCATGAAAAGTGCATTGGATTTGCACCAGCATATTTTTCGTGGAATCCTTGTTGACGCAGGGCAGTGGAGGAGAGTCAATGTGAGAATATCCGGTTCAAGACATTCTCCCCCAAGAGTTGAAAAACTCCTTTCGCTGCTTGGGGAATGGGAAGAGCATTATGCGGCAATGGAGATGAAACGAGAAGATGTCTTCGTACAGGCTTCAGAGATGCACTTCGGT
Organism: Thermoplasmataceae archaeon; assembly: GCA_046705365.1. Classification (GTDB taxonomy): domain Archaea; phylum Thermoplasmatota; class Thermoplasmata; order Thermoplasmatales; family Thermoplasmataceae; genus JAJZOM01. The sequence goes on from JBJKQM010000002.1 coordinate 1,298, forward strand.
TTCGAATCGATCCATCCCTTTTCAGACGGAAATGGAAGAGTCGGCAGACTACTGCTGAATATACACTTCCTCAATCACAACTGGCCGCTGATTCACATTCTCCCTAATGATCGAAATTCATATCTAGATGCTCTTGAGGCCGCTCACGGGAAAGGTGTGAACAAATTAACAGATTTTCTGGAAATAAATATGGCAAAGTCTCTCATATTTGCGCTAGATATGGTGGGTTCAGAAGAGGATAAGCTCTTAACCCTGAAAGAGGCAAGAGAAGTCTCTGGTACACATTACTCGTCGAAATACCTTGCACTGAGAATCAACCAGGGTGAACTTCCTGGAATCCGCTTGAACAAAATTTGGAAAACAAGCCCAGCATCCATAAACCTTTACAGCGAGGTAAAGGGTAGAGAATGACTTTTAGTTCTTCTTCCAAGCCATTGGCATGCGCTGAACTTACAAAGGAGGCAGTAATGGGTTTCCTGGCCAGGGTTGAATAACATGGATCGCCTTATGGGAGAAGCAATGGCAACCAAAGGAATCATTCAGGTCAATTGCAGAAATCTCAATGGACCGGTCGGGATTTGAACCCGAGGCCTCCTGCTTGCAAAGCAGGCGATCTACCGCTGATCTACCGGCCCTGAAATTGCTCAGGAAAAACTGAGTTTTTAGGGATGTTATCGGTTCTTATAAAATTTGATGGCTCTTTCTAGTACAGTATTTATAAAGAGGGTTGATTCTGCAATATAATGTTCCTTGTCAAACTTGGTGGCAGTGTTGTAACCGTAAAGGGCCGTTACGGCTTCTACAGAAAAAAGGCGGTTGACAGCATAATCTCGGAACTGATCAGTACAGGGGAACAATTCGCTGTAGTACATGGCGGGGGCTCATTTGGGCATATCAAGGCACGCGAATATGGCCTTCCCGGCCCAATAAACAGTGTCACCGAGCAGGGATATGCCCTTGTCCACAAGGACATGGTGGACCTTAACCAGAAGATAGTCTCTTCCATGATAGACGCTGGGCTGAAGGCTTTCGGGGTACCTCCTGCAGTATTCAACGGAAATCTCAGGGCTATATCGGACTCAGTCTATTTTTACACATCAATTGGCTTCTACCCGGTCACATTCGGGGACGTGTATCCTGATATGGAAAACAGGGCTTTCGGCATAATATCCGGAGACGATCTAATGGTTGAACTGGCTGGAAGGCTGAGGCCGGATAA
>JBJKQM010000003.1:0-7537 GCA_046705365.1 Thermoplasmataceae archaeon
TAAGGGTATATAAGTTTCCGAAGTCAGTTCCGCTTTAGGTAGCAATTGGAACTCAGGAATCATACCAATAAGAGAAATTAAATAGTTAAACCAAATTTATTTTATATAAGTAATTAAAATATGCTCTGATTCTTGAATAATTCATACAAAATGTAAACTGCGTTTTAAAGAGAAAAGTTCACATATTGAATAATACAAATTAGAAATCTGTTTCTGAGTTCCTGTTTCTAACCTAAATAGGAACTCAGAAAAGTCAAATGTGTGATCTTTGATAAATTAAGTGATCAGATAGAGGGGACCTAATATTTATCTGAGTAAAATTATATTCCAAAAGTCGATCTCCGGGTATATAAACAAACGAGTTATTTTTAGTAAAAACACTTGGAGAACCTAGGAAGTATTGAACCTAAGTGAAAAGTGCCGGGATCGGGGTTCGAACCCGAGACCTCCGGATTTCTCAGAACTATTCATTCTTATGAGTCCGGCGCTCCTCCAGCTAAGCCACCCCGGCAATAAAAAAAGGGATTATGGTAGTTGTTCTACGCTCTCGCTTTCTTCTTCCTGAGTTACCGGGATTTCCTGTTTTGGAACTGGGTTCGTGCCGGAAAGAACAGATTTGCGGACTTCTATTTTCTTGATTGGGTAGATGTCTTTTGTTGCGTTGACAATATCGCCGTATATATCGTCGCCAATCACGTATTTTGCAATCTGGCCGTATGGCATAGTGACAGCCTTCTCCACGAGAAATCCTTCAACTGCCTTTCTTATATCGCTTCTTTTTGAAGTGGTAAGCTTTCCATCGGTTACTATTACAACTTTAAGCACCAACGCCACGTTATCGGATGTTGCCACTTCCCTTATGACGTCAATTCTTTCCTTTCTTCTTCTAACCATTCTTCTGATGTAATCATCACTCAGGCTGTGACCGACAAATTCCGAGCTGCACTTTGATCCCTGGCATGACAACACCTTGAAGATCATTTTAGCATTAGCTCTCTTGAAGTTACCAGTAAAGTCTGAAACCGGAACTTCGATCTTTCTTCCTATCATTGTTTCAGGGGAATTGCCAATGCTAAGGCTGATCTCTTTTCCCCCGAGATAATCTGGAGCGTTAATCGTATACCAGTTCTTTTCTTTCCACTTGTCTTTTCCTTTTCTTTGTGCTCTATCCTTCGCCATTAAATCCCTCGTGGTTAAGCGCAATTAAGCGTAATGCCAACGTAATACCTGTTTTTAAATTAAATGTTTCGTTATCCCAAGAACAAACTTTTCTCACCGTTCCAGGGCTGCTGTCATACAGTGTGCCCCACCGTACCCCCCAGTAAGCTCGCTCAGGTTAACTGTGATATTATCAATACCAAGTTCCCTTATCTCTTTTCGGTTGGGGAAAAGATTGTCCCTGCCTCTCCTGTTCAGGTCACTCAGGACCTCTCTTTCAACATTGTCCGGGAATACGTGTTCTTTGAGTAGCCTTTCAAGGACATTTGAGACATTAACCGTCACTATCTTTTTGTCAGAAAGAGTAAGGAAATTAGAAGAGTAACTCAGTTGTTCAGAAACGCCCAGGTTGATGAAATTGAAATCTTTCCCTTTCAAGTAATCATAAAGGTTGGTTTCACTGACAGCCTTGGTCTCTTCGCGGTTCCTACCAGAAAATATACTCACTTTGGCCTTTTTCATGAGTTCCTCTGCTCCAACCGCTATGCCGTCAGCGGCTATGTTAAAGTAGGTATCAAGGTGCATGTTTACCATTGGGTCCTTTGGCAGACCTTCCATGAAGTCATAAATTGGATTTTCAACCACAGCCACCTCGTCATAGTCCAGGAAACCGGAGGAAATAGCCTGCATGGCCCCATCAAAGTTAGATCGGGATCCGATTCCTATAAGGCAGAAATCACCTGCAGGCATGAAATCTCCTCCCTCAAAAATTCCGTTCCCTGTGATGCGATATAGATCCTTTTCCTTCTTTGCTTCTTTCCAAACGAATTCAGTAATTTCAGGTTCCCTCATTCTCTGCTTTCTTTTCATGCTTCCCACTATGACACCACCAGGTGTAACAGCCTGCTGATCCCGCATGAAATAAAGGTTTGCAAGAGGTAAATTAGAGTAAACGGTTGGGTATTCAAGGCCCTCGGTCACGTCCAGTTTAAGATCAATGGACGGTTCAAGTGTCATGATTTTGAAAAGTGTAGAAGAGTCAAGAATGGGAAGGTTCTTTTCAAGCTCAGTCTGTGCTGTTTCCGCTGATTCAATATTGCCATAGAATCTTACAAGCGAGAGAACTTTCTTTTCAAGCGCTGACCTGAAATCAGGATCCTTGTCCGCCCTTTCCATAATGTAATTGCTGAGGATTTCAACCTTGACTCCGTTTTCCTTCAGGGTTTGTTCAAGATTCTCGTGTTCACTTATTGCTACTCTCGTCCGGTATGGTCTTTCAAAGAGGAAAGGTCTCGGAGAAAGCATAGCGTAATCTATCTCTGTTCCAGGTTTGTGCATCATTACTTTTTTCAATGAATGCCATTCAGCTTTTATCCTCATGAAGTCACTGATTCATGATGAGTTGTAACAACAATTAACTTACGATCTTCATAGATATTGTGAAATGAACTAAAAAACAATATTCTATGAGATCTGTGGAAACTACTGGAAAGCCTCAAGCCAGTTGATTAGACTCCTCATGGTCCATTCATCAAGCTTTGTATCTTCTGAATTATACCCTTTTCCCACAGTTGCAGGGTCGAGTTTGGATCTTTCCGCCAGTTCTTCCTTCAGGACATGGTTGGCATTCTCGGGGAAGGTCAATTGGACGTTATTTGACTTGTCAGCATAATTCAGGAACATTTTGCCATCTTTCTCCCAGTCAACCTGTAAATCTTTCTTCCCAATGATTATCAACGTAGGCTCAGTTATTCTTTCAAGCAGTTTAAGCGGTTCAGTGTTCCAAAGCTCCCTGCTGAATGGAAGGTTATAAGGGCTTCTCAGGCTCATTATGAGTTGCTTCATTGGATCCGGCAGAATATCAATATCGACTTCATCTTCGCCTGCAATGAATTTCTCTATTGCATAGTCATACCTCTTCAGGAATTCATCCTTTCTGGGATTCCCGCTGAGGAGTAGGGTCATCTGTAACCTTGCAACTTCCCTAATTGAACTCGCCGGAAATCCTGTTAAGGCCAGAGCTTTGAATCTTGGTTCCTTGGCGCTCAGTTGATAATTCAGTGCGTGAATTCCACCCTCGCTGTTCGTAAGAACATATATCCTGTCATTCTCTACTATTCCTGAATTTTTTAAGTAATTGACAGCACCATCCAATTCATCAAGGTGGCTTTTCATGCTTATTTTACCTTTGATTAAAGAGAGGATTTCCATTGCATGGGGCCCTGATCCCCTTTTGTCGTACCTCAGGCTGTGGTATCCATGCCTGGCAAGATATTCTGCAATCAATTTGCCACTACAGTTGCTACCAGGGAGAAGGGGTGTACACCAGTCCCTGTCTGTCGGGCCGCTTCCAGCCACTAAGATAACACCTGCCTTCCTGTTAGAATCCAGAGAAATCAGAAGAGTACCTTCTATTTCCATGCCGTCGACTTCCCAGGTTACTTTCTTTTCAGAAAAGCGGTGTTCTTGAGCCATAACTATCAGTCCGATTCATGCCATGGAGCGAATAAACCTTCGTAAATGGGCAAAATAGATTTTATGCAGCTGAAACTATGTATTTTCCCTTATAGTTAAATGCCTTGACTTCGCCTTCGTAAGAGCCTTTTACCGTCAAAACCTGGAAATTTTCCTGATCCATAACCATGCTTTCACCATTCTCACTGGAAACTACGATAAAATTCTTGGTTTCTATGTTTTCTTCAGAAAAGGAGTACCCTCCACTGTTGAAGTCATTCTGGAGAATGTCATGCCTTTTCTCGTTCTTGGGGTCGATCACAGTAAGGGCATTCGCTTTCACTTTTTCCAGGATGTATGATTTTTCCTTATTCCAGATCAGAGTTCCTGGTTTAAGGTTGAAGACTCTCACCAGGAAGGTATGGCGGTAAAAATCCTCGCCTTCTCTCCTCCCGGCCAGTTTCTTAGTTCTAGTTGTGTCTGAGAAGTAGTGATCGTGAATGTACTTGGAGAGTTTGATGCCATCATTCTTTTTTCCAAGGTATATGTCTATTCCTCCCTTGACAGGTTCAATCTTGGATACAAATGATTCATTGTCACTCTTGTGCATGTTGTCTAGCATGCCAGAAATTTCATCCAGCACTGTATTCAATATTGGAGAAAATTCTGCAGTCAAGGTTCTTAGCTGTATGATGGCTTCATAGTATGACCCGGTAATTTTGTTGCATGTTGGGCAGCTGTTCAGGAGGATCTTGGCAGGTATGAAATGTTCTCCGCCTCTTATTTTATGCCCCTCCGTTTCAAGTTCAACCGAGAAATCTATCTTTCCTTCTACTCTTTTCAATTCAACAGTATTTCCAAAAACATGGGCGGAGACATTAGGATTATTGGTGCCCAGGTTTCCATTAATCTTCTTTATAAGAGGTCTCTCGAGTTTCCCTCGTGACCATGAGTTGCCAATCTTGAATGCATTGCACTTTGGGCAGATCGTCACATCCACTGATCCAGATGTGGTCACCTGCAGATGGCCAGCAAAACATTTTTCACACTGGCCATGAATTACTGCCTCTTCAATGTCGCAGACAATGCACTTCATTACAATTCCGGTATCTTATCTTCCCTCTTATACTTTCTAACAAGGGCTGACGATATGAGGTGTTTCCTGATTTCGGTTGTTCCGGCACCTATCTGGCCAAGTATGGCATCCCTCAGCAATCTTTCCACTTCAGAGTCCCGCATGTAACCAATGCCTCCAAGAATCTGAATGGCCTCCCTTGAAACATATTCAGAAGTTTCTGAAGCATGCATTATAGCAGCTGCCGGACCAAGGGAATCCATTGGATTAAGTGCGAGGTTGTCCAGGGCCCGTTCTGCAAGAAGTCTGCTTGTCTGGTATCTGGTATACATGTAAGCCAGTTTTTCTTCTATCATTTCAAACTCATGAAGAAAATGTCCGGACTGCTTCCTTTCGGTAGAATATTTAACTGCAAGTTCAAGTGCCCTTCTGGAAATTCCGGTGAAGATAAAAGTTAGTATAACCCTCTCCGAATTCAGGCCGCTCAGGATTATCTCTTTGCCGGAGCCCTCCTTTCCAATTATTCTGTCTCTGTTGACCTTTACAGAATCAAAGAATATCTCTCCGGTTGGTGATCCGCGCATGCCCATCTTGTCAAATTTCTTTCCCCGAGTGAAACCATTATCTGTTCCCAGCACTGCAAATGCAGTATAATCCTCTCCTGTTCTGGCATATGTGAGCACTAGGTCAGCATATGGTGCGTTTGTAATCAGAGTCTTGCTTCCATTAATTTCGTAAATTCCATTCGTCTCAACAGCAGAAGTCTTCATCGCCAGTGCGTCCGAACCCGATGAAGGTTCGGTCAGGCCGAGTGAACCAATCCATTCACCGCTTGCCAGCTTTGGGACATAATTCTCTCGTATGAAATTTGAACCATTCCTGTACAAATTGTCGAGGCAAAGGTTGCTGTGGGCCCCGTAGGAAAGCGCTAGGGAAGCCGAGGCATATCCCAGTTCTTCTTCAATGATTGCCTGTGCGCGGTAATCCATACCAGCCCCACCATACTCTTCGGGGATTGTAATCCCGAGGAACCCCATTTTGCCCATTTTTTTAAATATATCAACTGGAAATTCATCGTTCAGGTCAATCTTGGAAGCTATCGGCAACACTTCTTTCGCAACGAATTCTTTAACAGAATCCCGGAGCATGTTGTAGGTTTCCGCGTCGACATTTTTTTGCATACAGAATAATGTGAACACTAAATATAATACAAATGGGTAGAAGTTTCAAATGGAATTATATGGAATAATGTTAAAAATAAAAATGGTTGAATTTATTGTTCTGTCCAGGAATTTGATTCAACCCTTGGTTTTTCCTGCCATTTTTCAAAAAGGAGGCCTGTAAGGTAACCGAATACAAGTGCAGCAACGAGTCCTCCTGCAAGTCCAGATGCATAATATGTGATACCGTAAGCACCAAGATTTGACAATCCTATCAGAACGTTAAAGATTAACCAGATAATCAGGCCAAAGAGAAGCCCTTTGAAAGTCTGGGTCTTACCAGGTATGCTGTTATTTGCTGCTCCAAATATTGCACCTAGAATCAATCCTATAATGACTCCACCAATTATTGCCCCCGCAACAGCAAAGACAATGGCAAGTGAATACACCGCCTGCGCAGTAATACTAGTGCCCCCGGGAACACTGTTGAGGCTTTTCTGTATTTCATTCATAATGGTGGTTTTGAAAACCGTAACAAGAACTACGGCAAAAACGGCATCTATGACACCGTAAACAATTCCCGCTACTGCTCCTGCTTTCAGACCAGTTGTGGTATTACTCATTTTAAATCAGATGATATAAATTCATAATTCTTATATAGTTATGCTAAGCTAAAAAAGGGAATTTTCAGAAGGTTCAGCCAAATAAGGGCTTTCCATCAGCTTCTTGGCCAATGAGAAAAAATGAATTGTGGAATCAGGTCCACGAGTTACTGCACAACATTGCAGATTGCCGGTTCTCAGCATAAGGTTAATAATGATTTATATAATGTCGGAAGATACTCCAAAGGAAGTTAAAACAACTGAGATGCTCAGCTTCTCATAATATTGCAGTGAGCTATGGCTTGCTGATGTTGAGGCATTTCTTTGTTGATGTTCCTGTTATGGGGAAGATGTGGAATGTACGTTATAGTTGAAGATGATTACATTACAAGAATACCTCCAGAGAAATTGGGCCAGGATTATACCCAGGCTGTCCTGGATGTTGCCAAGACATCCCTGGAAGGCAGGTTTGTAGATTTCAAGGACGAAAAGGATGATACAAGAATCCTCGGCAAGTGTTATATCGTCTCTGTCATCGACGTCGACAAGATAGGTGATGGGGCAATTGTGCACGGGGACGGCGGTGTCTACCAAAGCGTTCATTTCAAGGCACTTGCTTTCTACCCTGAAATGCAGGAAGTAGTGGAAGGCGTAGTTGTCTCAATCCAGAATTTTGGTGCATTCGTGAGGTTCGGACCCTTTGAAGGCCTTCTTCACAAAAGTCAGATTATGGATGACAGGATTGATGTTGATCTTGCTAACCAGAGATTTATTGGGAAAGATACAAAGAAGGATATCAAATTGGGAGACAAGGTTAGAGTTCGAATAGTCGCGCTTAATCTGAGTTCTTCTTCAGTAGAGGACAGCAAAATTGGATTCACAATGAAGCAACTGGGCCTGGCAAAACTGGACTGGCTTGCTAAAAGAAAAGTGGAGAATTAGGTTAAAATGAAACAGATTTACAGGGCATGCAAGAAATGCAAGCTTATTACCACTGAGAAGAACTGCCCAATACATGGGGATGAAAAGACCACTACAGAATGGTTTGGATTTACAATCATTGGCGAACCAAAGCTTTCATCCATAGC
>JBJKQM010000004.1:0-17167 GCA_046705365.1 Thermoplasmataceae archaeon
GTAAACATGAATGTGTCTCCGCTTCCGTCAGACCTGTGCACAGCTATTATGTTAAGGTTGGGCAGTGTTACTCCAGGGTTGGCTGCTGCTATGACTGAAGAGTCCCAGTTGGTTATTGTGCCGTTGTAGATTCCAACAAGTATGGATGCATTGAGGTGAAGTGCTGGTCCAGTGTACCCGGGGATGTTGTAAACGATGTATTGGTAGGATATCATTATGGGTATGTTCATGACACCGGGGTTGGCGTTTGCAATGCTTGGTGAAAGGTATGCATCTGATGCCCCGATCACTACTGTTCCTGCAACTGCACTTGATATGCCTGTTCCGCTGCCTGTTGAGGCTGTGGTTACTGTGGCTGCTGTGTAGTTTGGCGCCCACTCATTGAACACCGGATAGAGAAGGCTTGATCCTGTCTCGCTCAGTGTTACCAGTGCTGTTGAAGTTCCACCAGGTCCATGTATGTTGTTTATGAGCGGGTCAACAATCTTGGACACTACTGCTGAAGGAAGGGGTGCAAGGTTAAGCTGGTCAAGATATGCCGAGTTGCTTCCACCGTTGGGTGAGACAATCCAGTTAAGGAATGCCTGTAGTGCTGTTGCTGTTGCTGAGCTTGTCTGGTTCTGAAGAACCACAACATATTCCATGTCTGCTATTGGGTATGATGTTGCTCCTGGTGCATACTGAAGAGCTATTGTTCCGTTTGCCGGTATCTGGCTGAGGTACTGTGCTGCTGCCTGTGAGACATTTGCTGGAGTTGCTGCCACATAGTTGCCTGCCGCATTCTGGAGTTCAGCTATTCCGAAACCTGCAGAGTGGACCTGCTGGGCATAAGTTGCTGCAACATATCCAACACTGTATGGTGTTGTGTTCATGGTTGCTATGACTCCACTGTTCTGGGCTCCGGTTGCAGAGTGCTGGACATTGGATGGCCAAGATGGGTTTGTAGAAGCTCCCACTGTGCTTGCCCATGTTTTGTTGCCCTTGCTCAGGAATGAGGTGAACATGAATGAGTCGCCGCTTCCGTCAGATCTGTGCACTGGCACGATGTAGTGGTTCGGAAGTGTTACTCCTGGATTTGCCGCTGCTATAACAGGGCTGTCCCAGTTTGTAATTGAACCGTCATAGATGCCTGCAATAACTGATGCATTCAGTTTCAGGGCAGGTCCAGTGTAGTTTGGTATGTTGTATGCAATGTACTGATAGGAAATCAGAATTGGTATGTTCATTGCATATGGATGGCTGCTTGCATCGGAAGGTGACATATAAGCATCGGATGCACCGATTGAGTCAGTTCCGGCCAGGGCGCTGGAAATACCTGTTCCACTACCTGTCGAGGCTGTCGTTATGGTTGCGTTGGTGTAGTTCTTTGCCCAGAGATTAAAAACAGGGTACAAAAGACTGGATCCTGTCTCAGTCAGTGTGACCTTCTGGGTCGAACCGCTTCCGTTATGGAGCTCGAATGCTGCCACTCCGGACCCTACAATTATGATTGCAACAATTACTGCGATTGCTACATTCCTTGTATTCATTGATTCTCAAGTATTGGATTTGCCTTGCTTATATAGATAAAATCCAATAATTATCTATATGTATATAGTTCCCAATAGAGCCATATATAACACCACATAAACTATGATTAAATTGTTAAATAGCCTGATGCCGGAGTTTTGGCCTTCACGAGGGCCTGGGAGAAATGTGCCTTGAAAACAGGTCCCGGTTCCTGAAATAACTGAGGACCATCATTATGGTGGATACCACCGCGGATGCAGATATAACAAGGAAACTGACGGTGAAACCTGCAGTTATGCTGAGATATCCAAATATGACTGGCACAATTATGAAGAGTGAATTGTTGTAAGCGAGGAAGTATGAATTTGCAACGTTCCTCTCTGCCGGAGTTGTTCCCCTTGCGATAAGCATGGAGGACATGGGAAAGATTGTTCCGTGGGGAATCCCGAGAAGCGCCATTATGAGGACAAAATAAAGGAAAGAACTCATGAAGGGGATCAATGACAGCCCAATGATTGTTATCACAGCAGAAAAGAGCATTGGAAGAAACAGGGAAGTGAATGGCTTTATTGCCATTGTGAGGCGGGAAACAAATGATGTCAGGAAAAAGTAGATGAAAATCGAATAGGCACTGGCGCTGGAAACTGAAAATTTCTCCACCGCGAAGATGACCAGGAAGGAAGTGATAGCGGCAAATGGTACATTATATACTGTGATAGAGAGTATAGAAGTGCGGAGCCCTTTGTTGCCAAGTGCTTTTCTTCCCTTTACCTCCCTCTTCAGGGTCGGGAACTTTATGAATGGTGATACGGCAAGACCGATCAGCGATATTGCCATGAAGGGAAGGAAAATCTGCCTGTAAGTGAGAAATGTGAGAAGCCAGGTTTCAATGGACGGTCCAATGACAAGGCTCAGGCTGAGGCTGAGTGAATATATGGCCAGCAGCCTCATCTGGACCATATGATCGTGGTGAAGGGTTGCTGATGTGATAATATTGGGGAAGATTATACCTATTGCCAGTCCTGACAGTATGGATGCGGGCCAGAGGGAAATTGGGCTGGATAAGTAATAGAGCAGAAGGGTGACAGGCATTATGGCCGTTGCGATGATGAATACCTTTCTCCTCGTTTCGCTCCTGAGATGCGGATTGATGAAGGAGGTCACAACAAAAGTAGAGATATTCAGTGACGCGGATAGCACCCCGACCAGGACGTTGCTGAAGGAAAATGTGTACTTGGCGAGGAATGGCAGGGATGTGGCAATCATGTTGTTTACTGATCTCGCAGAGACTGTTGCAAGAATGATTATTATTGCTGAATAAACCAAGGACAGCCTGTTGTTTCTTTTACTGGAGTCTTCAAGAATGTATGCAGACTCATCCTTTTCATGATCTGCCTGACTGCGGGAGCTGCCTGAATTTGATTTCAATTCCTGAGCCCTTAACACCTCTGCATAGAAATAGGTTAGTCTGGGTCAGGGGCGACAGAACCCGGGTTCAGTTGGTTGCCTTTTTGTTGCGAATATGTGTCTGGTATATCTCGACAAGCCTGTCACAGTGTTTTTCCATGCTGAACTTGTCCGTTGCAAAATTCCTTGCTGCAAGATTCAGGCTGCTTATTCTTGTTGGATCACCATTCAGTTCCAGAATTTTTTCACTGACCTGGTTAGGATTGTTGAAATCAACCTCTATCATTCCCGAATCTCCGGATCCATTGTAATGGGTCAGGGGAAAATCCTGCGGGATGATTGCCGGGATACCGGTTGAAAGTGCTTCCAGTACAGAAAGCCCAAAAGTATCAGTGTCGGATGGATAAATGAACAGGTTAGCGTGATTCAGCAGGTCTATCTTTGTTTTTTCATCAACATAGCCCGTGAAGGATATCCTGTCAAGAAGCCCACGCTTCTCAGCATCCTTCATGAGTGTTTCGCTTTCAGGCCCGGTACCAGAAATAACAAACTTCACATGGGTTGTGCTGCCCATTGCCTCAGCCACGTCAAGAATTCTGAATACGCCCTTGTCTCGGGTTATCCTCCCGAGATACTGGACAACGAACGGATCAAGCGGCTTCTCTCCTGAATTATACTTCCATGTGTCCACAAAGAGAGGAAGTTCTTCCGCATTTCCGATGCCATTCTTCTTCAGGTATTCCATGGTCTTGAGGCTTGGAGCCAGGACTGCATTGCATTTCCTGAACAGATAGGAGTTGTACCTCCATGAAAGGTCTATGAGGAATTCCTTGAACGGCATCCTCAGTGATTCCTTCATCCTTACAAAATCCGTGTGGAATGTTGCAATGATTGGCAGATTCATGGATTTGGAGAGCCTGTATCCAATGGAACCCATGAACGGATCATGGATGTGGATTACATCAAAACCTGTTTTTCTGGCAATCTTGTACATGTACATCGGAAAAGGGTTCAAGGGCATACTGTACTGTGGGTATGCAGGAAAAGGGATGGTTACCGGAATATGGACATTCTTTTCTTCCCTGTCTCCGTTAAAGGAAAAAACATGAACTTCATGTCCCCTACGTTCAAGTTCCTGCTTGACATCTCTGAGGTAATGTGATACTCCATCGGGAGTTGGGTAGTAGGTAGTTGTAAAGAAGCCGATTTTCATTTTCCCGGGTAGTCCTTTAACGGTACTGAGTACTTAAAGTCATATGAGGTGGCATTTAGAGTCGGTTTTTTTAAGGTTGGCTGTCGCAGAATAACTGATCTGCATCGGCCATTGAGTTCAGGAAATTTCACTTGTAAAATTGGTATTTCAGTGTTGTCTCTCTCCAGTTTTCAGGAGCTATGTTGAACTGAGTGCATATATCCGGCACTTCAACTCCTTTCTTGAGCAACTTCCTTATCTGTTTAACCTGTTTTTTGTCCAGTTCTATCAACCTGACACCTCCAGTTTTAAAATACATATAACACAGGATGAATTTAATTTTTTATTACTGAAGGGTTTAGCACCATAAGTTTCTCCTACAGAACCGGACAAGAAATTGCTAAATATAATCCGCGCTTGTTAGTGGTGGAGTGCGATTAATGAGCATTATTGAGAAGGAATTTAATATCAAAACACACGACGGCACTGACATGAGGGTTTTCACTGCAAAGCCGGATGATGGCAAGAATCATCCCGGTGTGCTTGTAATTATGGAAATATGGGGTCTCACGGATTTCATAAAGGATGTCTGCAAGAGGCTTGCCCAACAGGGTTATGAAACTCTTGCCCCTCACCTTTACTCAAGAAAGGAACAGGTAGAAGTATTCACAGAGGAAAACATAATGGATGCCATGAGGCCTTTCTGGAGCCTGCCTGCAGATAAGAGAGGGGATCAGGCAGCGGTCCAGGAGATACTTTCAAAGTCATCCGAAACCTCGAAGAAAATCGTGAATGACATCATGTTCAACCGCCTGTCAACTGAGAAGAACATGATCAAGGACTTGGAGGCTGCATACAGTTACTTCTTCAAGGATAAGGACGAGAAGAGCAGGGGCGTTGTGGGATTCTGCCTTGGAGGAGGACTTGCCTTCCAGCTTTCCACGCAGGTGCCTTTCTCTTCATCAGTCATATTTTACGGAGCAAACCCGCGGTCTATAGATGATATGGCAAACATAAAGGGTTCTGTCCTGGGCCTTTATGCGGGCGAGGATGGATCAATCAACAAAGGCCTTCCTGAGTTGCTGGAAAATGTTGTTAATCACAAGACAGACTTTGAGATGAAGATCTACCCTGGAACCTATCATGCCTTCTTCAATCATACCTCCATGAGTTACAATAAGGAAGCGAGCGAGGAAGCATGGGAAAGAATGCTGGACTTTTACTCCAGGCACCTGGGTGTTTGAATTGGCAGAAAAGAAGAATAAGGAAGGGCTTGTAGACGGCTGTTTCCTCACCTGGGTTCAGGTCACTGAACATTTCAGCAATGAGGGCATGATCACTGATGAGACCAAAAATTTCAGGAAAAAATCCTGAGACCCTATTTTTTAGAGTTTAGCCATGGGATAAATACCCAGCATTTTGTAGCTCATGCTGTTTTTTTCTAAATCCCCGAATACATTCGCATAATCCGGGGCATATTCTGAATCCAGAAAGAAGATGTACTTCCATGGAGAGAACTTCACTGGCCTTGATTCGATTCTTGTTAGGTTAATGGAATTCCGGCTGTATATGTCCAGAATCTCCTTCAGGGATCCCGGCCTGTCATCAAGCGATACAACTATGGAAGCTTTCAGTCGGCCCGCTGGCTCGCTAATCTCAGCAAAATGCCTTGAGATTGAGACGAAACGGGTGTGGTTGTCCTGAAAATCACCAATGTCATCTTCCAGAATTTCCATCCCGTAAAGCCTGGCCGTCATCTCGCTGCCGATGGCGCCGAAACCTCTGTGAACCGGGTCTGAGAGTGAAGCCACTGCTGAGGCTGTATCCTGGTAAGGCACAGGTTCGAAACCCATTCTGTCAATATAGGCAGAACACTGTCCGAGAGCCTGGGGGTGGGAAATCACTTTCCTGATAGATTCCTTCCTGGTTCCGGGGGTCGCTATGAGGCAGTGCTTTATTCTTGTATAAAGCTCTCCTGTGATGAAAAGGTCATCCCTGTAAAGCTGGTCATTTGTCGCACCAACAGTCCCCTCAACTGAATTTTCTATTGGGGCGACCCCGAAGTCCACTATCTCATCTGAGACGGCATGGAAAAGGCTCTGTATGGATGGAAAACCAATGAACTGTCCTTCATACATCAGGGTTGCAGCATAGTGGGTGTTAGATCCTTCTTTACCGAAGTAACCGATCTTGAGGCTGGAACTGTTCAATGACAGGTTATAGCAACACACACTATTAGCATTGCCGTAAACTGCAATGTTTACAAAACCTCATATTCCGAAAAATCCGCATCTGGCGAAATGTGATCTAAACATGTTATCTAGAAAAATTTTTATATATAACGTACGAACTAGCCTAAGGCAATGGAATCAAGTCGTCTGATGTATGGAAGTGTCGGCGCAGGTATCGTATCAGGTATACTTGTGTTAACGCTGTTCGGCTGGGTCCCCTATTACGGGTGGATCGTGGCAGGATTAGTGGCTGGCCTGGCTTCCAGAGGATCAGGAAGAGGATTATTGTCTGGTCTACTGGCAGGAATTGTAGTCTCGGCAGTTGTAATTGCTGTTACACTGTTTGTGCCGATTTCTGCTTTGAACACAATATTCGCTGATTTCGGCAACCAGTATCTGAACAACACTGTTTTCTCAACAGTATACACTGCCATAAACATGGGAACAATCGAGCTCATAAAGAAAGTAGCAGTTGATCTGATAGTGCTTCCAGCAGTTGGAGGCTTTATCGGCGGCTCTATTCTCTCAAATGGCTACCATGTTGTGGAAGTTGAAGAGGAAGCACATCAGCCTGCCGAATCTAGAAGGACCGCGAGAATAGTCGATGATGATAATGAAGAGGTATCTTCATAGATACCCCGATTTTTCACCAAATATTTCTTCCGCAAGCCTCTGGGAATCCTGGTGTGGTCTCTGGAACAGAATGGAGAGCCCGACAGCATCCCTGTAGAACTTTTCAACACCGAAGTCCTCGATATAGCCGTATCCGCCATGGAACTGCAATGAGTACTTTGTGGCACGTTTCGCTAGATCGACAGACAGTGTCTTAACCATAAGTTTGTCCTTTTCTGAACCACTTTCAATGTTTCCCAGGTAACTGTTCAGTACCTCGTACTCACCAATCAGCCTTGACAGGGTTGAGGAAACAGGTCCGTAATCCTTGAGCGGCCTTTCAAAAGTCTTCCTGACCTTTACATATTCCACAGCCTTGTCCAGGGCCCCTTTTGCTATGCCAAGGGCGAGAGCTGCGATTTCAAGATCAGCACCGTCAAGAACCTTTTCCAGGGCCTTCTTTCCGTCGGTGAAAAGTGGAACGAAATCCTTGGAATCAACGCTTACGGATCCAAACTTCAGGCCCCTGAATGAAAGGTATTGATCGGTTTCTCCAGGTTTTAAACCGTCCTTTATGAGGTAGAGCGTATCATCTGGCCCGGATAGTGCAATCAAAAGGCCGCCATCGGAAAGCACAGCATTCCTGACAGTCCCCTTCAAAGAGTTTCCAACCTTTTCAAGAGTTATTTTCTCTACGTTTCCGGGCAAAACCGGTGCAAGGGAAATTGAAACCTTTGCCTCGCCGGATGCTATCCTGGACATGAGCTCAGGGTCCTTTTCGCCGATTAGTGGTGCGAGAAGAGAGTTGTTGACCATGATAAGTGCTGCAACGGACGGAGAAGCAGCTGCCAGTTCTTCCAGTATGGCAAGGTATCCGTCCTGCCCGATGCCCGAACCCCCATGTTTCTCTGGGAATCTAGCTGCAAGGAAACCCTGTGCTGACAGGGATCTGAGCAGATCATCGTCTATGCCGTCATGCTCTATTTTCAATACCTTGTCCTGAATGGCTTTCTGTGAAAATTCCTTCACTGCGGATCTCAGAAGATCCTGTTCTTCCATAGACATCAGTTCACCTCCGCGAATTCTTTCATGAGGTTCCTGGAAATGATCAGTTTCTCTATCTCGCTTGTTCCTTCCCATATCTCCATGATCTTGGAGTCCCTGAAGAAACGCTCAAGATCTCCTGTTATTCCAGTGTATCCAGTAATTTCCAGTGCTTTTTCCGCAGCAAATACTGCAGTTTCAGAGGCATATGCCTTGGACATGCTTGTCAGGGTCGGATTGGGTCTGAACTGGAAGAGATAGGATGCTGCCTTGTATGTAAGAAGTCTTGAAGCTTCTATTCTGGTAGCAATGTCAGCGGCAAGGAACTGGATCTCCTCAGTGATCCTGTCCTCATTCCCGTTCTTCTTAAGGCTGTCCAGGTATGCAAGTATCCGATCAAGTGCACCCTGGGCAATTCCGATTGCCTGTGCCGCAACATAGGCCCTGCTTATGTTGAAGAATGTCATGATATAGTAGAATCCCTTTCCTTCCTCGCCTATGAGGTTCTCCTTTGGAACTGGCACGTTATCAAGTATGAGTTCTGCAGTGTTTGTAGCCCTGACACCAAGTTTTCCGACCAGCTTGTTCTTGGAGAAACCCGGGAGATCAGAATCCACTATGACTGCTGAAAGGCCGTGATGCCTCTTGCCGTCATTGTCGCCGGTCCTTACCAGCATAACAAAGAAATCTGCAATTGTCCCGTTGGTGATGAACATCTTTGCTCCGTTGAGGACCAGTTTGCCATCCTTTTCCACAGCTCTTGTCTTGATTCCTGCAACGTCACTTCCGCCTCCCGGCTCTGTAACTGCGAGGCCCATAATCTTTTCACCATTCTGGACCGTGCTGAGGTATTTCTCCTTCTGTGCGTCACTGCCGAAAAGCATGATCACCTCCGCGCCGAAGAGGCTCACCGTTGCGGATATTCCCATGCCAGGGTCTGCCCTGCAGAGTTCCTCAATGGTCACAAGCATTGACCAGGGATTCTGGTAGTCGATGATCCCGTACTCAAACGCCTTCTTCCTCAACTCTTCTGGGAATTTCTCCTCGAGGTCGTACTTCCTTGCCATCTCCGAGCTGATCTCTTTCCTGGCAAAGTCACTGGCTTTCTCCCTTGCCTTTGTTATGTCTTCCGGAAAATCAAAATCCATTTTTTACACCCTCTCAAACAACACTGAATAGCCCTGGCCTCCGCCAACACAGAGAGTTGCGATTCCCAGGTCCTTCTTCTTCTCTGCGAGTTCCCTCGCAAGCGTTCCCCCAATTCTCGCTCCGGTGGCTCCAAGGGGATGCCCTATTGCGATTCCACCACCGTGGATGTTTACCTTATCATGGTCAAGATTCAGCTCCTTCATTGCGTTGAGGGCAACAACTGCAAACGCCTCGTTTATCTCCCAAAGGTCTATGTCATCGGAAGAAAGGCCTTCCTTCTTCAGAAGTTTCTGTGAGGCTGGAACTGGCCCCATGCCCATTATGGTGGGGTCAACTGCGGCCCAGGAAAATCCCCTTATCCTTGCCATTGGCTCTATGCCGTACTCCTTCACCTTCTTCCCTGACATCAGGACCGTGAGGGATGCTCCTGCATTCAAGGGAGAAGAGTTTCCTGCTGTGATGACTCCATCCTTGGTGAAGGCTGGCTGAAGCTTTGACAGCGATTCCATGGTGGTTCCGGGCCTGATGCTCTGGTCCTTGTCTATGGTAACAAAGTCCTCGCCCTGCTCAACTTCCAGCGGAAGAATCTCGCCACTGAAGTACCCATCTTCCTGGGCTTTTGCTGCCCTCTGATGGCTTGCAACGGAAAATCTGTCCATGTCCTCCCTCCCAATTCCACTAGCCTTTGCCAGTTTTTCAGCTGTGAGACCCATATTGTATGAAGTGGTCATGTCATACCTGGCAAATTCAGGCCTCACAATTAGCTTGATGTTTGGCTTGACATTGGGGTTGTTAGACAGGGGCACATGTGTCATGTGCTCCATTCCCCCTGCAAGTACTATACCGGAATTGCCGGTCATGATCTCCATTGCCCCGACAGTCATGGCATTTAGTGATGAGGAGCAGGCCCTGTCCATGGACATTGAAGGGACATTGAAAGGAAGCCCGCCCATGAAAACCGGGTGCCTGCCGCCATATAGCCAGTTCTCGTCTGCCTGTATGGCACATCCTGTTATTACATCGTCAATTTCCTCAGCCTTAATCCCTGTTTCAGAAACTGAATTCTTGATGAGGTTGCCAAGTGCTTCGTCCATTCTTATATTATTGAAAACATCCCTTTCCGGATCGTTTGGCCGGGACCGGGAAATTGCGGTTCTCTTGTAATGAACCAGATATACGTCGTTGTCTCCCTGCATATTTCACACTCTTGTACCTATAACAAAGAGATGTTTTAATATCTAATTTTCGTCTAAAATATTCCTGATGGGGTATCTCCAAAGTTGCCTGCCTTTATGAAGGAGCAACTGAGAATGCCGTCAGTTTTTGCTTTTCCATGTGACAATTTAATTTATTCGTTTGAAGTGGAGGTGCAAACAATCAAAAGTTGTCAACGATGCGAAATATCTTCCTTTTTATTTCGGCTTCATCTGCATGAGATATTCTGATATATTGAGCATATAGTTCCGGGTTTTCATTCAACAGATCCATTACCGACTTCAGAAAGGAGAATTCTGAGAATCGCTTTTGGATAACAATAGGGTCCAGAGGTTCATCTGCATCAATCAAGGATACAATGTCACAATAGTCCTTTGAGAGTTTGCCTGACTCCCACTCTATGTCTGTGCTTTCATTATTTTCCAAACGGTAATTTCTGTCCCAAGCAGCTTTCAGTTTGTATGTCCATACATCTGTTATGTCTGGAACTTTCACTCTGACCCTACCCCTGAGTAAAGAGTGGGTAAAAGAACTAATATGTTTCCGGCCTCCAAATAGAAGCCTGTTTTGCCTTCAAAAGGCATTTTCTTGCTTATGAAATCAACGTGAATTTCCCTATTTCCTTTTGTTTTCCTGTAAATTGTCTTTTCACCTTGGGCGGATTCTTTGATTGAGAAACCTTCCTCCCTTCTCAGGTAATACTTCAATGATTTCTCGGTTTTACTGTTTGTTATCAAGTCTATGTCCTGGGACCCGAACCAGGAATTGAAGATATCAACCGCCCATCCGCCGATTAGAACCGGTTCAGTTACACCGGAATTTGAGTGTTTGTTATTTGACCAGTCATATATCTTTTTGAGGTAGAATAATGAACCATCAATGTCGTATGTTTCCACATCATACTTTACCAAAGGATTTCACCATTTCCGTAGCGTATTGTATTGCAATGCTGTCCCCGCCTGAAAGGTCCAAAAGAAGTTGTCCCCTGCTTACCAGTTGAATTCCGTCTATAGTCTTGGAATCAGAGAATACGTCCCTGTCGGGTTTATATATTGCCAAGTTTGGTTTATTACTGTCCTTGGTGGAGAACTGTTCGATCAAATCAATAACAGCGGAATTTGAAAAATCCACATAAAGATCAAGCGCTCCCTCGCTTCTGATTCCGCCGTAGTATTTTTCGTATGCGATAAAGCCTGTGAATGCATGCTTCACCTTGGATTCGTGGAATAGTGCAGACAATTCATGAGCCAAATCTTCCACCAGTTCCGAATCAATGTGGTATGACCCGTGTAACAACGAAGAAAAAGGACGCTCCCAGAAAACAGCATTGAGAATTGGTCTAAAATTTACAATTGAAACAAAGTTACCACTTTTTTTGGTTAACCCCCTGTTTATAAGATATGAAACTACCCTGTGGGCTTCTCCATAAGACACCCCACTTTTCTTCATCACATTATAGATCGAAGTGGGTTGATTCGTAAATAAAGTCATTACAGATTTCCAGGCCTTATCCGCAGTTATTTTTATTCTGAAAGGTTCATTCAAATTATGTCTCGGGTGAGGCAGGAGGTGCGCTGATACCTTTTCTACCCTAATGCCCAAGCGTTCAGCCATTTTCAGTGATACTGGGTCCAATTCTTGACCCACTATTAGGAATACTTCCTTTTTATCTGATAAGTTGGGAGTTGAGAGTATATTTTCCTTTGCGGCATAAAAACGCGCAACAGCCTCGGGATTCACCCTCTTCTTTACTTCCACATAGCAAATTGTGTTACGATCTTCCAAGACATAATCTATTTCCACGACTATGTCCTTTGTCTGAATCCTTGCATTTTTATCAATTCGCGGGGATTGTAGATTTAGAATCCTTTCCAGTTCATGTTCAATGGGTTCCGATTCCAACCTATTAGTAAACAATGATAAGTACTTAAACTTATCAATGATATATATCAATAAACACTGATAAGTTTTTCAACTTATCATTGATAGAAACCAGTCCAAAGGAGTTAATTATTCAAAGAAAAAATATAGGAACATGGATGCCCTTATCATATCAATCGGTGAATCTAATGGTGGATGTTATTGTACTCATAAAACAGATGCCGGATCTAGAGCAGGTTAAGCCTGATCCGACCACAGGTGAACCACAGTTGAAAAACGTTCCCATAAAACTTGAAAATTTAAGTGAAAACTCCGTTGAAGAAGCGGTCCGCCTGAAGGAGAAGTATGGCGGAAAAGTCACTGCACTCATATTCGGCAATGAGCAGTCAAGTGCTGTGCTGAAGAAGGCATACGCAATGGGTGCAGATGAAGGCTTCATCCTGACGGGGTACCAGGGGAATAATCCGACTCTCACTGCGAGAGTGCTTGGAGACAAGATAAAATCAATGAAACACGATGTAGTGCTTCTTGGAAACCAGTCTGCTGATTCCATATCGGGGCTGCTGGCCAGTAAAGTTGCTGCCCATATTGGTGCACCACTGCTGGGGAATGCCAATTCCATTGAGATAGAGGGCAGTTCAGTTAAAGTAAAGCGTGCGCTTGAAGAGAACAACCTCACAGTTCAGGCAAATTTCCCCGTTGTCATTTCGGTTACCCAGGAGATCAATGAGCCAAGGCTGCCACCAGTTATGCAGATAATGGCAGCAGGAAGGAAGCCCATTAACACCGAGACCCCGGATGTACAGAACTCCAGGAATCTTACCGTCCTGTCAAACAAGGCACCAAAGAGTGAAAGGAAGAAGGTTGTATTCGAGGACGTGGAAAAGGGCATTCCTGAGATCGTGAAAGTCATAAGGGAGGAATCAAGATGAAAGCTCTCGTATTTTCAGAATTCCCTGATATGGCAGCCCAGATGGTTACCTACCTGAAAAAATCAATGGATGTTGATGCAGCCACAACCTCACCCAAAGCCGAAGACCTGACTGAATTTGGTGCGGGAAAAGTGTACAAGCTGAATGGCACTGCCCAGTACGACAGCGTTTCAAATGCGCTAAAGGACCTTTTCGGAAAAGGTTACGATTACATTTTTGTTGCCTCGACAATACTTGGAAGAGAGGTAGCAGGTGCTGTCAGCTCCGCACTATCTGTAGACATTCTGCCTGAAATCACCAGCTTTGAGGCAAAGGATGGAAAAGTTCTCACAAAGAGGTTTTACCTTGGAGGGAAAACGATACTTGAAGAAGAATCGGACGCAAAAGCCTTCACATTTGCGCCAGGAATCTCGGATACTGAAAAGGCTGGATCAAAATCTCCTCTGGAGGAAATTGCCCTTCCTGAATCGGCAATAAAGGTCGTGAACGTGGAAGAGAAGAAGGCAAGTGGTGTTAACCTTGAGAAAGCAAAAGTCATTGTCTGCGTTGGAAGGGGGCTTGGCAAGAAGGAAGGCATTGAATCTGTAGAACCCCTGGTTAAGGCTGTTAACGGTGAACTTGCCGGATCGAGGCCGGTTTGTCTTGACTACCAGTGGCTGGGCGAAGAGAGGCAGGTGGGAATCTCCGGAAAGAAAGTTAGGCCCAATTTGTACATTGCAGTCGGCCTTTCAGGGCAGATCCAGCATATTGCAGGAATGAGGGGATCCAAGACAGTGATTGCAATCAACAAGGACAAGTCTGCGCCCATTTTTGATGAGGCAGATTACGGGCTTGTTGGAGATCTCTACCAGATTGTTCCTAAACTGGTTCAGGCGCTTAGCTCCTGAACGAAACATTTCCCCTTTTTTCTGATTTTTACAGACGCTGACAATTTGCCGCTAAGAAATTTGAATTTCACAAGCAGCAGCTAATTGAGAGGAAAACATTGAATTTCCATGGAATTTAAAATATCGGCAAAGATTTTTTTAGGTCAAAGCCTTAAGAATAACTGGTAGCTTAAGCGAAATAAGCGTATCTGGTGTATATCATGTATGTCTTCTCAATTATTGTTCTGATTGGTCTCCTCGCCGCTGCTGGGCTGTTCCTCTATGCAATTTATGAAGTGCTCTGGAACGCCATCAAAATTCCGGAAAGGAAACCTGGACTCAAGCTGCAACTGGGCAGGAGAATATATATCGTAATCAGGAACGTCTTCCTTCAGGCGAAACTGTTCAAAGACCTTGGTGGAGGCATTATGCATTCACTGATGTTCTGGGGTTTCATAGCATTCGCATCGTACTCAAGCGATTTCTTTGTGAGTGCCATATTCCCGCCTAACCAGCTTCTTTCAGGTATATTTGAGCAGGTCGCGCTTTTCACTGTTGACTTTTTTGCCCTGATTGTTCTTGTTGATGTTATTTATGCCTTCATCAGAAGATGGGGCATCAAGATCAAGAGATACCAGGGTTACAATGGATTTGAGGCCTGGTTCATCCTGTCACTCATTGCAATACTGATGGTAACCTACTTCATCCTCTCCGTTCTGAGAATAGACGGAGTATCAGCAAATATCCCCGGCAGTATCGGGGAAAACTTGGCCCCCGTCAACACCCCGGTGAGTTATGCCCTGGCATCGGTATTTCCAAAAGTCACTGCCAGCACTGGGTATTACATCTACTGGGTCGCTTTCTGGATTCACGCCATTGACTTCATGATGTTTCTTGCCTACATACCAAGGTCAAAACACCTTCACCTCTTTGCTGCTCCTTTCAACGTGCTCTTTTCAAAGGATTCCCAGGCAAACCTGAAACCCATAGACTTCGAGAAGGAGACAAGGTTTGGGGCAACAGACATAAGGGATTTCGACTGGAAGGACTATTTCGATTTCTATGCCTGCACCGAATGCGGAAGATGCACTGCAAACTGCCCTGCCAACCTCACAGGAAAGACTCTCTCCCCAAGAGACATCATATGGGATATCAGGGAAGTGGTTATGGCACAGGGCAGGGAACTCAGAACAAAAGGTGGAGAGAAGGACCAGATCTTTACCACCGTCATAGGAGACCCCATAAAGGAGGAGGATCTCTGGTCCTGCACCACGTGTATGGCCTGTGTTGAACAGTGCCCTGTTATGATCGATCATGTACCAAAGATTGTGGGAATGAGAAGATCCCTGGTGCTCAACCAGGGAAAGGCTCCAAGAGAAGTCATTGACCTCACAAGGAATATTGAGCAGTATGCAAGCCCATATACCATAGATCCAAACACGAGGGCTGACTGGGCCCAGGGACTGGATATTGTTGATTTATCCGTTACACCGGAAGCCGATTATGAGCTACTATACTGGGTAGGCTGTGTGGCAAGTTTTGACAGGAGGAACCAGGAGATAGCCAAGTCGGTTACAAAGATCCTCAAGAAAGCAGGAATCAAATTTGCCATTCTTGGAAAGGAGGAGAAATGTACCGGTGATCCTGCCAGAAGGACTGGAAATGAATACCTTGCTGACATGATGATCAAGGGAAATGTTGAGACTCTTAAGAACCACAGGGTTCAGAAAGTGATCACAAGCTGCGCCCACTGTTTCAATTCCCTCAAGAATGAGTACAAGGACTTCGGGATAGAACTTGAGGTCCACCATCACACTGAGTACATTAACAGGCTGATTTCAGACAAGAAACTTAACGTGAAATCCCTGGAATCTGACCTGCTTGAGAAGTACACCTACCATGACCCATGTTACGTTGGAAGATACAACAAAGTGTACGAGGAGCCAAGGGACGTTGTTAAGAGCTTTGCAGCGAACTATGAGGAAATGGAGATGAACAAGAGCAAGGCACTTTGCTGTGGAGCTGGCGGCGGAAGGTTGTGGATGGAAGAGAAGGAGGGGACTATGATCTCCCACAAAAGAATAGAACAGGCTGACAAGGTTGGCGCCTCCACTGTTGTCACTGGCTGCCCATACTGCATGACCATGCTGGATGATGCCAGAAAAACAACGGGAAGGGAGGAAAAAATGAAAATCCAGGATCTGTCAGAACTTATTGCCAGCAGGATAGAATAAGCACTATCCTGCAATTTTACCCTTTCAGCCAATTATTTCTTAAACCATTACTAATTTGGAAGCATTATTATCTTACTAAGCGTGACTGCATGCATGATTGATCATGTGAATGCCTTTGTTCTTGTGTCCAAGGACGTAAAAAAATTGTCAGAGTTTTACAGAGATAAGCTGGGGTTCAGGCTGCTGGAACTGTCAGATGAATTTGCCTATCTTAAGTTCAGCGATGAGAAGGGCCCAGGTCTTGCCATCGTCTCCAGGGATGGATTTGAGAAGGAACTGGAAGAAAATTCATCCTCAGGCGGGATTGGCTCTGGCAAGAATTTCTACTTTGCTTCGTTCCTAGGCAATGCCGACAAGGAAACTGAAGAATTGAGCGGCAAGGGTGTGCATTTTGCCACTAAACCTGCCAGCAGAAGCAACGGTCAGAGATATGCATTCTTTGAGGACCCCGAAGGCAACCTCTGGGAGATTTCCCACTTTCCAAATTGAGGATTATGTCAATTCATCCACCTAATTTATCTTGAGACCCTGAAATTCCATAAATTAACTACATGAAAAAAATGCATGAATAGGAGAATGGTTGATGCCCTGATGATCGTGGCTATCCTGTTTGTACCCGTGGGACCGTTAATACCCCATTAGATTACCATTGCGGAGGAGTACCAAATTTACTACTCCAGTTCCCTGTTTTCTACATTCGGCACTGCACTGTCCGGCTGGCGCGACTACTTTGTACCAAATCCATTCAACACTCCGGCAAAAAGGCATAAAACTGAAAGAAAAAACCAGCCAGAATTTTACCATTAATGAAGAAAATAAAATAAAAAGGGGTTAAAAGAACAGGCAGCCTTACTTGTGGGCTGCTGTTCCTACAGCCTGTGATAGAAGTATGTTT
>JBJKQM010000005.1:0-38257 GCA_046705365.1 Thermoplasmataceae archaeon
GCTTTACACTGTACCTGTAATTCTTGTATCCGAACGGAATAAAGAGACCATCTGGTTTGTAGAAATGCCTTGTGGTATTTCCAATTACCATAATTTCAAGTTCTTTTTCAGTTGCATGGAATCTCAGTTTGTTAGCGGCAACAAGCCCGGAGGAACCGTCGCCTACTACAATGACTCTCTTAGGAACTACCATTTTTATCACTTTTCCAGTTGTTAGAATAATTTGTCTTCTGACCTTTCTGGGTTGCAATCAAAGCTAGTCTGCTTTCATGCAATCCGGCATCTCCACCAGAAATTCTCGCGTGTAAAGTGGCAGAGTAAAGGTCTGAGAGCACCATAAATTATCGTTACTTGTTATTAGAATTTTTTCGTTGAGCAATGAATAATTATGCCACTATGCAAAATCCCTATTCTTTGTATTCAAAAATGTAAAAAATAAATAGTAATCTCCAATAAACCTCCATGGACTGCCAGATGAGGGTTCTTAACAAGGAAAAGAACACAATAACCCTTGAAATGCTCAATTATGACAACACAATCCTTAGACCTTTGATAGACGAAATACTCAAGGACGATCAGGTTGAGGAAGCCAGATACTACATAAAACACCCCATTATTGATAACCCTGAAATTTTTGTAAGGGTTAAGACTGGTAAACCCCAAGCTGCGGTCAAGAGATCCATAAAGAGGCTTAGCAAGATATACGAAACTCTAGAGGCAGATCTTGTCAAGGAGCAGAAAAGACTCGCGGAAAGCAGCTAAATAAATGCCTGATGCATATTTTGTAGAACTTATTCAGGATATACCGGGTGCTTCCAGTTATGAAATGGAGGTGCTTGGCAGGTTAAATGGTTTCACCATTGACCAGATCGATCAAAGAATTGCTATAATAAGCGGTGACTGGACCTCACTGAGGGATGCAGCCTTCGTAAGAAAAGTTTCAAAGATTTTAACCAAAGCTGATTCTCTTGAATCTCTGTCGACTCCCGACCTGCCTGAGGGAAAATTTTATGTCCGATTTACTGACAGCAGCAACTGTCATGATGCAAATATAGAACCACAAATAGGAACCCTTCTCAACGGACAGGGGAGAATTTCCTTCAAGAAACCTGATTTTGTGATAAGAGCATATCATGATAAAGAATGGTTCATATGTCTCGAGATTTATTCTGGAAACTCCAGCGATTTTGAGAAGAGGCGCGCACCCATGAGGCCATTCTTTTCGCCGATATCCATTGATCCCCGACATGCAAGGTTTATGGTGAACTGTTCCGAAACAAGGCCTGGAGATCTGATCTTTGATCCATTCTGTGGAACTGGTGGAATTTTACTGGAAGCAGGTTTGATGAAGAGAAGAATCATGGGTAACGACTGGTCACTTCAAATGTCTACCGGGGCCAGCCTTAACCTGAAATATTTTGGAATAAGGGACTATAAAATAAACAATGAAGATTTTCTGAAAATAGAAATCAGCGAGCCTGTTGACGCCATCGTCACTGACCTACCTTATGGTAAAAATTCAAGGCTATCTCAGAAAAACATTGCAGAACTTTACGGGAACAGCTTCAGGAAATTCAGAAATATATTGAAGGAAGACGGTGTATGCGTGGTAGTAGTATCAGAAAGGAATATACTTAGTGAAGCAGAACCTTTTTTTCAAATTGCAGGTGTATTCCCTTACAGGGTTCACAGGTCTTTAACCAGATATTTTGCCATTCTGAGAAGGAAATAAGAGATGATTACACTGTTGTATTTATATAGAAGAACAAATTTACTTGTGCAATGTCTGCCCAATCCAATTCAAATGATCAGTTGGTGAATCCATTGTCGGTAGAATCGAGCAAGAGCAGGACCAGAGTGTTGAGCAGGGAACACCTCAGAACCCAGCAGGTGGAGAATGAACTCAATGATGCAAGAACACAACTCTCCCAATACAAGGACCTGTATATCAGGCAGAGAGCCGAAATGGAAAACTATACAAAGGCAGTAGAAAGGGAAAAAAACCTTATCAGCAGGAATGCAAGCAGGAATGTGATTAAGGATCTCCTACCCCTGATAGATTCATTTGAATCTGCAATTGCAAATTCCAAAGATAATAACAATGTGGTTGCAATAAGGAATCAGATGATCAAGATCCTGTCTGCCTATGGGTTCACTCCCATTGAGGCTAAGGGGAAAAAATTCGATCCCTACATGCATGAGGCCATAGCTGTAAACCAGTCCGATGATGATGGAATTGTATTGGAGGAAGTGCAGAAGGGCTACAAACTGAATGACGAGGTCATTCGCACATCAAAAGTCATAGTTGGAAAAAAAGGTGATTAAGAATGTCAAAAATTATTGGAATAGATTTGGGAACTAGTAATTCAGCTGCAGCAGTTGTTATATCAGGTAAACCTACGGTTATACCTAGCGCAGAGGGTGTGTCCATTGGAGGAAAGGCATTTCCAAGCTATGTTGCATTCTCCAAAGAAGGAGAGCTTCTCGTTGGTGAACCAGCTAAAAGACAGGCCCTTTTAAACCCTGAAGGAACAATTTACGCAGCAAAAAGGAAAATGGGTACCGATTTTAAATTCAAAGTGAAGGACAAGGAGTATACGCCACAGCAGATTTCTGCCTTCATTCTCCAGAAGATAAAGAGAGACGCTGAAGCGTTCCTCGGTGAAGAGGTCAAGGAAGCAGTTATCACTGTTCCAGCTTACTTTGATGATAATCAGAGACAGGCCACGAAGGATGCTGGACTTATCGCCGGACTGGAAGTTAAAAGGATCATAAATGAACCCACTGCAGCTTCACTGGCGTATGGTATTGACAAGCTAAACGAATCTCAGAAAATCCTGGTCTTTGATCTCGGGGGAGGAACTCTTGATGTTACCATTATGGACTTTGGAGAGGGTGTCTTTGAAGTAGTTTCTACATCTGGTGACACTCATCTTGGTGGAACAGATATGGATGAGGCAATCATCAAGTACCTGCTTGAAGACTTCAAATCAAAAGAAGGAATGGACCTTTCAAAGGACAAGAACGCTTACATAAGGCTCAAGGATGCCGCTGAAAAGGCCAAAATAGAACTCTCTTCAACTACCACTACAGAGATTAACCTTCCATACATTACTGCGACCCAGGAGGGTCCGAAACATCTGCAGATAAACCTTAGCAGATCAAAGCTGGAAGAGTTAATCACTCCTATAGTCAACAAATGTAAGGCACCGATAGAGGACGCTCTCAAAGCTGGCAAACTTGGAAAGGGAGATGTCACAAAGATCATCCTGGTTGGCGGACCGACGAGAATACCTCTTGTCAGGAAATTTGTTGAAGATTTCTTTGGGAGAAAAGTTGAGGGCGGAGTGGACCCAATGGAATGTGTGTCAATTGGCGCATCTATACAGGGGGCAGTTCTTGCCGGCGAAATCAAGGATATCGTTCTTCTTGACGTAACACCGCTCACTCTTGGAATAGAAACACTGGGAGGGGTTGCAACTCCACTTATTACAGCCAACACTACCATACCTACAAAGAAATCACAGGAATTTACCACGGCTGCCGACATGCAAACTGCGGTTACTATCCACGTAGTTCAAGGTGAAAGATCGATGGCCGCCGACAATGTTTCGCTGGGCATGTTCAACCTTGTCGGAATCCCGCCAGCACCGAGAGGGATTCCCAAAATAGAAGTCACATTTGATATAGATGCCAACGGAATACTGAATGTCTCAGCCACTGACAAAGGTTCAGGGAAAAAGCAGAGCATATCCATCACAGCTTCAACCAAACTATCCGAGGAAGAGATCGAGAAAATGAAGAAGCAGGCAGAGGAATTTGCCGAGCAGGACAAGAAAAAGAAGGAAGAGGTTGAGAAGCTCAATACTGCAGAAAACCTTGCATA
Source organism: Thermoplasmataceae archaeon (assembly GCA_046705365.1). Lineage (GTDB taxonomy): Archaea > Thermoplasmatota > Thermoplasmata > Thermoplasmatales > Thermoplasmataceae > JAJZOM01. Next base: position 3,887 of record JBJKQM010000005.1, read on the forward strand.
TACCGTGGAATCGACCCTGAATGATGCAGGAGACAAAATAGACGAGGCTGCAAAGAAGGAGATTCAGGGTAAAGTCAAGGAGCTCAGAGATGCAATATCTGCCAAGGAGCTGGAGAAAGTCGATTCACTTACTGAGGAACTGTCAAAGAAAATACAGGAAGTAGGGGCCAAGATGTACCAGCAAACTGGCGCAGAAGGGCAGGAACAGGGCTCCCAGCAACAGGAACAACCCGGGCAGACCGGTGATTCAAACGAAGAGACAGTAGATGCAGATTTCAAGGAAAAATAATCTGGCGGAGACCCAGAAGGTAAATGGCCAAAGACTACTATGAGACCCTGGGGGTTGCCAAAGGCGCCTCCCAGGATGAAATCAGAAAAGCATTCAGGGGACTTGCAAGAAAGTATCACCCGGATACAAACCCAGAAAACAAGGAAGAAGCAGAGGAAAAGTTCAAGGAAATCAGCGAAGCATACGAAGTCCTGTCAGATGAGAACAAGAGAAGGATGTATGACCAGACAGGAAGAGTTGACTTCGGCTCCGGAAGATCAGACTTTACGTGGGAGGACTTTTCGCACTTCAACGACTTCAGCGATCTTGGAGACATTTTCAGGAATATATTCGGTGGAAATTTCGGATTTGGCGGAGGTTCTTCCGGTTCATTCTACTCAGGTTTTGGCAACCAGCAGGAGAACCTTGACCTTGTCACAAATCTGAAGGTGAGCCTCGAGGAAGCCTTTTATGGTGTCACCAGAACAATAAAGTACAGAAGGAACCAGAGCTGTCCGGACTGCAATGGCACAGGTTCCAAGGATGGTAAACTGAAAACATGTACGGCCTGTAACGGTTCTGGCCAGCAAAGAGTAGTGCAAGGACAGGGATTTTTCCGAATGGTCACAGTTACAGCATGCAATTCCTGTGGCGGAAGGGGGCAGATCCCCAGCGAATCCTGTAGCACCTGCAAAGGCACAGGATCGAACCCAACAACTGAAAATCTTGAAATTAAAATCCCAAAAGGAGCTCCAGACAGATTGAGACTCAGGGTAAAAGAGAAAGGACAATCAAGCCTGGGAAGAACCGGAGACCTTTATGTCATACTGAATGTTCAGGAACCGTCCACCCTGAGAAGGGTGAACGATGACATCTACCTGTCTGCAGAGATATCATTCCCGGAGGCCGCACTAGGTGCTGAGAAAGAAATAGCATTGTTCAGGGAAAAACTAAACCTGAAGGTTCCTGCAGGAACACAGCCTGGTGAAGTTATCAGGATCAAGAATGCAGGAATGCCCAGAATGAACGGAAAGGGCATGGGCGATCTACTGGTAGAGGCAAGAGTCGTTGTTCCTAAACATCTGTCTGCATCTCAGAAAGAGTTAATTTCCAAACTTGCTGATGAATCAGGCAAGAAACACTCCTGGTTCAAGACCTGAAGTTTTGTTGACTACTTTTTCTGGTTCTTCGTGATCGAAACTTATAAATTTCTCTAAATTAATATTTGTACATGCGATTCCTAATTGCCTTTGACAATTCCGATGGTGCCAAAAAAGCGCTAAAGTACTCCATGAGTTTGAAGGGCATATCAGATGAATACATTATTTGCTACGTTTCTCCCCTTGTGATGGGTGCAGGACCCAATTTTGATGCCTATGTTCCGCCGTCACTCTACAAGAAGAGCGATGAAACATCAGATGTGGTTCTTAACGCTGCCAAAGAACTCATTGAAAAGGAAAATGTTAATGCCACTTTCCTCAAGCTGGACGCACCCGGAGAACAGATTGCCAGAGCAATGGCAAACCAGGCAAAGGAAAGGGGAGCTGACATGATTATTACAGGAACAAGAAGACTCTCAGGAATCAGTAAAATGCTTCTCGGATCAGTAAGTTCAGAACTGGTGAAACTGAGCACCATTCCAGTTCTGGTGGTTCCACCGGATTAATGACTAATCTTTTAATAAGATCTAAGGATTTCAGTAAACCTATGGGAAGCATAAGGCCATCCAATATCAAGAGAATTGCAATTGAACTGGTAGAAAAGAACCAGGGAACATTCAATGAAAATTTCGAGAAGAATCGCGAGATCCTCAAAACATCACTCTCAGGAGTTTCAAAGAGAACTCTGAACCTTATTGCAGGTTATGTAACAAGATACGTTCTTAAAAAGCAGTCAAGATTGAAGAAGGAAATCGAGGAAGGAACTGTTGTAGCTCCGGCCTCGTAATTTTACACTTTTCTTTAGCAGTAAGTCTATTATTTAATTGAATAATTCCGCATGGATACCACATGAGGAAGGTTTTTGTTGTTGCAGCAAAGAGAACGCCAATAGGCAAATTTGGCAAATCTCTTGCTACACTTTCTGCACCGCAACTAGGTGCTCGCGTTATCGGTAATATTGTCAAGGAAACCGGTGTGCCTGTTGATTCAATTGAAGAAGTCATAATGGGCAATGTTATTCAGGCTGGAGTTGGCCAGAATCCTGCTGGACAGGCAGCCACATTGGCAGGCCTTCCGGATGAAGTTGTGAAATATACGGTAAATACAGTGTGTGCTTCCGGTATGCTCGCAGTTGAAAACGCCGCAAGGGAAATAATGCTGGGAGAGCACGATCTCATTGTCGCCGGAGGGATGGAGAGCATGAGCAATGCGCCCCTACTGATGCCATCAACTTCAAGATGGGGTGTGGGGCAGCTTCTGGGCAAGGAGCTCAGGTTTGAAGATGCCATGCTCAGGGATGGACTTCTCGACGCATTCAATTATGAACATATGGGACACGCCGCAGAGGAATCTGGAAGAAAATTTGGGATAACAAGAAAGGAGGCAGATGAATTTTCAGTAAGAAGTCAGGAGCTCTCAACCAGGGCATGGGAGAGTGGAGAATTCGCAAAAGAGACAATCCTCATGGACGAATTGCCAAGAGATGAAGGTCTGAGGCAGACCAGCACCGAATCTCTGGCCAGGCTCAGGTCTGCATTTGCAGAAGATGGAGTTCTCACTGCGGGGAATTCCTCTCAGTTGAGTGATGGGGCATCCGCATTGATGATAGTTTCAGAAACTGCAATGGATCAGTTCGGGTTAAAGCCAATAGCAGAGGTAACTGGTTTTCAGGCGGCTTCTCTGGCGCCCCATGACTTTGTGGAGGCACCTATACCTTCAACAAGAAAACTTCTTGATAAATTAGGGAAAAAGATTGATTACTTCGATCTTGTAGAACACAATGAGGCATTCTCTGTTGCATCTCTCATAGTACAGAGGCAGCTTGGAATAGAAGACTCAAGATTCAACGTGAACGGAGGGGCCATTGCAATAGGGCATCCACTGGGTAATTCCGGTTCCCGGATAATGGTAACTCTCCTGAATGCCCTCAAGCAGAGAAAACTGGAACATGGACTTGCAACAATCTGCCATGGTGGAGGCGGCGGACACAGCATTTCACTGGAGATGATGTAATGAAAGTAACTGTTATTGGTGCAGGAACAATGGGGAGAGGTATCGCCCAGGTATTTGCACAGGCTGGAAATGAAGTAGTAGTTACGGATGTTTATGACAAGGCACTCTCAACGGCCATGACTGAAATCAGGAAATCTCTTGAGAAACTATACTCCAAAAATCTAATTTCCGAGGACCCGGAGACGGTCATCTCAAGAATAAGTCCGACAAATAACATGGTGGACGGAAAGGACACAAAGATCTTTATCGAGGCGGTGCTTGAAAAGAAAGAGCTGAAAGAATCACTCTACAAGGAGCTTAATGAATTCATATCGGCCGAAACCATAGTGGCCACCAACACTTCATCCATCTCCATAAATGCCCTTTCAGCTTCGATTAAATATCCGGAGAACTTCATAGGACTGCATTTCTTCAACCCGGTGCCGGTCATGAAACTGGTTGAAATCATAAAGGGTGAGAAGACTTCAGAAAAGGTTGTTTCCAAGACGCTCGAAATTGTCAAGAGCCTCGGGAAGGAACCTGTAACTTCAAATGACTTCCCCGGATTCATTTCAAACAGAATCCTGATGCCGCTGATCAGAGAGGCAATACTGACCCTGGAGCAAGGCGTTTCAACCAAAGAGGATATAGACAAAACCTTGAGGCTTGGAATGAACCATCCTATGGGTCCTCTAGAGTTAGCAGATTTTATAGGACTTGATGTCGTGCATGACATAATGCACGTTCTTTACACCGAATTCGGTGATCCACGATTCATGCCGCCTGTCACACTGAGAAATCTAGTGAACGCAAAGAAACTTGGAAAAAAGAGCGGGGAAGGATTTTACTCATATCAGGTGAAAAAATGAGTTACGTAAATATTGTTACAAAAGACCATGGAAAAGTAAGGACAATTACCATAAACAGGAAATCTCCACTTAATCCACTGGACATGGATACATTAAGGGAGATAAGAGACGCCATTGCTAATTCCGGAAACAGAGTTATTTTGCTACATGGTGCAAACAAGGCATTTTCTGCTGGAGCAGACATTAATAACTTCATGAAACTGGATAATTCAACAGCAGGCATTTTTGCCAAGGAGGGCCACGATATCATGAATTTCATATCCTCTTACGAGAGGCCTGTAATTGCGGCAATCCACGGTTACTGCCTGGGTGGTGGTTACGAGCTTGCTCTCGCCTGCGATATAAGAATCGCACATCCAGACACAACCTTCGGTCTCCCGGAGATCAATCTCGGGATACTCCCAGGATTTGGCGGAACTCAAAGGCTCAGGCATCTTGTTGGAGAAACAGTTGCTTTCGGCCTTATTGCAACAGGCAAGAGATACAAGGCTGATGAAGCACTGAGGCTGGGCATATTGAACGAAGTCTCAGAAAATTATCTTGATGTGGCTGAGAAACTTGCGGAAGAACTCTCAAAAAAACCAAAGCACTCAGTGAGACTCATCAAGGAACTGGTAAGAAACCAACCTGATGACAGATTTGAAAGAGAAGTGGATGCCTTCGGAGAAGTGTTTGCGTACCCTGATAGACAAGAAGGTGTCAAGGCTTTCCTGGAAAAAAGGGAAGCGAGGTTCGAAGATTAATATCCTGTTTTTTGAAACCTCACCTTAATATTTTTATCGCACAATAATCATGTCAATTTATGGAAAGTTCAGGAGAGAGTCATCCTGATTCCTTTGCACGTTTGATAAACTCTATTTTTATCTTCAGTGCCGTCCTGCAGGTTCTTTTCATTCATTTTCTGTTAAATGTCGCCGTCTTCATTGGCAACTTCCTTCCCATACTCCTCATGGGAATAGGACTTTACTTTTTGGCCTATATGTTTATTATCCGCAAGCTAACCAATGATACAAAGAGACCGGAGATTGCTGCAGCCGTACTGATCATTTTCTCACTTCTTACATTGTCCTATGCCGTACTTGGAATATCAATTCTTGTAATTCTGATGATTAATGGACACCGGAAAAAGAAACTGTACAAAGAATCTCACCCAAGGCCCCCAAATTACGTTGAATATTCTCAGTCGCAATTAGGGAATTTAACTAGGCCTTTTGAAATCTATAGGCTCAGAAAGAGGATCTCACTGGCTGTCGCCATGATTATGCTGCTCTTGTATGGCATTGCTGTCATCCTCATACTGGGTTTTTATACCCCAACAATTGAACATTTTTTCCCATTTTTGGCCCCTTTGGTCAAGGGTCAAAATCCGAGCCTTTTCCTTCTCGTCCTTTCCATTATCGGATTCCCATTGAGCTTTACATCGACCTTTAATCCGGTCAGTAAAGTTTACAAATTCCTACCTGGGAAAACTGGTACTATAATAAAGCAGAAGAGGAAAAACAAAACATGTAAAGTGAAAGTGGAGGGGCTCACTTTCTTGGCGCTAAATCCTATGGAACTGGATGTAGGAAGTGAGATTTCTGTGACAAAAGTGGTGGTATCCAGAAGCACAAAAATTCCCATATTGCAGATCAGGCCGCGATTTATGTGACTTGATGGTTAACCTTACAATGTCAAGTACAAGATCTTCATATGGTATTAAGTACTATTTGAATATAATTAGAGCTAGATAATCGGCATGAATTAAGGAATTCCTTAATCTGTAACAAAAGGTATATAAAAATAATTAAATATGGAATATACGTTAAAGATATGACAATTGTCAGACAGGTGGTCATGTGCATCTAGAGTCTCTTGAGCTGGATAACTTCAAATCTTTCGGAAATAAGAAGAAAATCCTATTCAAAAATGGGTTTACGGTAATAAGTGGGCCTAATGGAAGCGGGAAGAGCAATATTGGAGATTCCCTGCTATTTGTGCTTGGCACACGTTCTTCAAAGACAGTTAGGGCAGACCGTCTTGGCGACTTAATCCATAAATCATCCAATGAAAAAAGAAACAGGAATTACTGTAGTGTTACAGTAACCCTTGACAATGATGACACCTCCCTCCCAGATGAGGAAAGAAAGATAGTGCTCAAGAGAGAACTGGTCGGCGATATGGAGGGTTACAAATCAAATTACTACCTCAATGGATCGAGGGTCAGGCACTCAGATGTTTCAAACATGCTAGATTCAATCCACATTTATCTTGACTCATACAGTTTCGTCCTCCAGGGCGATATAAATAATATAGTCAAAATGACTGGGTTTGAAAGGAGAAAACTTCTAGAATCCATTTCAGGCATAGAGAGTTTTGACGTTCAGATAGACAGGGCAAAATCCGAAATAGATTCCATAAATGACAACCTATCCAGGCTAGAGGTCTTAACAGAACAGACAAGGATTAGAAGAGACCAGCTGCAGATAGAAAAGAAAAGTGCAGAAAAATACCTTGAACTCATAGATAGGGTCTCAAACCTGAAGAAGACACTTCTGAACCTCGAAATAGAGGGCCTTAACAGGGAACAGAAGTCATACAATGAAAACCTGGAAAAGATGCAGGTTGATATTTCCTCAATAAATGAGGAAATTGCCAGAATAGAAGAACAGCTTGAAGCTAAAAGAGAAACCGAAAGGGAACTGAAGCATAAGCTTGAAGTCTCTGGAAATTCGCAGTTAAATGAAATTAGGTCACAGATTGAAAACAAGAGAGTCAGGATAGCCGAACTGGGAATAAGTGGAGACAACGTCAAGGAAAGAATTGCCCAGACCAGGAATGATCTTGCAGAAGGGAACGAAACCATCAAGAAGAGCCAGAAGAAAATTGAGTGGCTCGAATCGAATAAGGTTGAAAATGGTAACACCCTTGCAGAAATCAGGAAGAGCATACAGACAAAATCCAATGAATTAAGGATACTCAAGGAGCGGTCCAGCAAGAGCAACTCAGAAATTCAGGAACGCCAGGAGAAGATCAGGGAGACGGATAATGAAATCAAGCAGCTCACTTCCAAGATCGCTGAAATACAGGAAAACAAACAGCTCCTCACTTCAAAACTTTCTCAACTCACTTCCCAGCTGGGAAGCAGTGAAGAAAAGAAGAAAGACATAGAATTCCAGATTAGGGACGCCCTCTGGAGACTTAAGGACATCGAGCGTGAGGTTGGCGGGAACAAAAAGAGTTACGACGATCTCAACTCCAAGTATTACAAACTGAAGAGCCAGTTGGACGATCTTAGAAAAGAAAAGGATCAGATCCAACAGGAACTGAACAAATCCGGAAGAGAGCATGCCCAGCTCCAGGCTGCTACATCGGTCAGGAGCGGCTCCTCCAACAGGGCTCTGAATACCATAATGGGTGCAAGAAGCCAACACATAATTTCAGGCATTCATGGAACAATTAGGGAACTGATATCTTTTGACGAGGAATTCAGGCCTTCAATAGAAGCTGCGGCAGGTTCAAGGCTGAACTCTGTTGTGGTGGAAGATGATTCCGTTGCTGAAGAATGCCTTAATCTGCTGAAATCGGAAAAAGCGGGCAAACTCACATTCCTCCCCATCAACAAGATGCTGCCCGGACGGCCCAGAGGAAAAGCAATCACTGTAAGGTCTTCCGAAGGGGCACTAGGTTATGTTTTTGAAAAAGTCACATTTGACAGGAAATATGACGGGGTCATCTGGCACGCTTTCCAGGACACGGTCATTGTTCAGGATGTGAAAACAGCCAGGAAGTATATGGTTGGCGTCAGACTGGTCACAAAGGACGGAGATATTTTTGAAGCCAGCGGGGCAATTACTGGCGGATACATTGACCGTAACAGGTCTGCAGCAGATGCTGAACAGAAAATGGGGGTTCTTGCTGCAAAGATGAGAGAATACTCACTTCAGCTTGAAGATATAAATGCATCAATTTCCTCAATTGAGGCAGAATTTGAATCTGTTTCCCAACAGCTTAGGGAGACTTCCAGAGACGAGGGGTCACGCCAGACCGAATACCAGCAGCTCAAGAGAATTTCAGAAGATGGCAGGAACCAGCTGGAGCAGATCGAGGTAACAATAGGAAGTTATTCCGAGGACCTGAAAAAGGTGGAAAGTGAGATAAGGGAAATTGATACTGGATTGAAATCGGTATTGAATAAAGTAGATTCACTTGACCAGGAAAAGGCCAAATTATTCGATGAAATCAGGGAACTCTCTCCAAAGTTTGCCGAGAAAGAAGCTTCCATTGAAGAAGAGCTTTCAAGATTGAGGGAAAAGGAATCCGAATTTTCATCTGAACTTACCAGGATAAATACTGATCTTGGGCACATAAAGGAAAGAATTGAGGAAATTAACCAGCAGGCTAAAGAACTTGGCACTGAACTCAACGATCTCCAGACTCAGCAGAAAACCATTCAGGAAAACACCCTGTTGGAAAATGGAGAACTGGCAAAATTAAGGGCAGTAGAAGCAGAGATATCTGAGAAGTCAAAAGAAATAGTTGAGGCAATGAACAGGAACGAGCTTGAGATAAGAAGGCTCAACGATAACATGGAGATCCAGAAATCGAATATATCTGCCAAGAGAGAAATTATACTTTCACTCCAGATTAAAATTGAAAACGTTGAAGCAAAGGTCAGGGACCTGATGGAAGAGATGGATGGACTATCAGGGGAAATACTGGAGAACATGCGGTCTGTTCCTGAGATAAAGAGGGAAATCGAAGGCTGCAACACGTCACTTTCAGAACTTGGACCAGTTAACCAGAAAGCAATTGAGGATTACGGGATCGTGGCAAAAGACCTCGAAGCTTTGACCATAGAGGTGGATAACCTCACATCTGAGAAACAGGAGCTTGAGGCCCTGACAGCCAAACTAAACGAACAGAAGAAACACGCATTCATGGAGATGTATCTCGCAATAAATGAAAACATGAAGCTGATCTACAGGGAGATATCCGGTGGAGGCGAGGCACATCTCGAGATTTCTGATCAGGAAGACCCCCTAAATGCCGAGGTATATATCCGGGCAAGACCCAAAGGAACCAATTTCTCTAAAATAGAAGCACTAAGCGGAGGCGAAAAAAGCCTGACAGCACTTTCCTTTATACTGGCAGTGCAGAGAATCAATCCATCTCCGGTTTACTACCTGGATGAGGTAGACATGTTCCTTGACGGGGCGAATGCAGAAAGAGTGGGTAAAATGTTCCGTTCCAACTCCAACACATCACAGGTTTTTGCAGTCTCTTTGAGGAAAGCTATGCTAAAATATGCTGACAACGTTATAGGTGTAACAAGCTTTGATGACGAAAACACAGAAGTGTTTGAAAAGTATGTGGGAAGCGATCAGGAGGCCATGACATGAACCAGACAGATATCCTCCAGAGCATAGTCGTTCAGGGGACGCTGCTTGAGAGTGACACCAAGTATTATGTTGAATTGCTTGGACACGAAACAGCTACGGTGGAGTACAAAGATCCGGTTGAGAAAACGGTGGCTTCAGTCTTCAGGATGTGCCTGGAAGGTTCAATTGATCCCTGGGACATTGATCTCAAAGCTTTTGTAAGGATTTTTTCCGGCATGGTCGATGAAAATTTCAGGGACTTTGGGGCGGCTGGTTACTTAATCTATCAGGCGTGGAAGATTCTAAATGAAAAATCAAGGAACTCTCTTGAAAGAAGGTTAGTCTTCGATGAGGAAGACGATATGCTGGACGGGGAGAATGAGATAGAGCAGTTTATGGAGCCAATAGAGCTTACCGTCAGAGAACCAGTAAAGCATCAGGAGAAACGCAAGGTATACCTGGTCGAGCTACTTGATGCAATGAGGGAAGCTTACAAAGTAACACCTCACTCACAAGGAAAGAAGCAGATTCTCCAGGTTGAACACTTTAACCCTACTATAGAGGAAATCGTTTCTGAGATGCATGCTGAAGAACCCGAGGCAGAAATCCAGCGTGTATATGATCTACTCCTCCAGAATGGTGTTACTGGAATCATGGAAGAACTATGGGATATAACCGATCTTGATAGGGCTGCATTCTTCGTGTACTGCATGTTTCTGATGAGAGAAAAGAAGATAAGGCTGACCCAGGAAATTCCTTACGGGGTAATAAGTATTGAACGGCCGGAATGACGGTTCAAATGATTCCCGTTATATCAGTGCTTCAGAAATCTCAAAATATGTTTTCTGCAATGTTGCCTGGTATCTGGACAAAGTGGGTGCCCCCAGGAATCACGGATCAGGTGTGAGAATGCAGAAGGGCGTAAGATCGCACTCAACTCTCAAGAGAAGGTACAACGCATCAAGAATTGCCACATGGGCGGTTATTGTTCTCATGCTCCTTATCGTTGGGTACCTGTTCACTGCTCTGTATTGATATGTCTTCTTTCTGGCTTATATTGCTCCTCCTCTTGCTGGTCGGTCTTTTTTTCCTGGCTGGCAGGCTCAGGAGGAAAGAGAAGAAATACGCTATCCCCAGGGGAAAAGAAGTATATCAGGACTTAAGCATAAAAGGGAAAATACTAAGATCCTACAATTATGGAATTTCCGGAAAGCCAGATATGGTGATGCAGAAGGGAAACACCCTCATCCCGTACGAATACAAGACAACAGATGCCAGGAGACCCAGGGACGGGCACATATACCAGATGGTGGCATATTTCCTCATCCTTGAGGATCTTTATCCGGAAAGGCAGATTCCATACGGTGTACTAAAGTACAAAAATGAAGCGTTCAGGATTGACAATATCAGGGAAAACAGGGAAAAATTGCTTGGTGTTTTAAACGAGATGAGATCCCAGTATGGTCAACCTGAGAGGAACCACGATCAATCAGGCAGATGTTTTCACTGCTCCTTTAATGAGGTTTGCCAGCAAAAATTAATTAGTCCCAAACCATAGTCGAAACCTCTTATGGTATCACTGGAAGCCCTGTCACGAAACATGGAGGAAGTAATAACACCTGAAGAAGTCAAATCGCTAAAAGAGGGGAATATAAAGGCTTATTTTGGAATAGAACCATCGGGGCTCCCACACCTTGCAACAGGATTTCTCTGGGCCAAGAAAATGAAGGAAGTTGCAGAGCTGGGAATTGAAACTATTATTTTTCTCGCCGACTGGCATGCAATGGTGAATGACAAGCTTGGCGGGGATCTTAAAAAGATTAGAGAAAGCGGGGAAGTCATAAAGAAATGCATGCTGGCCTTCGGGCTTCCCAAAGAAGTCAAATTTGTCTGGGCAAACGATCTGGTAAAGGATTCTGATTACTGGATGTCGCTGTTGAATGTTGCAAAGTATTCAAATCTTGCAAGACTCAGAAGATCGTTACCAATAATGGGGAGGTCTGAGGAGGAGGCGGAGAAGGACTTCAGCAAGTATATTTATCCACTAATGCAGGTAAATGACATCTTCTACATGGATCTGGATATTGCATTCGGCGGAATGGATCAGAGACATGCGCATATGCTGGCCAGGGATGTCGCTGAAAAGATGGGCAGGAAGAAAGTCATATCAATTCATGGGCCGTTACTTGGTAGCCTGAAAGGCACAGGAAGAATGGAAACTTTCAAGAAGATGTCAAAGAGCGACCCTGATTCGGCAATTTACATTTCTGATTCTACAGATGAGGTAAACAGGAAATTCAAAGGCGCATTCTGTCCTGCAGGAGTTGTGGAAGGCAATCCTGTAATGGACATATTCAGACATGTGGTATTCCCCTACATTGATCACGAAGTGACTATCAATAGGCCAGAAAAGAAAGGTGGAGACCTTCAGGTCAAAACATATGAAGAGCTCGAGAAAATATACCTGAAGAATGGAATCCATCCCATGGACCTAAAGGCTGCAGCGGCTAATACTGTAAATGAGCTCCTGAGACCGGCAAGAGGCTTATTCTAGAAATTCTTATCTCACTTCATTTTTTCAAGTACTATTCTGTCCCCGTCGAAGTAGTATCCAAGAATATCCTCCGGGTTTATCCCCAGTTTCTCTGAAACTTTCTTGGGGAGTGTAATTCTTAGAGAGCTACCTCTTTTGGATACGTGAGAAACATCAAGCAGGGTCTTTGTTTGTTCTGTCGTAAGTAAGTATACTTATTAAGGTATATAAACTAATTGCACTTATTTAGTTGTTCGCAACAATTCTAATGTTAAACTTTATCCCATTTTACCAAAAAAGGGAATCTGTAATAATTGGCATAATTCCAAAAATATCAGAAGAAAGAATCGAGGCTCTTCTGGGACTGTTTTTGCTGGGCTGTTTCAAGCGTTGAGATAGGAGTCTCTATCCGGTTTAGCGAGAAATCATGCTTAGAGTAGAGGAAATCTATTATCCTGTCCCTGTTGGGTTTGGAGAATTCTATGACAAAGTCTTCCTTATAAGGCGGGTGATAGAAAAGATGAAGGACTTCATCGAGATTTTCTATCTCCATTTCCTTGACCTTAAGTACTTCCTGTATGTTTCCGTGTTTTTTAATGAGATTCAAGGCAGTCTTTGCCCCAACGCGATAGAGGCCCTTGTTGAAATCTGTTCCAACCAATATCCCAATCTGAATGAGCTGCTCATGGGTCACTCCAAGAGCTTCCAGGTTATCCTTGAGGTCAATGTATTCCGGAGTCACATTCACGTACATGTTCCTTCCAGGGACTTTTCTGCGTCCAAAGTACGTAAAATTCCTGAAGACTCTCCTGGCACCAAACATAAGGCAATCGTAATCCTGTGAAACCACGCCATCGACAATTCCACTCTTCGACATCATAGAAGCCTGTGCCTCACCCTCAGATGGGGCTTCCAGGTTTGGTATGCCCATGTAATTTAGAAGTTCCCTCGCGTCTCTCACCATGTCTCTTGTCAGGTGACTTGTCCTTGCGGAAAGTGACCTGACTCTCTCCTGGTCTCCTGCTTCCCTGGCCACTTCCAGTTCAAGCTTCGCTTTTTCCTTCAACATCACTCTTGCTTCTATTGTTCTGTTCTTAAGTTGTGACGGTTTCCCATCAAACACGTATACTGGCCTGATGCCGGCTTCCATGAGGTTGATCGTCCTGTAGAAAATGCCAGAAAGATGTGAGGTAACATTACCCTGGGAATCCATGAGTGGCGTTCCATCTGGTTGCCTGATGCTGCTGAGGAACTGATAAAGTATATTGTAGCCATCAATGCTGACCGTTATTCCATTGTGTTCCTTCAGGGAAGTCTGGTGCTTGATCAATATATCTGAAATATCTACTCCCATTCTCATCACTCACAATCAAGACCGAATTCAGTGATCCTGAATTCCTTTGAATTTCCTTCCTTAATAGAGCGATGCTTGACAACAACCAGTCTCCTCTTGCCATCCTTGGATTTTTCCACCCTGTAAATGGCCTTCATAACATGGTCTATGACATTTCCGCCAAATGGGTGTATGCTCCCGGAGTCAGGATTCTGGTAAATCTGGTTGGTGATGAGAACAGGGATTCTGAATTTTAGGGCAGCTGAAGCCAGGTTGCTCAATTCCTTCTGGAATCTGGATGCCCTTGCTGCTGCGTCCCCTGATGCCTCGAGCCTGAAATATTCAGTAAATGAATCTATTATGACAATCTTGATGGACTTAGATTTTTCAAGTATTTTGGGGACCCTCATAATGGCCAGGTCCTGGTCTTCCAAAGACGAGACCCTGTAGAGGATGAGGCCATTCATCAGTTCACTATTTCCTCCTGAAATCTGTAGAAACCTCTCCGCGGAGAAACCTTCCGTGTCAAGGTACAGGGCTTGACCCCCGCCCCTGATCACAGATATGGCAAATTGCATGCTCAAGTTTGTTTTACCTGCTCCTCCCTCTCCATAAAGTTCAGAAATCACTTCCGGTTCCAACCCCCCGGCGGTCAGCTCATCTATACAGCTGACTCCAATAGGTGTCTTATCAGGAAGCGTGGAGAGATCGATCTTTTCCATCGTGATCTAAATTGCCTGTAGGTATAAATAAGACTGTTGTCGAATGGTCTTTATTCCAGAAGCTTTAGAAGTTCGGAAAGATCATTTCCCTTTAAGGTGAACCTGGCCCTGGCTGAGACAGTTTCTTCCACAGGGTTAAAAGCAACGGATAAACCGGAATTCCTGAACATGGCAACATCCTGCAGTGTATCCCCCACACTAATGGTTTCTTCCGGTTCTACCTTAAGCCTGTCCTGCAGTTCTCTTATGGTATGATCCTTGTGCTTCGGATCCACCATCACTATACCGTCCGGGAGTAAGTTATCAAGACTGTCTGTTTTGATATGGTTGGCGTAAATCTCATCAAATCCATATCCTTTGCCTATTTTCTCTGCAAGCCAGTAAATCCCGCCAGAAATAATGGCAGTTTTTATTCCGCGTTCCTTTAATGTGTTTATGGTAAGGGAAATGCCACCCCTCAGCGGGATCTCGTCAAGAATTCTGATTACAGTCTCTGCACTCGTTGGTCCAAGGCGGTCAAGCCAGAGCTTAACATCACTTTTCAGGAAATCAATGTAGTTCATTGTTCCATTTCTGTATGATGATAGATTCCCTGTGTTGTCCACTCCAAGTTTTCTGTGAACATATTCCCAACTGCTTACAGGTTGTGTAAGCACTCCATCCATGTCAAATACGGCCAGTTTGAATTTCTCTATTTCCATTTCTGCATCAGTAAGATCTTGAAAAGGTGCCTTCCTGGCCTGGTTTGCCACAGACAATACATGTGGTTTCCCTGGTGTTTTCAGGGTCTACGCCAAGAGTTCCAAATTCAAATTTTTCCTCTATTTTTTCTGCACATTCTCTGTCACCGCACCAACCTGCGTGAACAAATCCTTCCACGTGGCTGAGATCGTCAAACTCCACCACTTTAACCTGGTTTTCATCGAAGTGTTTCTTGGCGCGTGACATGAGGGTTGCCTTGATATCACTGTGCATCTCGGCAAGTTTCTGCGGAATTTCAGAAACATCAACTTTAATTTTTTTCCTCTCTGTTCTGGGGACCATTACAACATTATTTCCGGTAACTTCTCGTTCACCGATTTCTATCCTTACTGGTACACCTTTCATTTCCCAGTCGTTGAACTTAAAACCAGGTGTATAGTTCTCTCTCTCGTCTATCTTGGACCTGAATCCCTTTTCAAGCAGGAGTGAGTGGATCTTTCTGGCAAATTCAGTGGTATCAACTTTCTTTGACGGTATAGGAACTATGACTGCCTGGATTGGCGCAATTCCTGGCGGGAGTATTAGGCCCTGATCATCCCCATGCAGGCTGATAGTTGCTGCAAGGAGACGCTCGCTAAGCCCAAATGTAGTCTGATGCGCATATGCATGCTCGCCATCTTCCTGAAGGTACTTGATGTCATAGGTTTCCGAGAAATTGGTTCCGTACTGGTGGATCGTCCCGATTTGAAGGCTTCTGCCTCCCGGCATAATCGTGTCAAATGCCAGAGTGTATCTGGCTCCGGGGAATTTATCCCAGTCCGGTCTTCGGTGGACTTCAAAAGGCAGGCAGAGCGTGTTCGTGAGTTCAGCCCAAACATCAAGGTATTCCTTCATCTGACGTTCCGCATCCTCATAAGTGTCATGGGCAGTATGGGATTCAAAGAAATGTATCTCCCTTATTCTGATGAATGAACGTGTATGTTTGGTTTCGTGTCTGTAAACATTCACAATCTGGTATATTTTCAATGGTAGATCAGTGTGCGATCTGATCCAGAGAGAGAACATCCCGTACATCGCAGCCTCGCTTGTTGGCCTGAGGGCCATCTCCACTTCAAGCGGTTCCCTTCCTCCTCTGGTGACCCAGAAAACTTCACCTTCAAAACCCTTAACGTGGTCAAATTCAACGGAGAGCTGGTCACGTGTTATGAGAACCGGGAAGCTCACTTCCTGGAAATTTCTTGAGTCTACGCTGTCCCTGATTGAACGGTCTATGTTCTGCATGATCTTCAGGCCATAAGGCAGCCATACATTCATCCCTTTTATTGGGTATCTCTTGTCGCTGAGGCCGCTGCTCTCAATGATTTCGTTGTACCATTCGCTGAAGTCACTCTTTTTGTTCTCCATCTGCGGCGGAATAATTCTTATCCATTAAATAAAGTTTTTAAGGGAAATCTTGGAAAGGAATATTATGTGAGTTGTTCTATAGCAAAACATGCCTGTAAACCTGAAAGAACTCTCAGATGAAGATTTTATAAAGACAGTAGCCAGCAGACTTATTGCAATAAGGTCTATCTCGCCTGAATCAGGTGGAATTGGAGAAAAGGAGAAAGCAGATGAAATCTGCAGGATTCTGGATGAGCTTGGCTACAGCAATTATAAGCGATTCGACATTACTGATAAATCCAGTGCCGTAAGGTCAAACATAGTTTTGACTGTTGGCAACCAGCCCCAGACTTTCTGGATAATACCACATATAGACACTGTTCCCGTTGGAGATCCCTCACTTTGGACAAAACCGCCTTTTCAAACGACAGTTGAGGGTGATAAAATCTACGGGAGGGGGACTTCAGATGATGGTCAGGCTATTTTCCTGTCACTGCTTATCCTTAAGAAACTTGACCCTTCAAAACTGAAATACACTTTGGGATTTGCATTTGTTGCAGATGAGGAAAATGGAAGTGTTTACGGTATACAGCACCTTCTGGAGAAGCCTATTTTTAAGGAAAATGATCTGATTATTGTCCCTGACGCAGGAACTGAGGACGGCCTGCAGATTGAAATTGCGGAGAAGAGTATAATGTGGATCAAGTTCAAGGTTTCCGGAAAGCAATATCATGCAAGTATGCCGTTCATGGCTGTGAATGCCAACAGGGAAGCCATGAAATTCATTTTAAACCTGGACGAGGGACTACATAGGAATTTCCCCGCAACAAATGCAATTTTTTCTCCACCAGTTTCAACATTTGAGCCAACCAGACATGACCGGAATGTGGATAATATCAACACAATACCAGGAACCGAAGTCATATACATGGACTGCAGAATTCTGCCACAATATGATCTCGACATGGTCATAGATTTCATAGACCAGCAAATAAGGGATTTCCAGAGAAACAGCAAGGCAAAGATAACCTATGAATTTGCCCAGAAAGAACAGGCACCAATCCCAACCAGAATGGATGCACCGGTGGTGCTGGAACTCAAGAAAGCCATCAAGGAATTAAGGGGTGCAGAACCTTCTGCCGTTGGAATAGGCGGAGGAACCTGTGCAGCATTCTTCCGCAGGAAGGGCTTTGACGCCGTGGTGTGGAGCACCACAATGCCAGAGGTGGCTCATCAGGCCGATGAATATGTACTCATTCCGCACATCCTGCTTGACAGGGATGTAATTATGAAGATCATAGAAAAAAATTAAATTTCATCTTCATCAGTTTTGGACAGATCCCTCAATCTGTTCACTCCATCTATTTCCATTATGATGTCATAGACAATCTTCGGGACGTCTTTTTTCCAGTTTTTATTATTGAGTATTTTTTCACGGATATGAGTTCCTGACCATGCGACACGGTTCATAAGGTCCATCGAGTGAACTTCGTAACCCTTTTCCCCGAAGAGTCTCCGTACAAGCGGATTATTTGTGTAGACTTTGTTGAATTTAGGAGTCAGGGATTCCACGTGGGCAACCCATAGAGGGTTTGAGTTTACGTCCTCGATGGGCACGAGATAAAACTGGAAAATATTCTCATTTTCAAGTGTGGAAGAAATCATAAGGTGGCGTTCACCCGCAGTGAATGGATCCTTGAGAGTATGGGAATACTGGGCACTCCCGATACCTATAATGACTGAGTCATTCTCTTTCAATATCTGCTTTATTAGTTCTAGGTGGCCATAATGAAAAGGCTGAAACCTGCCCACAATGAATGCCCTGTTCCCGTTAGGTATTTTTACCGTCTATACCGACCTCACCGAGATAAGAACCACATCACCGTCAAGATCCCATTCTCTGGCATCCTTCTCTTTCTCTTCCTTCAGTGATACAGCCAATGTCTCTTTTTTGATCCATTCACCATATTTTTGGAGAACTTCACTTATATTACTATCTCCCCATATTGATAAATTTATCTCCTGATCGTAGTTCAGGTCAAGTTCTTTCCTCATTACCTGGACTCTCCTGACCAGTTCTCTGGCCATGCCCTCAAGAAGGAGAGTTGAGTCTATTTCCAGGTTGAGGAATACCTCAAGAGACAGCTTAGGATCAGATGCCATAGCGAAGTTGGGTGTTGCCTCATCCGAGACCTGGATAAATTCAGCTGGAAGTGTTTCACCCTCAACTTCAACCTGGCCTTTCTCTTCCAGTTGTGTTGCAAGCGTTCCATTGTCGTTTTCAACTCTTTCCCTGACTTTCTGTAACTTACCTTTCAGGACTGGTGCAGCCTTCTGCAGGACAAGCTTCATCTTTCTGTTCACAGGCCTTTCAGAAGAGTTGATGAATTTGATATTCTTTGCATTTATTTCAGGGGATACTGCTTCCAGAACATAATCGCTTACGGGAACTGCAGTGTTTATGAGAACTTCGGTTACGGGCTGCCTGCCTTTAACAGAATTTTCCTGCCTCAGCCTTCTCGTCATTTCAAGCAGAGATGAAGCTACTCTCATTTCCTCTTCCAGTCTCAAATCTATGAGTGATTCTTCGAACTCCGGATATTTTTGAAGGTGGATACTTTCTGAATCTGGGTGAAGTTTGAGGTAGAGGTAGTCGGGGAAGAATGGAGTCAACGGAGCCAGCATTAGCAGGACCCGTTCCATAACATAGACAAGAGTGGAGTATGCGTTCTTCTTCTCTTCCGTGAGTTCATCCGACCAGAACCTTCTTCTTGAAAGCCTGAGGTAGAAGTTGGAATAATCTTCTATGAGATCAGCTATATTCCTAAGGGCTATATGCATGTTGTATGTGTCCATGTTTTCGGTTACATCTCTGACAGTGCTGTTCGTTCTTGAGACGATCCATCTGTCCAGCTTGTTCTCTGAGCCATGAAATCCTTCATACCTGTAATTGTCCAGATTTGCATTGGAAGCGAAAAATGAGTATATGTTTGCTAAAGTTCCGAAGATCTTCCTGGAAGTCTCGTTAATGAGTTTCTTGTCTATGGCCTTTGCTCTCCATGGAACTCCAGTGAGGAAAAATGCCCTGACTGGATCAGGGCCATGTTCGTTGAGGAAATCAAGTGCAAAAACTGAATTTCCTTTGCTCTTGCTCATTTTTCTGCCCTGTTCGTCCAGGATAAAGTCAATGGAGAGTGCATTTTCATATGCATTCCTGTCAAATAGCAGTGATGAAATTACATGAAGGGTGTAAAACCAGCCTCTTGTCTGGTCTATGGCCTCAGTTATGTATGTTATGGGGAAGTTGTGGCTCAATTCTGTGGTTTCAAATGGGTAATGAAGTGCAGCATATGTTGAACTTCCAGAGTCAAACCATGTATCGATGACATAAGGTTCCCTGTGCATAACTTCACCGCATTTTTCACACTTGAAAGTGATTTCGTCTATGTGAGGCCTGTGCAGATCCTTGGGGGTCTTGCCTGAAAGTGCCTTTAATTCAGCCACGCTCCCGACGGCCCTCATGTGGTCGTTTTTGCATGTCCACACAGGTAGGGTTGTTCCCCAGTACCTATTCCTGCTGAGGGCCCAGTCCTTTGCTTCACTCAGGAAATTGCCAAATCTCCCTTCTTTTAAGTGCTCAGGCAGCCAGTTAATCTTACTGTTATTTTCCAGTAGCTTCTGCCTTATGGTTGAAACCCTGACGAACCATGCCTGGAGTGGGTAGTAAACAAGTGCTGTTCCACATCGGTAGCAGAAAGGGTATGAGTGAGTTATCTTTTCTGACCTGAAAAGCTGGTTGTTCTTCTTTAGGTGAACTATGATTTCGACATCTGCATCCTTGAAGAACTTCCCATTCCATGGTAATCTTTCGTCATTGAACTTTCCTGACAGATTTATCGGGTTCAGGATTTCAACACCATATCGTTTTCCTACATCGAAGTCATCAGCGCCGAAGGCGGGTGAGGTGTGAACTATTCCTGTCCCTTCCTCTATGTTAACGTGATCTCCCGGAACAACAAACATAGTATTATCTGGAGCCGGCAGGAATTTAATCAGTTGTTCATACTTGCGATTGACAAGGTCCCTCCCATGGACCGTCTTGACCACCTTCGCATCCTTGCCAAATAGTTTTGGGACAACCGCTGAAGCGACGTAATATTTCTCGTTTTCAACCTGAACCAGCGAATATTCGATCTTGTCGCTTATAGAGAGAAACTCATTGGACGGAAGTGTCCATGGAGTTGTTGTCCATGCAAGGAAATAAGTGTTCTCTTCACCGATTTCCTTGAATTTCACATAAACTGAAGGGTCCTTGACATCATCGTAACCCTGAGAAACTTCATGGGAGCTCAGTGATGTTTCACACCTGGGGCAGTAGGGGACTATCTTGAAATCCCTTACCAGCAGACCTTTGTCAAAAAGTGACTTAAGGGCCCACCATTCGCTTTCTATGTATTCATTCCTCAGTGTCACGTAAGCTTTCTTATGGTCGACCCAGAATCCTATTTTCTGGTCAGCTTCCATCCACTCGTCTATGTACTTGAATATACTTTCACGGCAGTAATCATTGAATTTTGATATTCCGAAGTCTTCGATTTCCTTTTTAGTCTTAAAGCCAAAATGCTTCTCTGCCTCTATTTCCACCGGAAGTCCGTGGCAATCCCAGCCGCCTGTTCTCCTCCTTATGTCGTGGCCAGTCATGTATTTGTATCTTAGCACGGAATCCTTCATTGTCCTGGTCATGGCATGACCTACATGAGGCCTACCATTTGCAGTCGGAGGGCCTTCAAGAAAAACAAAGGGCTTGTTTCCCAGTGGGGTGGAAAGTGATTTCTGAATAATACCAGCCTGGCTCCAGTAGTCTCGTATCTCATCTCCTATGGCTTTCAAGCTCCTGTTGACCTGGATCTGTTCGTAGGCTGTATTCATGTTCAACAGATAACGAGAATTTGAAGTGATATATTGTTTTTAGTATCAAATTGATGAAAATATAAAAATTAGACAGTAGGGATATAACTCTGTATATTTGCAGGTACTATCAATGAACCAAATGTAAGGTCAGGCCATTTGTCAAATTTCCTGATATATTTCCTTATCAAAGCATTCTCCCGTTTAACAAGCCAGTTTATGTAGTACCCATAAAGGTCTGAATTATGCTTCCTGAGTTCATTTATTCCAAGTCTTTCGGCATCAAGTTTTCTTATCTCTTCAAGCATCCTGTTTTCTGAACTTTTTATCATATGTCTTCAAAAATAGAATTAACATTATGAAACAAAGCTTTTTTTCCGAGTTCCAAAAGTGTGTAAATGGTTCATTTGAGGGCTTTGTCCGACAATCAGCAGACAAAAATCGCAATATTGTTGTTCGTTTGCGAAAGAATTCTTGCAGAAATATAACGAAAAATATTTATAGGGTGTATGTAGATAATATAGTATGTTTAAAGAAAGGCTTCACAAGTTTACAGGAGAATTGAAGGAAGAGGCCAAAAGGATCGGAACCAGGTTCAAGGAAGAATTCCTGGATTCAGACAGCACTGAGACCAAGGAAGACAAGAAGATTACACCAAACTGAACTGATTAAATTCTTCCCAATTTAGGCTTCGAGGAAAAATGTTCGTATCCTCGGTTTGTGATTTTTGACCAGTGGGCACCATTGTAAAGAATGTTTTCGCCATTCCAGACATCGCCGATGAAACTTACAGGGATATTTTCGGCTTCCATTGCTGTGGCAAAATCCTTGTAGTTATCATTGTCGATTGTAAACAGCAATTCATAATCGCCCCCGAATGCACACATTAAATCGGTCATAGTGGCCCCTGAAATATCAGCAGCCTTCTTGACATTGCTGTCCATGGGGAGTTCATCCTCTACTATCCTGAACCCTACACCATAATCTGATTGCATCTGGCTGATGCTAGAGTAAAGGCCATCTGAAAGATCCATCATGAATTTACCTCCATGTTCACTGATTATTCTCGCCTCCTTTATCCTCGGGGTTATGTTCATCATCAGGTCTATCCCTCTGGATTTCTGGTACCCTGCCGAGTAAAATACATATCCGGAAGCAGATTTCCCAAGCTTATTAGTTACCGCAAGTACCTGTCCCTTTCTTATGTCGCTTCTCTTCCTTGTGAGGGACTTTTCCTGCCTTCCCACTGCAGTTCCGCTAAGGATAAGCTCATCGCCTTCTTTAGTATCGCCGCCGAGCACATCAGTGTCTTGTGATCTCGCAGCATCAAAAACTCCTCCTACCAGTTCCCGGAAGTAACTCTCCTCAGAGTCCGGATTCAGGAGGTACGACATAAGAAGACCCAACGGTTCACCGGCCATGGCGGCTATGTCACTGAGATTCACATTGGCAGCGAACTTTCCGACCTGCCTGGGTTTGGCGCCATGTGGTATATGTGAACCGGCTCTAATGATATCAGTACTCAGCATGTAGTAGTTATTTCCATTATCGATCAGGGCACAGTCGTCTTTTTCCTGTTTAATCCCGAAATTCTTGAAGATGTTCTCAATAAGGGCCCTTTCCCCGATATCCTTGAGTTTCACTGCACAACATGATTTGTTTCGGCTATAATTTTCTTAGGTTTGGAACAAAATTTACAGTTTGTGGATCTACAAAAGGAACATACCATGGGTTTAAACAGTATTTTAACCTACTTTTGAATTGAGAAGAAGACATGGACAGGAAGGATGAAGTTGAGGCTCTTTTCAGGGGTCTCGTAGAAGGCAAACCCTACACAAAGAAGATCCCGTTAAACAGACTCAGCATCAGCGGGCTTTCGTTCAGTGCCGAGCAGGAAATCAAGAGAAAACTTGGGGAGAAGGAAGAAACCCTCAGGGATAAACTCAACATGTTCAGAGGCACCGCATTGCACAATCATGTGCAGAACCTTGTAAAGAACGAGGGATATAAGGCAGAATACAGAATGTATTTTTCAATTCCACACAGGTGGCATTACATGGGTTTCGACCGGATAGATTTCGTGGGAGTCATAGATTTGCTCCATGATGATCTGAATGAAGCCATAGAACTCAAAAGTTCAACTAGTTCTGATAAAATCGAAGAATATCACAAGACCCAGTTAGCTTCCTACCTGAAAATGCTTGAAGAGAAGACAGGAAAGAAGTACAGGGGGATAGTTGTTAAATTTGGTGGAACTGAAATCGCAGCGGAAGAAATTCCCGAGGAAGACGTTCCAAAGTACTGGGATGTAATTGTCAGAAGAGCAATTCAGGTTGCTGACAGGCTGGATGAAGAAATGGAAAAGAGGGATATTCTTTCTATAACTGATTCAGAGAACCCAGACAATTCCCGGGGCGGCCTTTACAAATTCGATACTTCAGACTAGTACTGAAGCATCCGCTGTTCTTCCTACAAGTTTCTCGAGGTCAGGCTGGTACAGGTTGACTTTTTCCGCCGCAATGGTTTCCAGATATGTTTCCTTGTCAGCTGAGTCGTAGTAGGCCCTGAGTTCAGAAAAATCCTGCTCAAGGGAACAGTTGTAAATGAGCTGGAGCAACTCTGTATCTCTTGAGTCGTTGTGGATACCTCTCTCTTTATTTCCACCTGTTGGATAGGAAACAACCTGTACTCCATACTTTTGCGCCTCAAGCAGTATTCTTGCCAGGCTCCATAGTCTGGGCAGGCGGTACAGCCCCTTCTTCCAGAGATATTCAACCATTGTATTTTTCTGAATATTCATCGGGTTTACAGAAATGTCTGTGGAAAACTCAGCAGCTTTGCTTATTGACTCTAACATGTCTTCGATGGATTCCTCCTCAGAAAGGAAAAGCGGTTTGAACAAAAGGTAGGTCCTCAGTTCATACCCCATTCTATGAACGGCCTGTGCAGCAGTAACGAACTTTGCAAAATTGCTTCCCTTGTTTATGGAGTTTTTCATTATCTCGTCATTTGCGCTTTCCAGCCCGATTGCAATCCTGATTGGAATTCCATATTCCTTCAGATAAGCAATATTGCTTTCAGTAATGTATTCTGTCCTGGATTCCACAAGCAGTTTCTCAATCCTGCCCTTTATCTTCTCAAAAAAGTAGTTTCTCGCCTCCAGCGGAAATTCCTGTGGATCAAGGAAACTTCCAGAAGTGAAGACCTTGAGTATCTTTGTATCTTCGATTGCTTCAGACATTGCATCAATCTGATTTTTCAGGTTTTCAGTCCTAACTTCCCGCGATACGTCATTGAAGTAACCGCACATGGAACAGGAGGAGAATCTATACCAGGAACAACCTGTTGTTTTGAAAATAACAACCATGGTAGTTTCAGGAAAACCTCTCAGGCGATCCTTTTCTCTCCACATGGATACAGGCCTGTTCAGGTCACTTTCCCTCTGCTTCTGAGGCATTAATTTCTTGATTGAGGAGGCAAATTCCCTGTTTATCATCATTTAATCATACTCGCTTTCGGCTCTGCCATTGGGCAACCGATTCGCTGGATGCAAATTGGGACTGAGTATAAAATCATTTAAACATTCTATTCTGGAAACTGTCCAGTTATTGTTTCAGATAATCCTCATTTTTTCTTCCTGAGATTTCCTATATATTCTCAAGGAAATTAACAGGTATGCCGCTGCCATGACAATGAGGCCCGGTGAAATCACAATTCGGGCCAATTCAAAGTTGATTATGTTGAAGCCGAAGGAATTCGAAGTAGAACCGGGAAGAAGCTGAGGATAGACGGTCCCGTTGTTAACAAGTTCCATATCAATTACCGCAAGAACGGCATATATGACTAGTGCTGAAGCAAGCAATTTCTTCTCCATTCGTGTGGCGATCCCATATGGCAGAATCATATACGATGCCTGGAAAAGAATTGAACTGCCGAATGAGACCATTAGCCCAAGCCTTGTCTGGTTGAAAGCCTGCTGCTCAGTAAAGGAATTACTCACTGCAAGCGGGACCAGGGTAGTGAATACAATGGCAAAAATGAAAACGAAAAATCCAACAATATACAGAATAATGCTGAGCAAGAGTTTGGATTTTTCTTCCGCCTTCAATCTTTTCAAATCAAACAGGAAAGCAGAAACGCCAATCCCTCCTAAAAATGGTGTTAGTATAAATATTACGGGAATGGTCATGAAGAATAGTGAAATGCCAATGATGAAAAGGGAAGCAGGGATTACCCCATATCCTCTCATTCTGTCTAAGCGATCGAAGTCCTCGTCTAACTCCATTTTATTCATTAATTTAATTTAATATATAAAATCTGTCCGGATTAAACTCTTTGCAGTAGCCTCGCACAAAGGTGAAAGCTATAATAATGAATGACATAGGTTCTTGAATGTTATCCACCAGGTTGTCTTCCATATCAGAATCCAAGAGTGTATCAACTAGCAATAAGGCAGCAGAGCTTGTCAAAGCGGGGAAGAAGGTCTACAACTTCGGTATTGGAGAACCTGATTTTACCACTCCTGAACATATCATTAAAACCGGTTTCGACTATGCAATGAAAGGGAAAACCCACTACACCTCATCCTATGGCATAATAGAACTTAGAGAAGCAATCTCAAAGAAAATGCATGAGGTAAATGGAGTTAAAGCCTCGGTGAAAAATGTTCTCGTTACTCCTACAAAATTCTCCCTAAACCTTGCAGTTATGTCTCTGCTTAATCCCGGTGATGAAGTTATACTGCCAGAACCATATTACCTTTCATACCCGGATATTGTCAGGTTACATGGCGCAAAAGTACTGCCTTCACCCACTGATTCAAATTATTCCTTTGACCTGGATGATATGAGAAAGCTTGTTACGCCAAGAACAAAGATGTTGATGTTAAGCAACCCTACAAATCCAACTGGCAAAGTCTATTCGGAAAAAGAGATGAAGGCCCTTTCAGATTTCATTCTGGAAAATAACATGTATCTGGTCAGCGATGAGATTTATGAAGATCTTATTTTCGAAGGAAAGATGTTTTCTCCTGCTTCAATGGAAGAAATGTTCAGTAAGACCATTACCATAGGCGGATTCTCGAAAAGTTACGCCATGACCGGCTGGAGAATAGGGTACATGATAGCTGATGATGAGATAATCAAAGCTTCAAACAAGATTCAACAGCAGACAATTACATGCGCCCCGTCCATTTCTCAGTACGCATCCCTTGCTGCCATAAATGACAGGGAGACCCCTAGGAAATTCAATGAGATATTCCGGAAGAGAAGGGATCTGGTTTACGACTTGATATCTGATTCTGATGCGCTCTCCATGAGAAAGCCAGAGGGAACTTTTTACGCATTTGTCAGATATAAGGCAGATATGCCTAGCGATGATTTTTCTGAAAAACTGCTGACTGAAAAACTGGTGGTTGTCACCCCCGGTTCTGCATTTGGGAAACAGGGAGAGCATCATTTCAGGCTTTCATTTGCAACCGATGATGAAACAATTAAGGAAGGAATTTCCAAAATCAGGGAATTTGTGGAAAATTAATGTCACGCAAGTAATGAAGCATTACTGTAGCTGGAACGATTCCTTAATTTTTTTATACGGGAATCGTATGATTTTTCAATGGAACAAGAGGTTGCGATCCTAACCAAGGAAGAAGTCCTGAACCATATTAAGAATGGAACGGCCGTAGTTGTAAATGTCCTGGCAAGGTCTGCCTATGATGAAGTACACATCAAGGGCTCAGTTTCCATACCATTCGATCTGCTTGAGGATGGTGAACTTGATGCTCTTGGCGGAAAGAAGGACGTCATAACCTACTGCAAGAGTTATACTTGCGGGGCGTCAAAGAGAGCCGCTCATCTCCTGAGCGGGATGGGTTACAATGCTATGGCTTATGAGGGTGGAATCGAGGAATGGGAACAGTCGGGCTTGCCGGTAGAAGGAACAAAGGTGTCCTGAGGATCACTTTCCTTTGCAGTTAAGGCTTAGAATTTAAACACAAATGTAAATATTTCAGGTTGTTCATAGGGATATATGGCAGAGAGCGGTAGAACTAAAGTAATAGCATCCATCGCCGCATCAATTGCTTTACTCATTGTGCTTCTCGTTTTTGTTTACATAATCTCAGAATCTCTGAGCATACCATTTCAGTGGTTCCGGTTTGCCAATGCCATACTGGTTGCTGCAATTATATATGTGATTATACGGATAATTGGCCGTTTCCTCAACGGCTACTTTTCAAGGTTCACGGATCGCTCCAAGATCCACCCGCTGACATTCCTCCTGAATATATTCGGTTATTTTGTAATGGCTGTGGCTATACTCGCCACACTGGGCGTGAATGTATCCTCTCTCATACTGGGTGGCTCACTGATTACTGTGGTAATAGGACTTGCTTCGCAGACGGTTCTGGCAAACCAGTTTGCCGGGATTTTGTTAACAGTTACGAGACCATTCAAAATAGGGGACCTTGTCACATTAAACACATGGCAGTATGGAGGTACTTATCCAACAGTTTTCCCAAAGTACTTTTCAGTGGACAGGATAGAATCCACTGCTTATACCGGTACTGTAGAGGATATAACCATTAATTATACTGTTATGACACTGGTTTCAGGGGATAGGATCAAACTTCCAAATGGTGTAATAGTGCAGGCGGCAGTGATCGTGAGGTCGCCAGGGATAATAGTCAAAGCAAGATATGAAGTTCCAAAGTACATTGATCTTGATTCCATAAAGGAACCAATAGCCAGGGGAGTTGGCAATTTAGAGGACTACAATGGAGATTTCATGATCACCGTTGATGAGACCACTTTGAACACTTACATCGTTATGGTAACAGCTAAGTTCAAAGGCATGGATGCGGATTTCTACCGCGGAAGAATATTTGAAATTCTATTAGAGACTGTTGAACCCCTCAAATCCTCGACCTAACGCTATATCAAAGATGTCAAATAAACATCAGTCTGCAAGATCCTATCGGAAGAACCACTATTTTCCCGTATTCCGGCTCAGATGGCTCGAAAATGTATGCTCCCTGATCCACTCCCTTGAATGTTCCTTCGAATCTAGTTCCGGGAGTGAGACTCTCCTGTGATTGGTTCAGGATCCAAACCTGTACTTTCTGCCCAATAAGATCGTTGAGGTTCATAGTTAAGAAAATCTCTCATTATTTTAAAAATACTCTCTAACCCAAAAAAAATTAAGGTTGATAGGTTGCTTTCTGAATTTTAACCTCTGAAAGCGGTCTATCTTGGCGATTTCTCTGAACTTTGCTTATCTTGTCTGCCACGTCCATTCCTTCAACAACCTTGCCGAAAACCGGATGTTTTGAATTAAGGAAATGGTTATCTACTACATTGATAAAGAACTGGCTTCCTCCTGTATTCGGGCCAGCGTTTGCCATTGAAATGGTACCCCTGGAGTTGCTGTTTGATTTGGTAAACTCATCTTTTATGGTGTAGCCGGGTCCACCCATTCCTGTGCCTGTGGGGTCTCCTCCCTGAATCATGAAGTCAGGTATTACCCTGTGGAAAATAACGCCATTGTAGAAGCCCTGCTCCACAAGTTTTCTGAAGTTGCCAGCAGTTATGGGCATCTCTTTTTCGAAAAGCTCAATCTTAATCTTGCCCATATTTGTTTCAAAAACCACGTGTGACATATTTTTCAAAACTTAATGATGACAAAGTATCTAAAGTGTAACTAAAAAAATAAGTTAGTTGTTGTTAATCAACTACTGCAGGGTTTTTCTCCCTGACAAACTTTCCATTTCTCAGGTCATTCATAGCCTCCACGATCTGCTCCTGGCTGTTCATTACGATTGGGCCATGCCACCAAATCGGTTCTTTAAGGGGTTTTCCGGAAAGGACTATGAATCTCAAAGCCGAGTCTTCTGTATTTATTTTCAGGTAATCGCCATCCTCGGAGTAGACGAGTGCCTGGCCAGGCACGTATTTATTTTCATCCTTGGAATCGAAATGGCCCTCCCCGCCCACGATGTATACAAGTGAATTGTATCCATTTTTTACCGGGAACCTGAAATCGGATTCTTCCGGGAGTGAAACATCCAGATAGGTTGGATCAACTCCATACGCACCGTCAAACGGGCCAGCCTCGCCACCAAATGTTCCTGCTATTATCTTTACTCTGGCCCCTCCATCTGCCTCTATAATTGGAACTCCGTTTCCTTTGATATCCCTGTATGTTGGCATCGTCATTTTATGTCTGGCAGGAAGGTTTATCCAGAGCTGGAAACCGGATACATTGGTTGGAAGGCCGACTGCTTTAAGCAGTTCCTCAGGATCATTTTCGTCAAGAGGACGAGGCATTTCCTGGTGAAAAATACCACTTCCCGCAGTCATCCACTGAAGATCGTTTGTGTGAATTACGCCCTTATGACCTTCACTGTCTTCATGGAAAACCTTTCCTGAAAGAAGATATGTCACTGTCTCTATTCCCCTGTGGGGATGCCAGGGGAATCCCTTGATGTATTCCTCTACCTTTGAGGAACCAAAATGATCCAACATAAGGAAAGGATCAGTGATCTGCGCTGAGGCATGCCCTCCCATAATACGGTTGAGTTTCACGCCAGCACCATCGTACGTCTGCTGGCCAGTGAAAACATGTTTTATTTCTTTTTCGTGCTGAAAATTGTTCATCTTACACCTCAATTACTTTTCACCCCAAATGACCATAATTGTTAGTACGTAGTTTCTTATTTACAATCTAATTTTATTCTTATACCTTGCCACCATAATCATCTGAGTTTACTAAGTAAAGTAGATATACAAAATACATTTAAAGCCTTTAGGGAAACCCACCCTCATCAAGTAACTACAAGGTAAGTGGTCGAAATGATAAAGAGAACTGAATTAGAAAAATGCCCGATAGTATCAGCTATTCGAGAACTAGGAGGAGAGTGGAATCTCATAATCATACGATATCTAATGTCAAAAAATATGGGCTTCAATGAGCTTCTCAGAAATGCCAAAGGAATTAGTTCCAAGACACTTTCCAACAATTTGAAAGCACTGACAGACAAAGGGATCGTCCGCAGGGAAGTGTTATCAACCCAGCCATTTTCAGTTTCTTACTCGCTCACAGAAAAGGGTCAATCTTTGCGAGAGGTCCTGGGAACGCTCGGTGATTGGGGTTCCAAATGGTCAGTCTGAATCCAACCTGTAAGTATAGCGTTCACTTGCTTTTAGAATAGGTTTAAAACCTGCAGTAAGCGTGCCGTTATCAGTCCAGATCGAATTCCAAAAGGGCCTATTTATTGCTTCCTCATCTTTTCAAGAGTGACAGTCCCGTCGTCTTCCTTGAAGAACACGAGGATTTCATCGTCACCATTGATCTGGATAGATTCAGCGACCTTTCTGGGGAGAGTGATCCTGTATGATTTGCCCCTCGAAGTAACATGGGCAACATCCAATATTGACCTCTTCCGTCCCTGTTCCATTATTAGTCAAGTTTTTGCTTGCTTAATTCTTGATAGTCTAAAATATGAGGGTGAATAACTATTCGAATTACTGAAAGAACCTCTGTAGCATGGAAGCAAACAGAAATGTTTGTCTTTTTACAGTGACGAGTTTCAATCCATGGGTTGCACTTCATCTTATTTAGTTTGAAAAGGAAAAATTGCATTTGATAGTGGAAAAATTGTTATATTCCCACAAATGTCCAATCACCAATGGATGAAGTTCAACTTAAACGGAAATTATCAAGAATTAAAAAAGGGCAAAAGGTCTTGATAATCCCACAAAGCATTAGGTACGGAGATGAATCAACCGCAATAGGGGTTCCCTGTACAACTTATGAAAGCAATCCAATTGAGTTATTCGATCCATTTGAGGCACATTTTGAAGAATTTGACGGGGAGATACTCAAATTGAGAACTGATTCCGTATATTGTCTTCAGGTTGCACTCATTGATCTCTCAGATATCTTTGATCTGTCTCCTGAAAGCAAAAAGCAGTTAGGATTATAGTTGTCGCTGAAGGCTCCACTTATAAAAAGGGGATTTAAATTTCTTTCAGCTTGTCAAGGATGACTTTTCCATCTTCCAGGAAGAATACCACTACATTATCCTGGGGTGTGAGGCCGATGCTGTCAACCACCTTTCTCGGGAGGGTCACCCTAAAAGAAGTTCCATTTCTGGTTGAGATGTGGGTGACATCCAAAATGCTCCTCTTTCCATTGCTCATGATATTTATTGAGTTAGATAATATCGTATAATAACGTTTTTCAGTACCTTTGGTACATTTTAACAAGTTCCAGCTTTACTTTGCACTAATTCCCAAGAAGCTCAAAGCAAGCCAGAAGGCATGAATACCAGATCAGGGATTAAAACGGTGAACTCATGCAATAGATACTTAACTCAATAAGTGGAGGTTTTTGTTATTTTTTTAGTTGTATCAAGCAATATGGAAACATCTTTGAGTTCATCATATGCAATCTTGAGGCAGAAATGCTCCTCTGAGCTAATCCAGATTGACTCGCCATCGAAATTGTCAAGTCTTGCATAAAAGGGCTTGTCCAGCTCGAACACTTTTCTAGCCGGAGCAGAACATGGTATTCCAAATGCGGTGAATGCATCACCATTTTTCATGCTCATGGGGACCAGCTGTACCTTGGTTCCTTTCCTTATTCCTGAAATCTTTGTTCTGAGATTTTCTCGATCCAATGGGCAATGTACCGTCTAGGGTATATACCAATTTTTCGATTCATATGTAAGATTTTTCATGGGCATTCAAAAAAATAAGGGTTTTGGAGATGACTATAGTTCCGGGAGCCATTTCAAATACTTTCTTCTTACACATCATCACACAAATTCCCATATCAGTTGCCCGTGACATTTACCTCCAGGCCTGGATACGGGACAGAGTCACTGTATCCAAGCGAATCTGTGACCGTGAGACTGATGTAATAAGTGGCATTCTCCCCAAAACTGAAACTATTTACCGGGTTTTTGTAGAACAAAAGGGTAAAAATGCCAGAATGGTTACTGTCAGTTTCTGAATAATTCTGGATATTTCCATAATAGTTTGTTGTCACAGTCCAGTTGTAGTAGAAGGGTTCCTGGCCCCCTGTTATATTCGTGAAAGTGTAACTTACAGTAACAGCTCCATTCTTATCCGAAACATTTGTTGGTCCACCAATGGCTGAAATATTCACAGGTGCGAGAACTGTGAGCCTACGATCATGAACAACCATGTCATTTCCCAGGAAAACTGAGGCCCCTATTGTATAAGTTCCTGGATTGAGGGAACCAAATAGTAGCATGGACCCAAGTGATACATCTGTATAGTTCAGGACCTTGTAGAATGAACCTGATGAGATTGTTAGGTTCAATGTGCTATTCTCAAGGTAAACCTGATATCCCCCATCACCCGAAGAAGTGGCTAGAAGATTGAAAGTTACTGGAGAAAAAGCTGATTGTTCAATGAGATCCTGAGAAATTGTAAAGTTGTCGATGTTAACGGTTCCCGAATGATTAACATAGCTGCTTAGTGCAACGTAACCAACGCTGCCTGCAATTCCGCTGCCTGCCCCTATAATAATCACAGAAATAATAAGCGCGAGAGGTTTCATCTGACACCCCCGGATTTTCTCCAAACAGAGTTTATAAGACGAAAGCAGATTTCATATCTTGATTTATATTCTATAATGTGAAATTCAACCATCATGCAAGACATTAGGAGCCCTGCGTATTAAAATTGCTGCAAAAATTGGCATGAAGTTGAACCTAAACCAACGTGGGTTACTGAATAAATGCATATGCAATATAAATTATCAAACTGTTTTGGGATACCATGAAATATTTGCTGATTTTACCAGAGTTGAAGAATTACCAGAATTGAAAAATACAATGTGGTATAATCCAGATGCAAGGTCAACAGGTTTGGTTTGAGAAAACTGGTCCAGGTTGTTACCCGGTGAGTAATAGGATGACACGTTAGAGCCAGGGGCAAAGCCATTCATCTGCGTTGCGTTTAACACATAAACTGTCAATGGGCCATCGGCTGTGTAGTTTATCCAGAGAAATCCACCATCAGGGAGGTTGAAATCAACCAGATCACGATACGTGCCATTCTGCAGGCTAAGTGATGTGTTAATTTCATTGTTTGTCGGGAGTGATGTGTGTGGAGTAAGGAAAATGGCATAGGTGGCATAACCGGCTATAGCCAATAATGCTGCAATTACCACTGATGTGATAATTTTAGTTCTTTTTTCCATTCAACCCCTCTGTAATTGCAGACAAAGCAATCCAGAAGCATATTTTCTCATTTTAAACTTTCATTCATGATAGACAGGAAAATATATTCCGGGTGGAATTAGATTTATCTGGCTCTTGCCTGCATCCTGTTTACTCTGGGTTCAATCAGGGTCCAGAGCCAGTCCACAAATTCCCGCATGTTTTTGGTTTGGATGTAAATTGTACCGGGTCCGGTTATTTCAGTCACAAACCCTTCACCGCTGAGTATGGTTTCTTTCAAACCACCAAAGCCCGTGACCTTGTAGGAACAGGATTCTGTGAAACCAACCAGATGAAAATTGTCTACAATAAGGGTTTCTCCAGCCTGGAGGTCGTGTTTGTCTATTGCTCCGAAAGTATTGATGAAGAGATCTCCGTCTCCGTGAGCCTTCAGCATAAATAGCCCTTGGCCAAAAAGACCTTTTGTAAAACCCTCCCATTTGACATCAAGATCAAGATCACCAGTTGACGCCACATAAGCGCTTTTCTGTATTATCATTCCACCCCCGGTCGAAACAGTAAGCTTGTCAATATCACCAACCGGTGCGGCAACAAATGCGATTTTGCCAGGGCCAGTGTAGTGATTTACAAAAAAGGACTGTGCTCCGAATATTGCCAGGCCAAGGGTTTTAAAGAACCCCCTTTCTCTCATAGTGGTCTTAACTTCCACAGTTGGGTCCATGTAAGTCATGGCACCCGCCTCAGCCGTAATTTCCTCGTTAGTATCCAGTTCAACTTCAAGCATAGAATAACTCGGTTTATACTTAATCTCATACTTCATGGATAAAATTACTCAAGGCCGCTATAATTACATTTTCCCTAAGTCGGATGTGTTTTTATGTCACTCTATTCTGGCATGAAAAAACTATGTTGCTTAATACGCCCCGGCCGGGA
>JBJKQM010000006.1:0-6107 GCA_046705365.1 Thermoplasmataceae archaeon
ATCCAAAGGGCGGCATCCATCCCAGAGAAGCCGCTCTGCATCACGCTGAAAACGTCAAGACTGTTGTTGGGCGGGCATTAAGAGATTCTGGCCTGAAACTATCACAAATCGACCTTATTGCATACTCACGCGGACCCGGCCTTGGACCTTGCCTGAGAATCGCAGCAACAGCTGCCAGAACTATAGCACTCAAGGCAGGTAAACCCATAGTTGGAGTTAACCATCCCCTTGGTCATGTTGAAATAGGACGGAAGGTCACCGGTGCGTCGGATCCCATAATGCTGTACGTTTCCGGAGGCAATACCCAGGTCATATCCCACTCAGAAGGACGATACCGGGTTCTGGGAGAAACCATGGATATCGGGTTGGGAAACCTACTTGACAAACTTGGCCGAGACCTTGGCTATCCTTTTCCAGGTGGTCCAGAAATAGAGAAGCTTGCCAGGGATGGAAACAAACTTCTGGAACTCCCCTACTCAGTCAAGGGGATGGATACGTCATTCTCTGGCATATACACAGCTGCAAAGGAGTATCTCAGGAAGGGAGAAAGACCTGAAGATGTGTGCTTCAGTGTTCAGGAGTATTCTTTTGCAATGCTTCTTGAGGTCCTTGAAAGAGGACTGCATCAGACATCAAAGAACGAGATACTGCTTGCAGGAGGTGTCGCGAAAAACCAGAGACTGAGAGAGATGCTTTCCGATTTATCCGAAAGCCTTCATATCAAGGCATATTTAACTGCTGACCAGTACTGCATGGATAATGGGGCAATGATTGCACAGGCTGGCATGATGATGTATGAAAGTGGGCACAGGGTAAGTATTCAAGACACCACTGTTGATCAGCGATTTCGGATTGACCAGGTTGATGTGCCTTGGATAGAGAGTTCAGGGAACGCCATTCCTGAAAACAGGGGTGCAGAATCCGTCATTAAATTTGAGAAATTCTGGGGTAGAGATTCCGCAGTCAAAATGAGAGTGCCAAAGACTTACCGTAACCAGCTATTGGACAGCAGAATCAGGTTAGAACGAATGAAAAATGAGATAAATTTGCTGCTTAAATCCAAAGATAGCGGCATCCCGGTTCCAGCAGTTTACGATGTTGACACAGCCAATTTCTCAGCTGTTTATGAAAGAGTCAATGGTGTAACCTTAAGGAATTTCCTCAGGACTGCAGGTGAACACAAAGGCCTTCTGGATGTCCTCGGACAATATGTTGGACTTATGCACTCCAGAGGAATGACTCATGGAGACCTCACTGCTGCAAACATTCTTGTGGCTGATGATGGAAAACCATACCTAATTGACACTAGCATGGGGAAAGCAGACTCAGAAACTGAAGATATGGCTGTGGACCTTTATCTTTTCAGTGAATCAATTAATGCTATTTCATCCTCCCCTGAAGATTTGCTGGCCAATTTCAGGGAAGGCTACGTGAAGGGCTTCGCAGACTGGAACACGGTAGTGGACACCGTTTCTGAACTTGAAAGGAGAAGGAGATACGTTTGATTCTCTTTGTTACAAGCAATGAACACAAGTTTACCGAGATCAGTAAGTTGATGGAAGACTCAGGCCACCTGATTAAATGGAAAAATTTGAAGTACGAAGAAATTCAGGCTGATACAACCTCAGAAATCTCACTTGACAGTGCAATGAAAATAATGGCTAAACTTGGGGAGGATTTTTTCCTGGAAGATACCGGGTTGTATGTGGACTCTCTTGATGGGTTCCCCGGACCGTATTCATCATTTGTTGCTGCAACTATCGGTAACGAAGGAATCCTGAGGCTTGTGGCTGGCAAGGACAGGACTGCTAAGTTTCAGACAGTGATCACTTATTGCGTAAAGGGGATATGCCACCAGTTTGAAGGCATCCTTGAGGGGCGGATTGCTGATTCAATTTCAGGTAAAGGCGGATTCGGTTTTGATCCCATTTTTATGCCAGCAGAGAGTGAAAAGACACTTGCCGAAATGTCTACTGCTGAGAAAAACAGCATATCGCACAGGGCTAAGGCACTGCTAAAACTCATGCAGTTCCTGGATTCTCAGGAACAGAAACAGTCCATCAAAACTGACACCGATGAAGTTAAATAACTCGGATTTATGAAATGACGTAAAATGGCATCGTCTTGGAGAGAATATCAGTCAATAATTTACCTCATCCTTATGGCATTTGGCGTTGTATTGCTAGTCCTTACGGTTAATGATCTCGTGATCAAGAACACTGCTGTAATGGAGTCCGGATTCAGCCTGTCCGTAATGGGGAACTGGGAATACTGGATCTTTGCACTTGCCCTCCTGATTGCCGGGATCTTTGCATATTACTTCGTCAAAGTAACCAGTGATACAAAAAGTTTCAATGAACTTATACAGAGTTCCAGCAAACACAATTTCCTGAAGAATCTTAAAAAATTGCAGAAAATTGCCAGAACCCTGGGGCCAGCTTATGAAACCAAGCTGCAGGAATCAATGGACAAATGGAAAGTGAAGTAGAGTTTAATCCACTTCACATGAGTATTTTTATTACTGAAGAAGGTCCTTCACAAACTGTGGAAGCTTAAACGCTCCTTCCAGAACATCTTTATTGAAATATTTCCCGGATTTCATCTCTTTTTCAATGGAGACAGGTTCATAATCCAACCCCATAGTGAAAGACCAGAAACCACTCGGGTAAGTGGGTATGAAGGCCGTATAAGGCTTTACGTACCTGAAAACTTTCGACATTCCTCCGTAAGCCATCTGCAACGCTTTAGGCTGGTAGAATGGAGAGCCAGACTGGGTAACAACAATACCGTTCTCGGTAAGGACATTTTTTATAGCCCGGTAGAACTCTTCCATGAAGAGGCCCTCAGCAGGTCCAACAGGATCGGTAGAATCAACTATTACCAGATCGAATTTCTCTTTGGTAGTTTTGATGTACTTAACGCCATCTTCTATCCTCAATTCAACCCGCTTATCATTGAAGGAACTGTAAAGTTCAGGAAAATATTTCTTGCAGACTTCTACAACCTGTGTGTCAATCTCTACATTTACTATTTCTTCAAAACCCATCTTTACTAGCTGTCCTGCTGTCCCACCATCTCCGCCACCAATAACAAGAGCCTTTTTCGGGACCTTGCTGGACAGGTAGTAAGGGACCATAGTAATCATTTCATGATAGACAAATTCGTCCCTCTCAGTCAACTGTACAGTTCCGTCAATTGTCAGGAGTTTTCCGAAATCATAGGTGTCAAAGACGTCAATCCTCTGGAAATCTGTTCTGACTGAAAGGAGTTGATCTTTCACTCTAAAAGAAAGTTGCAGGTTATCCGAATACCGTTCTGAGAACCAGTTCTCTATTAACTTCACGAGAACTTCAATTGGAAGATTGTATTTAATTCTTTAACTTTCATGAAAAAGCAAAACTTTTGAAATCGACATAAATTTCAGAAATTGTTTCAGAGATTGACCCGTTTTGACTGAAAATGATAAGTGCTTCTTGAGTAAATCTAGATTTTCTTAAACTCTAGAAAACAGGGGATTTACATTCAACGATATCTCCAAAGCATAACTAATATATATTAAAAATAACAAAATTAATATTTCAAAATTTTTATCATAAATTTAGAATATCAGAAAAATCAACGATTTCAGATTTGCAGAAAAAATGCAATACAAATATTTTAATAGAACTAACTATATTATCATATCGGAGGGATGTCATGGTAGGAATTAGTGAGCTCTCTAAGACAGTATCTAAAAAAACTGGCACAACCCAGAAGGTCGCGAGAAACGTGATCAAGACTTTCCTGGACACGGTTGTCTCTGAAGCAGACAGAAACAGCAAGATCAACCTTGCTGGATTTGGTATCTTCGAGAGAAAAACCCAACAGGCCAGAAAGGCAAGGAACCCACAGACAAAGAAAATAATCGAGGTTCCTTCCAAGAAGAAATTTGTCTTCAGAGCCTCAAGCAAGATAAAGTACAAGTAATCTTTTACTTGAAACAATTTAAATTTCTTTTTAGAATTTTTTTCTTTTAAACATTATTTTTATTGCATTAAAATTGGAAATATCACGTAAGTCTCAATTTCTCGTGTTTTCCGGCTAACGATCTGTATGTGGTTGCCGTCAGGGTCTTCCAGCCATGCAGCTCTCAACTTTCCAATGAAGTTATGTGGCTCCCTCACTGCTCTCACACCATTTGAGGTGAGAAAGTCAAACGCTTCGTCGGTATCCTCTACCCACAGGACTATTTCGGCATTGCCTGATCCCGACTCAGTTTTTAGCCTGTGAACCGATGAAGATGCAGCATGTGTCGCAAATCCCATTGTGAACTCTCCCTTTTTGATTTCTATATGATCCGGTGTTCCATGCTCAGGGGTTCTGAATGTTTCCTTGAAACCGAATAGCCTGCAATAAAATGATGCGCTTTGTTCAGCATTAATCACGTAAAAGTTCACGGAAGGTTCATTAAATTCCATAAGGTCATCACCAGGTTCCAAGACTGATGATTATAAAATCAACAGTCCGGTTAAAATGGATAAAATCTGGAGTATATGTCTTTCAGACTTTAGAGAAACGTTTCTTTCGTTCCTTTGAGGAAAAACCGGTAACTGCCTCTATGAGATTGTTAAACTGTTTGATGGTTTCCATTGGATTCGGGTTGTTCGGATCGGTCTCCGTTTCCACCTGGATATTCTTACCATCCTGGAATATTTCAATCCTTTTTAGGCCAGGGAGAGAACAAACTACGTGGCCGTTTTCGTTGCTAGCATTTCCTGTCATTTCTTTCGCTTTCTGCATAAGCGCTTCAGGAGATACACTGACTCCTTTTTTTACCGGATATGTTCGTGCCATCTTTAAACCTCACGCAACTGTTTTCTTTACTGCTGCTGCTTTTTTCTGGAACTTCTTGGACAGTGCCCTCAGATAAATCAGATTCATGTATTGGGCGTCATGCTCTAACAGTGGAGAACTGGAAATAATTGTCATGTCCCTGTCGTAATCCACAAGTGCTTCAGCGAGAGTTTCAAACTTGAGATCTCCGTGCTTTATTGCAGTGAGCTTTTCCTCGTTGTGTTCCTGATACTCCACACCGGCAAACTCTGTATAAAGGTCGCCCTTGGAATATTTTGAGAATTCACTGATCACTGCATCAAAATCCTTCACTTCAATAAGAGAACCGCCATTAACAGAATGTATATGGGGGAAATTCAGAATAGGTTCAATGTTCTTGACCTTCTTTGAAAGTGACATCAATTCTGAAACTGTTCCGAAAATTTCAGTTTTCCCTGATGACTCTACACCCACATATGGGTATCCCTCATCTGGAGAATATTTAGTGGATATGTCTTCGTAGACCTCTGTCGCCCTTTTCAAACTGTCCTTTTTCGTTCCATTGTAAAAACCCGTATGTGTAATCACTCTGTGGGCCATCATTGCCTTTCCAATCATAAGGGTCCATTTGAGGTGATTATAGGATTTGTCACCCATTTCGTCCTCCTGGAGGAGTTCCATGTAATACGGGGCGTGCATTGACAATTTGACATCCAGTTCCTTGGCCAGTTTTCCTCCGTCAATAAGGTCTTCATAATTCCTGGCCATGTTCCAGAAAAGTTCCTGAACAATATCATCCTCTTCAATTACCGTATCTATGCCTATTCCCTGGTAGTTGCCGTCTTCATCCTGTCTAAGGACGTCGACAATAATTGATGAGTCAATATCTCTGGGATTTAATCCTGCATAGTCAAGAGCAGGACTTTCTTCAACATTAACCCTGAGAAGCTGAACCTCTAGAGCATTTAGACCAAGATTATGGGCATCTTCAACAGATTCTATAAAAGTTCTTCCTTTGCTGGTCAGAGGTATCCCAGCTATTCCAAACCTTATCATAAAGCATAAGTCAATACTTAAACCATATTTAAGTTTATCAACGGATAATTCGATTGTAAACCTAGTATTTATAGCCCTGTGGACTGTGTTTACTATCGAATATGTTATATAGCATCATACCATTCAATTTCGATGGTGATTAATCGGAAAAGAGACATTTCCACAATTATCTCCATTAGACATTATTCGGGTGATTACAGTGAATGTAGATCCAAATTTAACAAAATACCTAATCAAAG
>JBJKQM010000007.1:0-4832 GCA_046705365.1 Thermoplasmataceae archaeon
GTCCCTGCGGATTGGGCAGAATTTCCTCCTGAACTAGGTGTAAAGGATGAGGATCTGGTCATAACCAAACATCAGTGGGGAGCATTCTATGGTACCGAACTTGAACAGCAGTTGAGAAGAAGGGGAATAGATACCATTGTACTTGGTGGCATTGCAACCACATACGGTGTGGAAAGCACAGCCAGGTTCGCATACGAGTATGGATTCAACCAGGTTTTTCCGGAAGATGCAATGTCAGACCTCTCTGAAGAGGCACATCGGGTGTCAGTGGAGTACGTTCTGAAGAGGATGGGACTTGTGAGGACAACTGAGGAAGTTCTGGCTGCCCTTTGAGACTCGCATCTTTAAATCTCTTTTCAACATGACAATTCGATAACATGGCGGAAATAGTGAATAACATAAATCTTGAACTTCATGGAGCAAGTTCCAGGAAGGCAAAAGAAAACAACAACTCCCTGCCGGTATCAAAGACAATTACAGGGACATTCAACCTCTCAGGAAGCCCAATGTTCTCAGCCACTCTAGCGTCTGAGTCTACAAAGTTCAATTTGGGTTGCGACGAGCCAACTGCCCTTGGAGGGAGGGGAGTACAGCCCAGTCCTTTGACCTATATTCTGTACGGGATCATGGCTTGTTACGGGTCAACTCTTGCCGCCGAATGTGCGGAAGAAGGTCTTGAGTTGAAAGACCTGAAGATAAGGGGTACCCTTGACTACGATCTCGGTGCGGTCGTTACCGATGTCAAATCACCAATTATAAAGGGACTGAAATTGGAGGTACTTTCCGGGACCGAACTGAAGGAACAGATTAAGAAGGCATGGCCAAAGTGCCCTGCTGTATACGCAATTCAGAACCCAATACCCACAGAGATTATTCAGGCTTCTGAGTAATTTAATAAACCCTCCAACCATCTTTTTACACTTGTTTCTGCAGGTCAAGGTTCTGTCAGGATCCGGAAAACCTGAGTTTTCTGGTGAAATTCTTATTGTTCACACCACAGAGAAGCTTGAGAAAGGACAGGCGAACAGGGATGTGGTCCGCCAGGTTGCAAAATTCTACAAAGTTTCCACCAACAGTGTCAGGATATCAAAAGGCCTGAAATCAAGGAACAAGCTCCTCGAAATAATCGAGTCCGGGCCTAAGCCTGGATAGATTTGAAATTGGATTTCTCAAGGATAAAAAATTATTTATAAAAACATCACCCTATTGAACTATGAATTACTGGGAAAATATTTCGCTGGCTTCCTTCATCATGGGAGGCATTTCATTAATCATCGGAATTTTCCTCT
The DNA here is from genome assembly GCA_046705365.1 of Thermoplasmataceae archaeon. Lineage (GTDB taxonomy): Archaea > Thermoplasmatota > Thermoplasmata > Thermoplasmatales > Thermoplasmataceae > JAJZOM01. Next base: position 1,290 of record JBJKQM010000007.1, read on the forward strand.
CATTTACATTCTATTCAGTTGGTTCTCCCTTTGGCAATCAGGTGTTTGAATTTGGAGCAGGCCTTTTGCTCTTTTTCTGGGTCATAGCAATTGGAATAGTATCATACAAGAAGTAAGCAATCTAAACTTCATAAGGAAAGTTGCTTGATTAGACAAATTTAAGTAGAAAATATTATTTTTATTTAGGGGTAAAAATGGGAAAGAAAGGATCAAAAGCACCGCCATCCCCTCCCAATCCAAACTACCCAAGCACGACCGGGCAACCATCTGGAAAGGGACGGGGTAACACACCCAAAAAGAAGTGAGTGAATCTGATTTTGAGTAGAGCCGTTAAACTCTATTCTATTTTTTTGAACAAAACAATTTTTTCTGTTTTCCGGTAGAGCCTATTATGGGCGGCACAAAGAAAAATGCAGGGGATGGGATTTGAACCCACGTATCCCTACGGAACCAGACCCTCAATCTGGCGCCTTTGACCAATCTCGACAACCCCTGCAGGGATAACGCTATTGAACTGTCTAATATTTAATTTTCCTCTTTGCGGTTCAATTCAGGAAGTGTATCAAATAAATTACAAAAAAATCAGTTAAATTTAAATTGTACCCTAATTTCTATTATTCAAGGGGCAAAATGAGGGAATCTGAGGTTCAGGATGCATTTATTGTGGACGCAATTCGTACACCAATAGGCAGAAGACAGGGTGCGCTTAAGGAAATACACCCGGTAGATCTGCTGGGTACACTTCTAAAAGGTGAATTAAAGAGGACTTCAGTAAAGCCTGCAGCAATTGAAGATCTTATAATAGGGTGTGTAAGCCAGGCAGGAGATCAGGGATTCAACATAGCCAGGAATGCATGGCTTTCTGCGGGTCTGCCGGAAACCGTTCCCGGAACTACAATAGACAGGCAGTGTGGGTCAAGCCTCCAGGCAGCTACATTTGCAGCCCAGGCGGTTAAGTCTGGAATGCAGGATCTTGTCCTTGCTGGCGGAGTGGAATCCATGTCAAGGGTACCAATGGGAAGTACCATAAACAGTTCGGGCAATCCAATTACACTTGGCCTTGTGATGAGATATGGACTTGACAGAGAGTGGTTCAGCCAGGCAAAGGGTGCCCAGTTGATTGCCGAAAAATACGGTTTTGAAAGGGATGAACTTGACGAATTCAGTTATATGAGCCATGTGAAAGCATCCACTTCAGTAGAGAAATTCCGGGCTGAAATAATGCCAATCGAAGCAGATACCTCAGGTGATGGCTCTGAACTTGTGACCATACTTGACCACGATGAGGGAATTAGAAAGAATCCGGATTTGAACAAAATGAAGGAACTTAGGCCCGCTTTCCAGGGCCTGGACCTGATCACAGCCGGGAATTCAAGCCAGATTTCTGATGGAGCAAGCATTTCAATGATTGCTTCTCAGGATGCACTGGACAAATACAATCTTAAACCGAGGGCGAGAGTTGTTTCTGCCGCAGTTGTTGGCGTAGACCCGGTTTCTATGCTTACCGGCCCGATCCCGGCCACCACCAAAGTTCTGGAAAAAGCAGGAATGGATGCTTCAGAAATAGACTTCTTTGAAGTAAACGAAGCCTTTGCTCCTGTTGTTCTTGCCTGGCAGCACGAACACAACATTCCTTGGGACAAGGTCAACATTCAAGGGGGGGCAATAGCAATAGGACATCCACTTGGAGCAACTGGAACACGAATAATGGCGACAATGCTAAACATCCTTGAACAGCATAGCAAAAGATACGGACTAATAGCTATATGTGAAGGTGGCGGTATGGCCAACTCAATGATAGTAGAAAGACTCCAGTGAAATGAGCAAAAAATTTCTATCCATATTCAAAAAAGGAGTATTTTGTTCATAGTATTATGACAAATATGAATTTATAACAGGAAATATACATATTCCCGACATTAAAACCAATTTTTTCACAATTTACAAACAGTTAAATAATACATGCCCTATCAGGTGTGTAACATGACAACAAGTGACACGGAACTTAAGCACAATGCTGTTGGTTTCTGGAGAATTGTCTTTCAGGGGGTATCCTCTACTGCTCCAGCTGCCATCGTAGCATCAATCACTGCAGGCTCTGCCTATGCAGGTGGTTCAGTGCCCCTGTCCTTCGTGATTGCCTTCATAGCTGTTTTGTTTACCATAGTTGCAATACACCAGTACAGCAAGAAAGTCTCTCACGCAGGAGGCTACTACGCGTATGTATCCAGAAGTGCCGGGCCATTCCTTGGAATTTTTACAGGAATGCTATTAATTGGATACCAGATAGCTGATCTGGCATTTCTGCCGCTCTTCTTCGTTATTCTTGTAGAATATTCTCTTCAGTACCTGGCAGGGGTCATCCTTCCAACTTATGCCTGGGTCATCCTGGCTCTTGTGAGTATAGTGGCATGGAGTATTCCGCCTTATCTGGGAATAAAACCGTCGCTGAGCTACAGTATTATATTCGGGCTTGCAGAAGTACTTGTGCTGGGAGCAGCTGCGGTGGCAATTATTGTTGTTTCCGGGCCGAATAATACTTTTTCCGTGTTTACACCAGTGTATTCACCAACTGGAATTAACGGTGTCTTCCTGGGAGGTATATTCGCAGTCACTTCATTCCTTGGGTATGGTTCTGTTACCACACTGGGTGAGGAAGCTAAAGATCCAAAGAAAACCATTGGAAGGGCTTTGCTTGCAGACACACTTATTGCCGGTCTGTTCTTTATCGTGTTTTCCTATGCATACACAATAGGCTGGGGACCTTCCGACATGTCCGGGTTCACAAATGCACTCATACCTGGAACAATAGAAACAAGGCAGGTTCTGGGCCTGATTCCGGCACTGGCAATAACATTCTTTGCACTGGAGAGTTTCTTCAACTCGTCACTTTCTTTCACAAACTCAGCTATAAGGTATCTCTACGGTTTCTCAAGAGACAACCACATCCTTCCAAAATCACTTTCAGCGGTTCATGATGGAAGTGGATCTCCCAGGAAGGCACTACTCGCGGTGGTGGCCTCATACACAGTGCTATCTCTTGCAATGGGTGCAGTATTTGGCCTCTTTACCGGTTTCGTCCTTCTGGCGACTGTAGCAACAATATTTTCCCTGACGGTCCACATAATTGTGAATTCAACAGTTTCACTGATCTACAAGGGAAAGGAGAAGAACATACTGGTGCATCTGGTGCTTCCGGCTGTTGCAAGCCTGATGTTTCTGTTCATCATATTCTCAACAGTGTATCCCATATCATTCCCGATAGTCTACGCACCTCTCGCTGCACTTGTCTGGGCTCTGGTATCGGTTGGGCTTGTATTCGTGGTAAGAACAAGAAAACCCGAAGAATACAAGAATGCAGGTATGTATTCCACGACTGATTGAAGATGGATAAAAGCATTAAAACCATTATTAAAGAACTCAGGGAGGGAAAAACCTCCCCAGTAACCATTTTTGACGAACTTCAAGATAACATTAAACGGTCTGACAATTACATCAAAAGCTATCTTGCACTGAATGAATCTGCCAGGGATGAAGCTGTTA
>JBJKQM010000008.1:0-14077 GCA_046705365.1 Thermoplasmataceae archaeon
TTGATCTAAAAATAAGGTTGTCTTCATATCTGTCAATTTTTTAAGCTCAAAAGGTATTGTACATCATGGTTTCCAGGTTATTGATGCATGTCGGCCCATCCATCAGCAATTATAATGTCCTGTCTTCAGCAACAGTTCCAAACATTGGCTTTGCCTCTCCAGAGTTCAACAGTGCCTTCAAGTACGATCTAGAGCAGTTCAGAACCATAACAGGTGCCGATGAGTCATACATTCCGTTCATCCTGCCTGGTGGAGGGACAGTTGCAATGGAGAGCGTAGTGTCTTTCCTCAATAAAGGTTCAAGAGTTCTCATTGTCAGCAACGGTGCCTTCGGGGACCGCTGGGAAAAGATCTTTTCCAGGTATCCCGTGGAATTTAAGGTCTTGAGGGCGAATGCAGGAAATATAGTCCCGGTTAGCCAGGTCAAGGCCGAGGTTCAGGAGGGAGGGTACGATGCCGTTACCTTCACTCACGTGGAGACAAGCACGGGCGCCAAGGTTCCGGTAAAGGAAATGGCTGCTGCAATAAGGCCATATGTGAACCTGATCGTAGTGGATGGAGTTGCAAGCGTTGGAGGCGAACGCATGAACGCAACTGAATGGAATATAGACGTGTGCCTGACTGCAAGCCAGAAAGCACTAGGTGCCCAGACTGGGGCCGGGCTTCTTGTGGCTTCACAGAAGGCAGTGGAAAGACTGAAGGATACATCCATAAGCGGTTTTTTCCTTGACCTGAGAAACTGGCTCCCCATCATGGAGTCTTTCCTGGCCGGCGGAGGCGGTTATTTCTCAACTCCCCCAATAGGCACGGTTTTTTCGCTGAAAAAAAGCTTTGAGCTTATTGAGGAGGAGACCCCTGAAAGAAGATTCGAAAGGCACAGAATATGCTCCGAGGCCTTCAGGAAAGGCATAAAGGAGATGGGCCTCGAAATTGTTGCCGCAGAAAATGCAAGAAGCAACACTGTCACCGCAGTGTATCTTGATTCAGTGAAGGTCCAGGATTTCATCAAGGCAGCACTCTCAAATGGAGTAGAACTGGCTGCAGGAGTCCACGAGCAGATAAAGGACAGGTACTTCAGGGTAGGCCACATGGGCTGGGTCGAACCTGCCAACATCATTACTGCCCTTACTGTCATAGAAAACAGCATTACGTCACTGGGAGGAAAAGTGAACAAGGGATCCGCCCTGGCTGTAAAGGGTATGCTTGAACGGGGACTGTCAGGCATCTGACATTATTCATCCCTCCATTAGTTTTGTCCGCAAAGTTATTTTAAAGTCATGGGAATGTAACGTGATCTCTTGAACGGTGCTATTTACGAAAGAGAACTTATTCACATATTCTCCGGTGAACAGAAGGTTCTGAATACTTACTCAAAGAAGTTGGATGAGGATGGAAGAAAAGCGGCATTAACCATGCTTGACAAGCCATTCTTTGTCACGAGGTCGGCAGGCTCGCTCGGCGCAGACCTCATTGCAATGCGCCATGATTTTTCTTTCATTGTTGAAGTAAAATCCTCCGTGAAGGACAAGCTCATGTTCACTGAAGCTTCAGGCAGGATGCAGGATCAGGCATTGAGGCTCAGGGAAATGTGTGAAAGGGCCGGCCTCTTCGTGCTGTATGCATACAGGATGAAGGGAGTATCCGGAGATCCGTGGAGGGTCTTTGCCATACCGGGAGAAGTGGTTGGCCGGTTGAGGGGAGTCTATTCCCGGCTCCCAAAAGTAGGGGAAACAAGGAATGGAAATTTTATCCTAAAATGGGAGGAGGGTATGCCCCTCTCAAGATTTATTGAATACATGAACCAGGAAGTTTAAAGAGAAGCTTTCAGGGCCTTCTCAATGGCTTCCAGTCCCATTTCAGCCTGCTCCGTTGTAAGGTTTAACGGCGGTATGAACCTGATTGCACTCAGGCCTGTTGGAAGGCTCAGTAAACCGTTTTCATAGGCTTTCAACTCAAAAGTATCCCTGAGTTTTGAATCTGGTTCCCTTGTCCTGCGGTCTTTCACAAAGTCAACAGCAAGCATCATCCCCTTTCCTCTCACGTCACCGATCTGGTCGTACTTTTCCATCAGTTCCTCAAGCCTCTTCTTGATGTGGCCGCCAACATTTGTGGCATTCTCAAGGAGTTTTTCCTTTTTGATTACTTCCATTGTTGCAACACATGCAACACTGGCCAGCGGGTTCCCACCAAAGGTGTTTGAATGCAGGCCATGCTCGGGGAAATTGTAGGTATCTTTCACAACAACTGCACCCATGGGTATTCCTGAGGCAATGGATTTTGCCAGTGCAATAATCTCAGGTTCCACACCAAAATGTTCTGATCCGAAAAATTTGCCGGTCCTTCCAAAACCAGTCTGGACCTCATCCATTATGACCACTGCATCATGCTCGTCTGCAAGTTTCCTCAACCTCTTGTGGAAGTTCTTTGGCGGCACAATGTAACCACCCTCTCCCTGGATAGGTTCTACTACAAAGCCTGCAAGGTTCTCAGGATGTACGTACGTCTTCAGCATATAGTTCTCGATAAAGTCCAAAGTTCGGTTTTCTAGTTCTTCCGGTTCCTCGTAACCATCAATGCCGAAAGGGTTCCTGAAAGGATTCGGGAAAATTGCATGCTCAACTCCAGGCATTGTGGGAAAGAATCCCTTTCTCTGGAGTGATTTTGAAGCGGTCATTGAAAGAGCGCCCTGCGTCCTTCCGTGGAATCCGCCTATGAACGCTATGAACTGCTGTTTCTTCTTGGCTACTTTTGCCAGTTTGATTGCAGCCTCATTTGACTCAGCTCCGCTGTTTGTGAAAAAAACCTTCTTTCCAAAGGATCCAGGCGTGTTCTCAACGAGTGCCCGGGCTGCATCGACCTGCTCCTTATAGTAATAATCCGTGCCAGCGAAGTGCCACAGCCTCTGCAGCTGTTCCTGGACTTTTTCCAGAACATATGGGTGAATATGCCCAACATTCAGGACACTGATCCCTGTTGAGAAGTCAAGAAACACATTGCCATCCACGTCCCTGACAAATGCTCCCTTCGCGTAATCTGCAACAATCGGCAGTGCCTTCGTGCTGGTGGCGAGATATTTTGTATCTTCTTCCACGACTTTTTTGGCATTAGGTCCCGGTGGCGGAACAGTAATGGATATTTTGTCCATTTTTTCTTTCATAGCCGTGTCTTTCATCATAGAAATCAATAACTTATTTTAGGCAATATTATATATTTTTTCAAATGAAAAACGTACAAGGTGGACGAATCTCGAATTTGAAATAAAAGATATAGAGGAAACATGATTTTTTAATGTGCGTTAAATTTCACCAACAATGGCAGTTGAAGAGGAACTCGGCGAAATGATCAAATTCTGCAGGGATGAACTCACAGATCTTGAGTTCTACAAACGCCTCTCCATGAGGGTTGACGACGATGAACTGAAACAGAGTCTTCTTCGGCTGTCAAACGTTGAAAAAGAACACTCAACTTTCTGGAAGAAGTATCTCACAGAAAAAGGTGTGGACGTGTCCAGGCTGAAACCCAAGAGGTTGAAGGTTTCCTTTATGCTGTTTCTTCACAAAATTCTTGGAACAGGTCTCACGGTAAAACTCCTGGAATACGGTGAGGTGGAAACGGTTGCAATGTACCGGGATTACGCCTCCAGAACAAAAAAGGATGAGGAGTTCAAAAAAGGCCTGGAAAAGATTATAGATGAGGAGATAGAGCACGAGGATGTCTTCAGCTTCACTCTTGATCAGAACAGGGAAAGGATAGAGCGGAACAGGGACATAATTTACGGAATCAGCGACGGGCTCGTGGAAGTCCTTGCCGCAATAGCTGGTCTTACCGCTATCCTTACACACCATCTTGATGTGGCTCTGGGCGGCCTTATAGTTGGCGTCAGTGGAGCCATGAGCATGAGCGTAGGGGCTTACCTCTCAAAGAATTCCGAAACACAGTTCAAAATTTCAAGGCTGCGCAGAGAAGCCATACTGAAGAACCATGCACATGATCAGGAAAAAGTTGAAATGTACAGGGGAGAGTCAAGAAGATCAGCCGTTAATGTTGGCGCTTTCTATATCTTCGGAGCAATCATTCCTATCCTGCCCTTCCTCTTCCTCGGCCGGGACATAGCATTGATAATTTCTGTCATACTCGTGGCAGTGACACAGGGGCTTTCCAATTCAATAATAGCAATAACAATGAACATGAGGGTCCTCAGGGAATCTGTAAAGGCTTCAGGCTTGGCACTGCTTGCAGCACTTGCCTCATATCTGGTTGGACAGATTTTCCACATGATACTCCATGTGTCACTGGTGTGATGCGGTTTGGTTAACTGCTTTAATGTAATGGTGGTAAGAGATGGCTGAGGGTTCAATTTCTATCAAGGGACTTTACAAAAATTATGGCGAAACTCATGCACTTAATGGCGTTGAAATGGAAATTGCCCCGGGAGAGGTTTTTGGAATCCTGGGTCCCAATGGTTCCGGCAAGACAACTCTTTTGAGAATAATTTGCTCCATTCTCGAGCCCACAGCCGGATATGTTCAGGTGGACGGGATTAATGCCATTGAGGACCCGGTAACAGTGAAATCTGTAGTGGGTTATGTACCCGAAACACCGACGCTGTACGAGTCCCTGACACCTATAGAATTCCTGAGCTTCATCGGTTCAATACGCAAGATAGAACCCACGGTCCTGGAGGACAGAATACGAAGATTTTCCGAAGCCTTCGAGATAAGCGACAAACTGGATAATTTCATTGGTTCGCTTTCCTTTGGAACCAAGCAGAAGGTTGCCATTATTTCTGCACTCATCCATGATCCCAAGATAATAATCCTGGATGAGGGGATGAACGGCCTTGATCCAAGATCAGCAAGAATCCTGAAGAACCTTCTTACTGATTATGCAAGGGCAGGCAGGACAGTGATCTTTTCAACCCATGTCCTGGAAGTGGCCCAGAACGTGTGCAACAGGCTTGCAATAATCTATAAGGGAAAGATTGTGGACACCGGGACTCTGGACGAAATGAGGTCCAGATCGGGTTCTTCGGAATCGAACCTTGAGGACATTTTCCTCAATATGACGGGTGACAGTGATTTGAGGCCCGTTATCGAGTCGCTTAAAGAGACGATGAACAGATGAAGCACATAATGTGGGAAATGAGCAAGAGGCTCGTCATGGAACAGAGGTACCTTGCACTCAAAGACTCACAGAAATTCCAGCAGAGGATGGGTTCCTCCTCAAAACAGGGCGGGAGGTATATACAGCAGCTTATCCTGACAACCTATATCTTCACTTCACTGATGATGGCCCTCTTTTCAACTTTTCTGGTTGACGCAAATTATGGCGTCTCCAGCCAGCTTGATCATCTGCAGTCCATATCATTCATCATCTATTCCTATATTTTCCTTTTCAGTCTTTACAGCGTTGTTATGTTCATAAACATAATCAGGAACTACAGGCTCTTTGAACCGCTTAGGCCGCTCCCCAGCAATATGGGCCACCTTCTCCTTCCCCTCTCGTGGTTCGTCTATAACGGCTCCAGCAGCCTTTTTGTCACAATCCCTCTGATTACACAGTATGCATTTGTTACCGGAGATTATTACTCAATTCCACTGGGCATCGTGTGGGCCTTCATAGTTATGGCCATGGGATACCTCAGCGGTGTGGTTATAGTGTCATTTCTCTCCGGCAGAAATACATCCGGAAGAAAAGGAAAATTGGGAACCTTCTCAAATATCACCAGGCTGCTGGGCCTTATTCTAGTGTTCATTCTCTTTGAGGTCGCGCTTCAGGAACCTGGAAGCCTGCCCCATTTTCCCTCTGTGACATCTCACTTCTATCTCCTTTTCCTGCCATTGCTCAATGTTTCATACATATCATTCCCGGTCTTCGACAACATTCAGGTTCTGCTTGCAGGAATTGCTGTGACCGTTATCTATGCGTTTGCATTCTATTTTCTCTTCCTGAAATTCAACAGCCGCATATTCATGAGAATATCAGAACAGGATGCACTTTCCCAATCCCAACAGAGCGAGATTGAGAGCAAAGTCATAGTGAGAGGATTCTACCGGAATTCATTCTCCAAGGATATCCGAAACATCTTCAGAAAGCCACAGAATGCGACAATGATACTTATTCCCATAATTTTTGTGACGCCGACCCTGTTCCAGTTATTCTTCTATTCATCTTCTGTATCTTTTGGGACGATATCCATCTACTTTTCCCTGCTCTCAATAGTAATCGTTTCCTCGTCCTTTTATTCAATAGCCCTGATCATCTCGGAAGGCAACGGAATAAGTGTGCTGCAGTCCCTTCCTGTAAAGCTCAGGGACATTATTTATTCAAAGAACTACGTAGGGGCAATAATTTTCACCATTATCGTAACGCCCATTGCCATACTGTTTCTCCTCAAGGAATCACCCGGCATCCTTACCCTGTTTCTCCTTCCTGCTAACCTCGTTGTGGCTTATGTTTACAGTTCGCTATACAACCTCAGGAGGCTGTTGAAAAAACTTCCAAGAGGCGTGACCACTGTAAATTTCTATTCTTTCGGAGGCAATTTTGCCCTGTTTGCATTGTTTGGAATCACCCTCTTCTTTACTGCCATACCCACCGTATTGGCAACCCTGATCACTTATGAGTTTACATTCTCGCCATTTTCACACCCGGAATCATTCTACCTTTCTGCTCTGGCACTAAATCTGGCTGCCCTTTACATAATAATGAATATTGTGAATAAATCCGTATGAGGGAAAATTTCTTCTGGAGCGCTCTATTCATGGATATTACTGCATATACTGACTCATGCCAGAAAGAATTATAAGCAGTCTTTAAATCCACCCCTATTCGTGATGTTCAATGGTAAATGTTAGAGAAGTACCTCCAGAACTCCTTATGAAGCAACTGGCTGAGGAGTTCAAGAAGGAGAAGAAGCTAGAAGTCCCAGAATGGTCCAGTTTACTCAAGGCCGGAGTTCATAAGGAAAAGGCCTGGGAAGACCCAGACTGGTTCTACAAGAGACTGGCTTCTACCCTGAGAAAAGTGTATATAAAAGGCCCAATAGGCATATCAAAACTAAGCGAGGATTATGGCGGAAGAGTAGACAGGGGATCTCAGAGATACCACCCTGCCAAGGGAAGCCGATACATAATAAGGCAAATGCTTCAAACCCTGGAGAAACTGGGATACGTCAAGAAAGACAGGAAAGGCAGAACAGTTTCCCCGCAGGGCAATTCAATCCTGGACAAAGCATCAAAGGAGGTCATGAAATCTCTTGTCCAGTCAGATCCTTCGCTCGAAAAATACCTCTGAGTGATAGGAAATGGAAGGAGACGACGAACTAGAAGAGTTAAGGCGAAGAAAGCTTCTTGAAATGCAGGGCAACCTCGCAGATCAAAAGCAGGCGGAAGAGCAGCAGAGGGCTCAGGAAGAGGAAAAAGCCAGAAAGCAGCAGATCCTGAGGCAGATACTTGCACCAGATGCAAGGGAAAGACTTGCCAATGTAAGGCTCGTCCGTCCAGACATAGCAGAAAACGTGGAAAACCAACTGATACAACTGGCATCCATGGGGAGGATCAACAGGGTCCTCACAGATGCTGAACTTAGAGACATACTTTCAAGATTAACAGAAACCAAGAGAGAAACCAAGATAGAGAGGAGAGAGAAATGAGCAGAAACAAGGAACTTGGCCGCAAGATCAGGCTGATGAAAAGAGTAAAGGAAAACAGAAGAGTTCCCGGCTGGGTTATGATGAAGACCGCCAGGAGGGTTACTTCTAACCCCAAGAGAAGAAACTGGAGAAGAAACAGTCTAAAACTGTAAGAGTGATATAAATGGTTGAAAATGAACTGACCAATGAAATCGTACTCAATGTCCCTCTGAGGGCAGCTAAGCATTCATCATCATCAAGAAGAGCAGATACCGCAATCGAGATTCTCAAGGAATACGTTTCCAGAAATGCAAAAGTGGAAAAATCCAAGATCTGGATTGACGGGAGAGTAAATGAAACAGTTTGGAGCCAGGGCAGGAAGAAAATAAAGTCCAAACTGTCCGTCAAAGTCATAAAACTTCAGGACGGTACCGCAGAAGTTATACTGCCCTGAAGTATAAACAGATGATAGAGAAAATATCAATTTTAAGAAGCAATTTCATCGGGGTTTATTCCAAGGCCTGGGACGATGTTGTTTTTCTTCCTTCCAATGTGGAGGATGAAACCGCTGCAAGAATCTCGGAGGGCCTCAAAACACCCGTAGAAAAACTTTTGATAGACAATTCGAGCCTCATTGGAACATTTATTGCACTGAACTCTAATGGGATAGTGGTTTCCAGAAATGGATCAGATCACGTGTTTTCGAAACAGATTTCAGACCGCAATATACTGTTCCTGAAAGACAAAGTCAACGCCATAGGCAATGACGTTATAACAAACGACCATGCCGCAATGATCCACAAGGGTTTCACAGCCTCTTCACAGAAGAAGATTGAAGATGCCCTCGGCGTGGAAGTGGTGAAAGGAACTATAGGCGGAATAAAGACAGTGGGAAGTGCGGCAATACTTACCAAAAAAGGAATGCTTGTAACTCCTGAGGCCACAGAAGACGAAATGAAGGCCCTTTCGGAACTTTTCAAGGTTCCGGTAAAGGAAGGGACTGCAAATTTCGGAAACATGTATGTTGGTTCATCCATACTCGCCAACAGCAATGGCGTGTTTGTGGGAAAGGAAACAACACCAATTGAAACCGGCAGGATAGACGATATCCTGTCCTGATTTACTGAACGGTAAATCTACATCATTTCTGAAATTCTTATTATGGGCCTGAGTACCAGATCATTTTCCTTAAGCAGTTCAGCTCCGCCCTCTTCACGGTCCACAACGCAAAATACATTGCTTACTTTCGCACCGTTCTCCCTCAGGTACTTTGCTGCCTTGAGGACAGAATTCCCGGTTGTCACTACGTCCTCTATGATTTCTATGGTCTCCCCAGGTGAGACATCCCCTATTGTCAATTTGCCAGTGCCATGCTTCCTTTCCTTCCTGATTATGAGGTAGGGAACATTCTTTGAAACGGCAGTTGCAACAAGAAGAGGAACTGCACCGAGCTCAACGCCCGCAAGTTTGTGGTTGCCAGTCATACTGCCAAAAATCCTGGCGATCAACCCAAGCACCTCAGGGTTGGTGGCAGCATCCTTGATGTCAACGTAGTACTTCGATTTCCTGCCAGAGGTCAGAACAAAATCACCGAATTTTATTGCACCCTGGCTAACCAGTTCGTTGGATAGTTTTTCAGTTAATTCATCCATCTGTTGCTGATTGCTGTTGATAAATTTAAGTTATCTTACATTCCAGAATATATGGAAAGGGATAGCCTAATCTCCCAGGATCGATGTTCATTTCCTTATTTTTTACATACTAAAGTTGTTTTTATTATAGATGACACTTCACATTGTAGATGGACTCATACGGCAGGAAGATCATCACGGTAACAGGCACCGGAACATTTCTCTCCGTGGTAAACACATCGTCCCTTCTCATTGCAATTCCAACCATTCTTCTGGATCTCAGAATCTCTTTCCTGCTGGCTATCTGGATAATTGTTGCCTACTCCCTGGCGCTGACAGTTCTAACACCCATACTCGGGAAGTACTCGGATAGCGTTGGAAGAAAGAGGCTATATTCCTACGGCTATCTTGTGTTTTTCATCGGTTCCCTTGTATCTGCCATAGCCCTTGATGGAAGAGTATTGCTCGCAGGCAGGATTATACAGGGCATAGGAGGTGCTTTTCTTTTCTCTAACAGCCTGGCAATTATAACAGATACATTCAAGGCGGTGGAACTAAGGGAGGCAATGGGAATAAACGCAGCAATACTGGCTTTGGGCACATCAATCGGACCTCTTGTCGGAGGTCTCCTGACGGCCCTGACTTGGAGAGCCATCTTCATTTTCAACATACCGATTTCACTTGTCGGATTCTATCTTTCAAACAGATATATCAGGGAAATAGCACCCGGTAAAAAAGGGCACATAGATATTCGGGGGGCTTTCCTGCTTTCGTTCACTATCATCTTTGGGGTGGTACTCCTTACCATGCTCCCAACCACCGGGTTCTTCTCGCCATTCTTTTACGTGCTTTTCGTACCGACCGTATTGTTCTTTTTGTTGTTCAGATTTCAGGTGAAATCCTCAAAAAGCCCCATTATAAACCCCCGCATCATGAAAAACCCCGTTATGTCCGTGTCCACGCTTGCACTGGTGTTTGGTTCGCTTTCGAGGTTTTCTGTCCTTTTCCTGATGACCCTGTTTTTCCAGGGACCTATGCATGAATCTCCTCTTTATGCGGGAATCTTATTGATCCCACTGGCCGGAGCAATGGGGGTCTTCAGTTATATTTCCGGCATGATCAAACAGAAGATTCCCGATACGATCCTTGAAGTTATAGGCCTTCTTCTCACGGGGCTGGCATCTATTATGCTCGGGGTGTTCCTGTTGTATCATCTCTCTTATCTGCTTCTTGCAGTGGCAATGATAATTGCAGGTGCAGGCAGTGGAATTTTCTACACTCCAAACAGTACTATCATTATGCTTTCTGTTCCTGCCGGAATGAGAGGAGAGACCGCGGGAATCAGGACTTTAATGGTGAACCTGGGATCTGTAATGGGCCTAACCGTTGTTTTCATGATAATCTCTGCTTATGTGCCTTCTTCAGTGGTCAGCATTATATTCCTGGGTTTTGGAGTAACCGGGATACAGAGTTACATTGATCTGTTCTATGTGGCTTCGGAACTGGTTTTATTCGTATCCGGCATTCTTTCTCTGATTCCAGTTCCCTTGATTCTGGGTCAGAAAAAACCCCAACCAGTATAGTTGTCTGACAATTTCAGACAATTTAAGTTCTGGAGTTAAACCCAAAATATACTAATTGTATAGACAAAAAAATTATATATCCTAGTTATTATCTTATCAGACATATGGTAGACATAGTTGACCTTCTTTATAGATCGGCAATGGAGAATTCACAATACGTTTCTTCAGTACAACCCAGCATCAACGATGATTTTCTCTCTCCGGAGGATCGTGAAATACTGGAAATTGCCAATAGACTGAGAGTCAGGATAAAAATCATGGGATGTGGTGGAGGAGGTTCCAACACCGTTAACAGGCTATCCAATGAAGGCGTAGATGGGGCTGAACTTGTCGCCATTAACACTGATGCAAATCACTTAACTACAATCAGATCGAAGCACAGGATGCTGATAGGCAAGAAGAGAACACGCGGCCTTGGAACAGGAGCCATTCCCAAAATAGGTGAAGAGGCTGCAGTTGAAGATCTCCCTCAGATTCAGAAGCTTGTGCAGAGGACTGACATTGCGTTCATCACCTGCGGGCTTGGAGGAGGAACCGGAACTGGCTCTGCCCCTATAATAGCAAAGGCAGCGAAAGACGCAGGTTCACTTGTAATTTCAATTGTCACACTTCCATTTTCAGCAGAAGGCCACATAAGGATGGAAAATGCCATTTCCGGGCTTGAGAAGCTTTCCCAATATTCTGATACTGTCATAGCCATACCAAACGATAAGCTGCTCAAGGAAGTCCCAAAAAGGCCTATACAGGAAGCATTCCAGTATGCAGATTCTGTTCTATCAGAGGCCATGAAGGGAATAACTGAACTGATAACAAAAACAGGTCTGATAAACCTGGACTATGCAGACATTAAGACCATAATGCAGGATGGCGGCGTAGCAATGATAGGAATTGGAGAGGCCGCCGGTGGAAGCAACAGGGTCCTGTCTGCAGTTAACGATGCAATATCCTCACCTCTTGTTGAGGCAGATATTTCCGATGCGAAAAACTGCCTCATCAGGGTTATCGGTGGCCCTGACATGACCGTCAGTGAAGCTGAGAATGCCATGGCTGAGATACAGAAGAGGATAGACAAGGACGCCAGGATAATCTGGGGAGCAAGCATAGACCCCGACATGGGAGACAACATAAAGGTTCTCGTGTTGCTCACAGGCGTAAAGTCACCCTACATGATTTCCGGGAGAAACGAAGCCAGGAACATAAGAAAACTTCTTGGCGGATTTGACGAAGACATTGGAATAGACATGGTCCAGTAACTAGAAACTGGCACCTAAATTCTATTTTTTTTAACTTTTAACAAAACATTTAATTAAATTGACAAAATCAGTAAGTCTAGGAACGATTTGAATTCAAAACTTGTCCTGGCTCTCGATGTTTTTGACGCAGAATTTGCAATTGATTTATCAAAGAAACTCTCCAATGATGTTTTTGCCATAAAGATAAACTGGCCCCTCATAATGGCCAAGGGCGCTTCCATTATATCTGATATATCAAAGCACTGCAGGGTTATCTGCGACCTGAAAATTGCAGACATTCCTCACACAAATACAATGATTGCAGGAAAAGCAGCTGAGATGGGTGCGTGGGCGGTGATAAGCCACTCAATTATCGGAAAAGACTCTCTGGAAGCGGTTACCTCTGTGTCAAAGGAACTCAAGGTGTTTTCGGTGGTTGCAATGAGCCACGGTGGTTCAGCTGAATTTATTTATCCAAACACGGACAGACTAATCCAGATGTCCAAAGACGTAGGAGTATACGGGCTCATTGCTCCAGGAAACGATTATAAGATGCTTTCCAGAATTAAGGGCCAGGCTGACGGATTGAAGATAATGACACCAGGGGTTGGAGCTCAGGGAGGCTCCGCGAAGGAGGCCTTGAAACACGGGGCAGATCTTGTAATAGTTGGCCGTGCCATATACAATTCAGAGGATCCTGTAAGGGCTGCAAGGAATTTCAATGAAGAGCTTTCCAGTGTTAAACTGCAGGAAACGGAATAAAGAATATAAGCAGCATAACCGGGAGAACAAATATTATCAGGAAAACGTAGAAAGCCATATAATATGTCTTCAGCGCCCTCTTGATATCACCCACGGAAGGTTCAAAGCCATTGTCGTTGAGTATATAGAAACCTGATTTCTCAAGTCTCAAATTCAGCGAAGATGCCATTGCTCCCATGGCCCAGCCATTGTTGGGGCTATCTGCTGCGGTTCTTGCAGCAATGAAAGAAATGCTGTTGACTCTGTAATTGAGGAGTTCGGACCCCATCATGATGAACAGAGCCATAATTTTGGATGGGACATAATTCAATAAGGTGTGCATAACAGCGGGCCATTTTCCGAAATCTACATTCTTCCTGTTTTTCTGCCCTACCAGTGTGTCAAGGACATTCAGTACACGTGACAGGAAAGCTCCAACTATACCAAAAATTGAAAAGTAGAATAGTGGCGCAAACACGTCATTCAACAGCGATATGGAAATTGTTTCTATGATTGCTGAAGAGATACCGGCACTGTCAAGGCCAGTGGTATCCCTCCTGACAATCCTTGAAGCGTAAGTTCTTGCTTCCTCCACCCTGCCTTCTTCAAGAGCACTTACTACGGGTTTGATGTCCTGGCCTATTGCTGTGAGTGAAAAGGTTCCCTTAAGGAGTATAATTGCAACTATGACGTAGACAAAAGTGTAAGGGGTGGTGGCATAAAGGACAGCGTAGATTGCAAATCCGAATATGATTGATATGAATAACGCGTAGACAAATCCGGCAGCCTGCTTGTCCTTAACCGTCCTGAAATACGGATCAAGAGCCTGGCTCAATTTCCTTATGACTGTGGCCGGATGCACATATCTCCTGGGTTCACCGAATATGAAGTCTATAGCCACGGCTCCAATAAGGATGGCCAGTGAAACTTCAAGGTTGAATGGTGACATTTGTATTTTTCCCCGGTAATCTTTCACAATTACTCACAGATTAAAAGTTTTGGCGTGTTCCCATAAATCTAGACTGATTGCGCAGAAACCGATTACAGCATATTTGACCAAGTTCAAGTGTCATTTCAGGAATATCGGGAGGACGAAGTTGAACAGTCAAAACACGAATTTCCCAGAGCTACACAGTACGAAAGGTATTTATTTAATTCGGGCATTCTGAAAAAGCTTTTGCGTGATTGGTGAGTATGAGCGAACTTTTAGAAGACTTTGAGCAAAAACGTGAGTTCATCAGAAAGATAGTTGAAGAG
>JBJKQM010000009.1:0-3278 GCA_046705365.1 Thermoplasmataceae archaeon
TATAACTTGGTGGTGAATGCAACCTGTACCGTCAAGGAGGAACCACTGACAGAGAAGCTTGATGCTCTGCTGTAGTAGCCCATTGTGCCCGAGGAGGCTGTGAAATTATAGCTTCCATTGTACAGAAGTGCTGACATTGTTGAAGTGTCAGTTGTCATCGAGCCTCCATTTGTGAAGTTCAAGTACCAAGGCGTAGCTGAAGGTAAGCCGGTTTCAACGAATGTTACATTATACGAGTTTTGCTGTGCAAGAACAAAGTTGTAAGCGTTAATGCTACCCCAACCATCAACGAGATTGTATCCAGGGGCTGAACTGAATTTTCCATTTGAACCGTTGTAGATGAAATAAAATGGCGAAGGTCCCTTGTAAATACCCTGGTACTGTTCCTGCCCAATGTTGTAAATAAAGGGATTCATGAATCCTTCGTTCGTGCCTAGATAAGAATCCATGGTGGCAATAACGCCGGCGAGAAGAGGAGATGCCACGCTAGTACCATACATTTCCTGGTATCCAGCCGAACCGACACTTGCTGTTATATAAATCATCATATTTGCCCCAACAGAGGCTACATCCGGTGTCCCTCTTCCAGAATATAATCCAGTGATTGAACTGGCCCCGCTTATGACATTAGCAGCGTCATTGCTGTTGAGTTGCCAGGAAGGTTCAGAATAATTACTACTCACTCCTCCTTGGGACCCATATCCGGAACTGGGTGTGTTATACCAGACGGATTGGGAAGAAATGCCGATTGTTCCAGTGCCATTAGTGCTCTGGGTTCCGGAAAGAGTTGTCTGGGTTCCACCAACTGCGAGGGTTCCATATCCGTTAAATCCTATAGTTGCAGGGTAACTCGGTGCAGGACTTCCTGTGTTTCCGCTATCTCCTGAGGATGCAAGAACTGTAATACCTCTGGTTGCAGCTTCCTGTTCGTACTGTGCCCATGTAGAATCAGTCGTATCTCCGGATCCCCAAGAATTTGAAATGGCAACAACGTGGGAGAGCGCATTATCTATTGTAGTGTTATAAGATGGATTCAGTATAGCTGCAAAAGCCTGATCCAGATAAATGAGAGAATTGGAGTAAGGGCCGTAGACCTCTATCAGGGTAGCACCCGGTGCTGTACTACCTGCCATTTCAAGGTCAAGAGTGCTTTCATAATTGGCCTGTGTAATGTCTGTGGTAGCCGATGGCCCTGGAAGTGGTGCTCCACCAATGGGCAAACCGTATACTAAAGATCTGGGTTCGTTTGAGGGCAGGGTGTTATTGAGATAAGTTGCCACATCGGATGGCACAAAGGGACTGACAGTGCCCCCGGTACCATTATATCCAGACCAGAGAATTGTAGCAATAGTCTCATTGGTCGGGTAACCACTTTGCTGATAGATCCTATTCAATTGATATGCATTCTGAAGGTCAGATCCATAGAGTGTCTGTGTTGAACCTCCTCCGTTAAACATAGGTGAAATAGAAACCTTGACTTTGTTGCTCAATCCAACTATTCCAGAAATTTGGCCATAGTTTGCATTAATGGAAAGCGATGTGTTTGGTGCATAAAATTTCCCACGATTTGTTTGGAAGTAAACTATGTTTGTGTGGAAAGTTTTCTCAATTAGTGAAACATTTGATGATATACCAATGGACATGCGGTCTGCGTAAGTTTGCGTTATCTTCATACCTTGGGAACGAAAGAATTCAATGTATGAATTGTATTCAGATAAAGTCGGTGAAAACTCTGAATTAAACTGACTTCTAGAAAGATATCTGTGATAAATCGGTGACAATGGATTTTGGAGGTCGTTTAAAGTCTGATTTAGCAAGGGTTGATTGTTGAAACCTAAAGTCACCAGAATGCTCAAGTTCATGCTTGAGTTAACATTGTTAATCTGGTTGTAACCTGATAGAACAACGCCGGTCTCTTTAGTAGGAAGTCTAAATAGATTTTTGTTTGGGAGAATCTGTTTCGAAGGGTATTTCTGAGAAATATTACCATGTATAAAAATACCGGGGAGAATGAAGGCCAAAATAACAAGAATGGATAAGAGCTTGAGTTTTTGCACTTGAAGATGAAACTCAGGCATTATTTGAACTTATCATGATTGCTGTCCAAGTGTAATATTTGATTTGCATTAAATTCAAGTAATTCCAGTGAAACTTTTAAATTACATTCAAACTACTGTTTTACCAATGATTTTAGAACCTTTTCAATACTTTTCACCAACAAAGATTTCAGAAGCCCAGGAGATTCTCCTGAAATATGGGGAGGATGCAAAGGTTCTTGCCGGTGGGCAGAGCCTGATTCCAATTCTGAAAATGGACATGCAGATACCTTGTATTGTCGACATAAAGAATATACAGGAACTGGCATATCTTAAGGAGTCTGAAGGTCACCTAGAAGTAGGTGCTCTTGAAAAATACAGTGAAATTGAGTATTCAGATCTGGTCAAAAGAAAACTGCCTTTGCTTTCAAAAACAGTTGCCGGAATAGGCCATCCACTTGTCAGAAACAGGGGCACAATCGGAGGTAGCTTATCACATTGCGATCCGGCCGCAGATTTGTGCGTGACTTCACTTGCACTGGATGGCACCATTTCTATAGCATCCCGTGGTGGGAAGAAAAGAGCAATTTCTGCAGTGGATTTTTTCAAAGGACCCCTCACTACGGATCTCCAGCTGGGAGAAATTCTCTTTTCAATATCATATCCTCTACCGAAAGGAAAAACAGGTTATGATATCCAGAAACTGACTCTTGGACATGGTGATTTTCCTCTGCTGGTTGTTTCAGTGTTTTTAGAGTTTGACGGCCAGAAGTTCAACAAGGTCAGAATTGCATACGGCGGAGTGGCCGAAACAGCTGTGCGATCTCAGGAATGTGAGAAACTTCTTGAGGGGAGGGATACAATCACTGAAAAAGATATTGAGGGAGTTTCAGAGCTTGCAATGGAATTACTGGACCCCCCGGTTTCGCTTGAGCTATCCCCGGAGTACACAAAGCAGATGATTGGGGTTTACACGGGAAGGGCTCTCAGGAATGCAGTTCAACTTGCAACAGGGTGATACAAAATGGATGGAAATGCATTTGAATTGAAAATGAAAATTAACGGCACTGATTTCTCCCAGATTGTTGACACTAGAGAAACACTGCTGGATGTAATAAGAGATAGGGCAAATCTTACAGGAGCAAAGAAAGGCTGTGATGAGACAGCATGCGGGGCATGTGCAGTACTGGTGGATGGCGATGCAGTCTGTTCTTGCACCATGCTGGCTGCCGAAGCACATGG
>JBJKQM010000010.1:0-36387 GCA_046705365.1 Thermoplasmataceae archaeon
AAACTACCACAAATGCCAGCACCTTGCTTCCTGCTGAAAGGAATGCAGACACTGAGTTTTCAGCACCGTCATAAGTATCAATGGCCCACTGGTGCATCGGGAAAATTGCCAGCTTGAAACCGAAACCAACTACCAGAAATATGAGCGCTATTGTCAGCTGGGCACTGGGAGTTGTGGCTGACAGCACTGAAAGATTGAATGTGTTGGTGTCCAGATAGAAGAAAGATGAACCGAACAGTATGAAAGCAGTAGCGATTGTTCCTGTGAAGAAATACTTCACCGTTCCTTCCAGGTATCTTCTCTCCTTGCCAAAACTGGCAAGAACATAGGTTCCAATGCTCACTGATTCAAATGAGATGAAGAGTGTGATGAGGTTGTAGCTCAATGAAGCGACAATCATGCCAATAGTCACAAAAAGCAGGGTTGCGTAGAATATCTCGCTCTTGCCCTTAACTCCATGCAGTGACGGGTAACAGATGAACATTGCAGAAATGATCATGACGATTGAAAAGTAGAGGCCGAACTGGTTGAACACAATGGTTCCGTCAAATACTGATGTTCCCATTGGAACCAGGAAGTACAGCATCAGGGCCGATATCCCCAGTGAAATGAATGTGATCCAGGAAAGGGCCCTCTTGTTTGTTTTAAGTATTGATATTCCAAGGAGCGCAAAGCCCACAAGCCCCAGAAATATGAGTGGGGCAAAGTCCAGGAGCATTTGTACTCCGCTCGTTGTTATAAGAGTTGACATTACAGGATACCTCCTATGTAAGTTAGTAGAAGTCCATAAATCAGGTTCGGAACGATTCCAAGTATGAAAATGACCACAAGCATTCCCATCAGCTTAGCAGTCGTTCTTGGCTCTGCATCCTTTATTGCGCCCAGTGTTTCGTTGTATGGCCCGTAAAGTGACTTCTGCGCTGCCCATATGTGGTAAGAAGCAGTGATTATCATCGCGAATATCACAATAAGTATTATCCAGCCAATTGCTCCAAACACACCAACCAGAATTGAGAATTCCCCAATAAAGCCGGCAAGTCCGGGAAGTCCCAGTGATGCAAGCAGGCCAGCGAGAAGGAATGAACTCAGTATTGGTGCTTCCCTGAAAATTCCGCCCAGGGAATGGATGGACTCGTGACCGGTGCTCCTATGTATATAGTAAAGAGTTGAGAAAATAAGTGCCATTATGAGTCCGTGCGCCACGATTTGGAACATTCCGCCCGCAAGTTCCAGGTTTGCCTGATAACCTGTTTCCACCAGGCCGGCTCCAAAGGCAAGAGTCACAAATCCCATAGCTCCGGCACTTGCAAAAGCCATCATTCTCTTCAGGCTCTGCTGCATCATTGCAACCAGTGAGAAATAAACAAGACTGATTATTCCAAGAGCCATGAGGATTTCCATAGTGCCTGTTCCGAGTGATGAATAAACCGGCATCAGGATGCCGAACAGCCCATATCCTCCCATGATGGACAAGCCTCCGGCAAGGATTACTGTACCGGGATACGGGGCAGCATCATATGTGTCTGGTAACCAGGAATGAACCGGGAATGAGGGCATTTTAACAAGGAATGCCAGTAGGAACCCGAATATTGCAAAGTCCTTCCAGAACACCGGGATCTGGGAGAAATAGTTGTTGACCATGAGCTGGCTCATTTCGAAGGTAAACACGCCAGTGCTCTCGTAATGGAAGGTATATACTGTGAATATTGACAACAGAAGGAATACTGAACCTATGTGCGTGTAAACAAAGAACTTCAATGAAACACTGTCCTTGTCTTTTCCGCCATATTGGGCAATTATGAAGTAAACAGGGATGAGAACCACTTCCCAGAATATATAGAAGAAGAGGAAATCCCTTGATATAAGAATCCCAATCAGGCCTGACTCAGCAATGAGTATGTAGCTGTAAAGGGTGTTGCTGTATCTTCCTTCCTCCGTAATCAGGATTGAAAGGAAAATCACTATTGCAGAGAGGATCAGCAATGCATCAGAAAATCCGCTGACCCCTATTGAGAAAACAATTCCCAGTGAAGCTGCAAGATTGAAAGTCTCTGTTGAAATTATCCCGCCTGAATATCCCGAGTGGAATCGGAGTATGCTGTATGCAACCACGAGGACCAGGAATATTGCAGAAGCGAACAGGGCGTAGTCCCTTCTTCTGTCCTTTACAAGGAATGAGGCTGCAGCCCCAAGTATGGTTAACAGAAATATGATTAACATTATCAAATCAGATCAACCCCGCTATTTTCACTGCGATGAAAATCAGTGAAATACCTATTATGAGAACTATGAAGTAATTCTCAACAACTCCATTCTGAATTCTCCTGAACAAGTCTCCCAGTTTCAGGGTCCCTTTTCCAACCCCATTGACTGTCTTGTTGTAGGAGTTCTCAAGAAGTGTGAATCCTGCGGACAAGGGGACTATTCCTCTTTCAGCAACTAAATTGGTGAAGAGGTAGTCTATGTAGAACTTGTTCTTTCCGGCCTTGTAAAGGCGGTTTTTTGAAAAATCCATCTTTTTCCAGATGTTTGTGCCGTATATGGCATAGGTTACTGCAAGGCCAGCAAACATAAGGGCCATTGGTATGTAATCTATGTAAACAGGAACTGCGGGTATGGAGTAGGACGGGTCGACGTAACCGTAGAATCTACCCTGAATGAAGCCCAAACCCAGTGCACCTATTGCAAGGATAATCAGGGGGATGAGGGCGAGGATGCTGGGATCCTTTGCATGCTCGGCAAGGTGTGATCTCGGCTTGCCCAGTGCCACCCTGAAGAACATTCTGAATGTGTAGAGTGTTGTAAGAAGGGCGCCCGTAGCAAGGAAAAGCCAGGGAAGGAGGCTTCCGATGGTTCCCGAATGAGCATAATAGGCCCAGGATGCTGAGATAATAGTGTCCTTTGAAAAGTACCCTGATGTGAACGGGAAGGCAATAAGGGCAAGTGAGCCTATGAAGAGAAGTGTTATTGTCAGAGGCATTCTTCTCCAGAGCCCACCCATATACCTGGTATCCCTCAGATCAAGCAGGGCGATGAGTATAGCCCCTGCAGACATGAACAGGAGTGCCTTGAATACCGCATGGACTACCAGATGGAACAGACCCATTGAAACTCCCGTATACCCGAATACTCCTCCAAGGCCTATTGCTGCAAGCATATACCCTATCTGGCTGATTGTTGAGTACGCAAGAATTCTTTTAATATCATTAACGAAAACTCCGACAATACCTGCAAACAATGCCGTGAATGCACCAAGGATTGCAACACTATACATGGCGAACGGAGCTGAATAATAGAAGATATTGAAGACCCTGGCAACTAGGTAAACGCCTGCAGTTACCATTGTTGCTGCATGTATAAGGGCAGAAACTGTGGTAGGGCCCTCCATTGCATCGGGTATCCATACATGAAGCGGAAACTGGGAGGATTTGCCTGCTGCTCCCGCTAGGAACAGTACTGCAACAATACCCAGCACGTTGGGCCCTATGTATGAGGCAATTGACTGGGCATTCTGTATGAGGAATGGAATGCTGAGGGGACTATTTGAGCCCAGAGAGGAATAACCGGTAAGACTGCTGTAGAGTATTGCCATTCCAACAAGGAATAGGAGGTCCCCAACCCTGGTGACAATGAATGCCTTCTTTGCTGCTGCAGAGGCATTTGGTTTGAAGAACCAGAATCCAATGAGCAGGTATGAACAGAGGCCCACCAGTTCCCAGAACAGGAAGAAAAGAACAAGGTTTGATGCAACCACCAGTCCAAGCATTCCTGCTGTAAACAGTGATGTCTCGGCAAAATAGACGTGCTTGTTTGGGTCATCTTTCATGTAATACAAAGCAAACAGGTGGATCATGAGCGACACAAATGACACCATGATTGCCATGACCAGTGTCAGGTGGTCGATGTAGATCCCGGCAGTAATATTGTAGAACCACTGAAAATGATCATACACGACGCCGTTGGCCTGGACGTAAAAGAACGTAAGAACTGAAGCTATGAATGAACCGAGAACTGCAAGTGATGCTATGACTCCCGAGAGGTTTCTGTAATATCTTCCCACCACGTATGAAACTGGGAAACCAATAACAGGACTTAGAAATATAAACCAACCTGGCCAGTACATGATTACCACTTGATCTCCTTCAATAGTGCAATAGCTACTCTGCCCACCTTTCTGTAAGTCACGGTGAGGAGGCTAAGGCCAATAACTGATTCCACGGCCCCTATAGCAATTCCGAACAATGCCATCAGTACGGGGCTTGTTGAATTGCTCGAAACTGCGACCAGAACCAGGTTGAGGATAGCGGCGTTAATCAGTATTTCAATAGAGATGAGCATTTTGATTCCAATGTTTGAGGTCATAATGCCGTAAAGGCCAATGGAAAATAGTACCAGCGAAAGCAGGGTTACTATGAAGATCTCCATTACTGGTCCCTCCCTGCAATGTAGAACATTCCAATTATACCTGCGACCAGTATGAGAGAAAGAAGCTCGAAAGGAACCACATAAGTTCCAAAGAGCGCAACACTGATGGAAGTAATATCCTGTGTAACAGGAGTGAAAGACCCTGGAATTGAAACTGCCTCTATGGCAAAAACGATGAAGAACAGGACCGAAGCCACCATTGCCAGTTTTTTATTCAAGTTCCTTGCCTCCTGTAAGCATAATTGTGAAAATGAACAGAGTCACTACCGCCCCTATGAACACCAGCAGCTCTATGGCTCCAACCAGTGATGCCCCGAGGAATATGAAAAGGGCAGATAGAATGAACATGAATACCATCAGGTAGACTGCTGAATGGGTTATGTTCCTGGAGGATACTGCCCTTATGGCCAGGGGAATTGTCATTACAGCGAAAATCAGGAAGATGATTGTATCTATCACTTTATCACCTCGTCTTCCGGCAGTGATAGCTCTTCCGGAGAGTAAGTGAAACTGTTTCTTGTTCTGGCTGTTTCAAAGACGTGTGTAAGGTAGATTGCGTCTGTTGGGCATATTTCCTCGCAATTTCTGCATACTGTGCAGGTTCCGAAGTTGACATCGGGGTAAATCTTCCTCTTGTTCCTCGGATTCTCCCTGTCCACTTTCTGCATATGGATTGTCAAATTCGGGCATACCTGTTCACAGAGGGTACAGCCAACACAGTCATCAAGGCTGAGGAAAATTCTGTACCTGAAACGGTCCGGGAGTTCTCTTCTTACCTCAGGGTACTGTACAGTGACTGGTTTCTGGAACAGGTGTTTGGCTACAACCATCATTGCCTTGATTGTCCCGATTAGCGGTAATTCTTTCTTTGGTTCCTTTACTTCAATCATATTCCCAACCCCAGAGTTAAGACTCCTGCTATTATGAGATTTATAACAGATGCTGGAAGCAGGTATTTCCAGCCCATGTTTACGAACTTGTCAATTCTGATTCTTGGCATTGAAAGCCATACTGTGAATGATATGAGCACCAGAATCACAGCTTTTATGATGAGGTAGATGAAACCTGCGTAATCGGAATAAGGCCCGTTGTAGCCCCCAAGATAGAGGAGTGAAACGATGAGTGAACTAAGGAATATGCTTCCAAAAAGTCCCATATAGAACATTCCAAATCTCATGCCTGTATATTCTGTAGAATGTCCGGAGACAAGCTCACTGTCACTTTCTGCCATATCAAAAGGTGAAAATGATGCACGGGCAACCATTGCTATGAAGAAGACTACGAGTCCTATTACCTGTGGAATTGCATAGGGGATTACCTGGGCAGAAACCAGGTTATTGAGATTAAGTGCGTTGGATGTTTTTGCAGAAGCCATCATTACGAGAGCCAATACAGATATCATCATTGGAACTTCAAACGAAACGTCTTTCGCAACGCCTCTAAGTGCCCCGACCAGGGCATACTTGTTTCTTGAGCTCACGCCAGCAAGGACTTCACCTATGGGCATTATTGAAAGGGCAGCAAACAGCAGGAGTAAACTGACATCTGAATTTGTAACCGTCAGGGAACCGATCCAGTAAAATGGCCCGTATGGCAAAAGGGCAAAACCCATAATAAGCCCGATAAATACAATTAATGGGGCCATTCTGTAAGGTAGATCATCCCTTCCAGCTGGGAGGATGCTTTCCTTTCCGACCAGCTTCAAGGAATCCGCAATGAGTTGAAGAAGCCCGAATTTTCCAACACGGTTTGGCCCTATCCTCAACTGAAGTCTGGCCATGTATTTCCTGAAGAGGTAAATCATAGCAACGAGAGATACCATTACAAATATTATGAGGAAGAGTGTCTCAAAGAGGTATGCGAGGATGTAGGCCGGGTAATGCCCCAGTGCTGAGAAAAAGTCAGCCAGCCTCGTGAGAACGTTCATCTGTCAACCTCCCCGAAAACCAGGTCTATGGTACCGGAAATTGCCACCATATCTGCAATCATCATGTCCTTGGCAAGCACAGGCAGGACACTGAGGTTCTTCAAAGAAGGGCTCCGCACTCTTAATCTGTATGGCTTTACCCCTCCATCTCCTACAAGATAAACGCCAAACTCTCCCTTTGATGCTTCAGTTCTTGCGTAGACTTCGCCTTCGCCTCTCAACCTTATCATCAGGGACTTCTTTGCCTTGGGATTGAAATATGGCCCATCGGGTATTTTCTTTACGGCCTGGTTTATGATCTTAATTGACTGCCTCATCTCCTCAAATCTGACCAGGAATCTTGCCAGGTTGTCTTTTTTGTACGAAACGGGCACGTCGAAATTGACCTTGTCGTTGACAAGTTAGGGTTCAGCTTTTCTGACGTCATAATCTACTCCAGACGCCCTTAGCATTGGTCCGGTTACACCATAATCGAGGGCCACTTCGGGTTCCAGAATTCCAATGCCCTTTGTCCTTGCAATGAATATGTCGTTCTTGACGTATGCATTGAAAATATCTTCAAGTTTTTTGGGAAATTGTTCAGTGAATTCAAGAATATCGTTGATGATCTTGTCGTTGAAGTCCTGGTATACCCCACCTATACTCATATAGTTGGTTTCCTGCCTTGAACCGCAGACCTCGGTGAATATTCTGAGGACTTTTTCCCTCTCAACGAAGCAGTAAAAGAAAGGAGTGAGCATGCCAAGGTCAAGCCCGAAAGCTCCAGCCCATACCAGGTGGGATGCAATTCTGCTCAGTTCAGCCATTACAACTCTGATCCACTGGACCCTTTCTGGTGGCGGAATTCCAAGGAGCTTTTCTGCGGCCTCCAGGTATCCAACTTCCATGTTCATTGCCCCGACATAATCCATTCTGTCGAAGTATATGAGAGAGTCACAGTAATAATCGAGCTCACAGATTTTCTCTGCGTTTCTGTGAAGATAACCGATAACTGGTTCAACTTCGCGTATAATCTCTCCGTCGAGTTTTACCTTAAGTCTAAGCACTCCGTGTGTAGAAGGATGCTGCGGACCCATGTTGAGCTCTACCCAGCCCTTTTCATCCGGCTTGGTTGCTTTGGTTTCTATCATTACCAACCATCTCCCGGATCAAAGGTTGCGTAGTCTTCCCCGTCATCGTCCATGTTGATATACTGGACCTTCGACAGGTCATAATTCTTCCTGAGAGGGTGCCCGACCCAGTTTTCAGGAAGGAATAATCTTTTAAGGTTTGGATGTCCCTCAAATACAATGCCCATGAGATCGTACTGTTCTCTTTCGTCCCAGTTTGCACTGCTGTAGACAGAAGTTATACTGGGCACTCTTTCATCAAGGGTCTCAGTTTTGACTGCAATGTATTCATTCTTCTCAAGATTTTGAAGGTGGTAGACAACCTCAAGCTTGTCTTTCCTGTCGACTCCTGTTATGAGCGAAAGGTGGACAAAGCCATGAGATTTCAGTTCCTTCATGAGATCCACCAGGTTTTCCTTGGCTACCTTGAGTATTCGTCTCCCGTCTTTTCCGGTAGTTTCTTCAATTAACTCAACCAATCAAGCTCACCTGTCCGTCTCATTTCTTATCTTTTTCTGCAAAAGCATGATTCCATAGGTCAGGGCCTCAGGCGTGGGCGGGCAACCCGGAACGTAAACATCAACCGGCACAACCTTGTCAACACCCATAACCACAGAGTAACCCTGGTTATACGGTCCACCCTGAATAACGCAGACTCCCATTGCAATTACATATTTTGGATAAGGCATCTCATCGTAAAGTCTTCTGAGCCTTGGCGCCATCTTCTTTGTTACTGTCCCCGAAACGATCATTAAATCGGACTGTCTGGGAGAGTTCCTGAAGATTTCACTGCCAAATCTTGAAATGTCGAGGTCAGCCGCCTGTATGGCCATCATTTCAATAGCACAACACGCAAGTCCAAAGGTAAGGGGCCAGAGTGAGTTGCTCCTCCCCCATTCCATAGCCTTTTCCAGTGTTGTGGTTAATACACCACCATCACCAGTTTTCATTTCATCCACCTCATATATCCTTCTCTAAAGGCATAGTATACAACAAACAGAGGCATGGCGAGGAAAACCAGAGTCTCAACGAATGGTACGAATCCCAATGCTTTGAAGTTCATTGCCCACGGGAAAAGTAAAACCATGTCAACGTCGAAAAGGATGAAAAGCAGGATAATAATATAATACTGAACAGTTACGAATTTCCCTATGTCGCCCTTAGCTACTTCACCTGATTCATAAGTTTGAAGGTAAGAACCGTCCCTGGCAGGAGGGCTTCTTTCAATGAGGAGGTTTGCAATAACATCCTTAGGCTTAAGACTAATTTTCCTGTCCTTTTTGTAACGGCTCTCTGCTATTGAGGGCAAGACGGAAAATGTCGCAATCAAACCCACTATCACAAGTATTAGGGTGATTAGCAACGGAATATAACCGTCTAACATCCTTTCAGTATCATTCAACGATATTTAAGAATTTTTTAGAATTATTATAAAAGCCAATAATTTCCGCTATTTTTGAGTGATCTACTTTAAATAATTATCGCCTAAGTAATAAGCTTAGCTGCGATTTCCATTGCAAGTGCAGGGTCAAATGTCCTTCCGGTTCTTGATTTCAATTTAGGGATTATATTCTTCCTGTTCGCTTCACCGCTTGACAAAAGTTCCCCAATGATGGTGGTCAATTCTTCTTCGTCCATAGGTTTCAATTCTGGGCTACCAAGGATCTCCGTAAGGCTCATCTTCCTGGTGTACATCATCTCCACAGCTGTTTCAACAGTCTGCCTATCCCAGCCCCTTTTTCCGGCTTCTCTCAGGAGGGGAGCCATGCTCTCATCTGATACTGAAAGATTGTGCTTCTTTTCAAGCTCGGGGATAGTCTGAAGTATGAGTCTTGCGGAAATTCTGCTATTCTTAAGCAATTCAGAGTAAAAATGAAGAGTTTCTCTTTTCCCTGACGAGAGTATTACTTTTGCATCCTGTGCTGATATGCCAAATTCAGAAACCATGGCTCCGATCATTTCCTCTTCAGTCTTGGGCATGGACTCCCGGGCATCCTCAAGGATGTCCTCGCCAATTGGTATGATCTGAATATCAGTTTCCGGGTACATCCTTTCCCCGCCTGGAAGTGGCCTGAGGTAATGTGTTATGCCATCATCAGAAACTGCCCTTGTTTCCGGCAAATCAAGTTCAGCCAGCTTCTTCATGCGCTCAAGCATGGTAGATTCAATATGATCGATAATTCCAGGGGAACTCACAATAATCATAAATCCATCACCCTTTCCGGGAGAAAGCAATTCCTTCAACCGGGGAACCTCATCCTCGACCCCGTATCCAGGGAGCTCGTCTGAATGCATTATGCCGCCTGACCCGAATAGTTTTGCAACATCCGCAAGTTCCCTGCCCATTTTGTAGTCTCCTTTCTTCAGGTACCCGTCAAGCCCGGGCAACACTGAGCCGTAAACTTTCAAACCCTTTGAGAGGTTTCTGGCTATAACTTTTGATTTAGACTTGCTGAATAAATCAGAAACGTCAGTGAAGTGCAATGCTGACCAGTTTATTCCCTTTAATTTTGGTGCCAGATCGGATATCCACTCCTGCCTCGCCTGCTCATAAGAAAGTGCATCCCTTATGGCGGAAAGCTTGGGCACACCTTTAATTTCCACACGGCCAAACCCCATTGAGAAATTGACATCCTGCCTTATGGCATCCGGGGCTCTTCTAACCCATCCTGCGAGAAGGAGCTTCTTTCCGATCAATTCAGCAGTCTCCACAGCATGGTCTGCATCAACAATATCAGGTTCAGTGGCGATTTCGAGGAGGGGAACACCTAGCCTGTCAAGGGAATAAATCACCTGTCCCTTTTCTTCACTGATTTTTCTTGCCGAATCTTCCTCGAGGCAAATGGTAGAAATACCAACCCTGCCCTTTGATGTCTCCACAAATCCATTGAAACCAACGATGCTTGTCCTCTGGAATCCGGAAGTGTTTGAACCGTCAATCACTATTTTCCTCATATATGATACTTCGTCAACCAGCCTGCAGTTAAGGGCCATTGAGGCCGACAGAGCTTTTTTCAGGGCATCTGGATTGATATCATGGGGAGGCTCCTCATCAGCTTCCAGAAGGCAACTGTTATCTGTAACAGTGTAGGAAAATGAACGTGCCCGTGACTTTTCATAAATTGCAGCAGGATCAAATTTTCCTGATTCTCCTGATCTTGCAGTGAGCTTTCGTACAAACCTGAGATCACTTTCCTTTTCTGATTCAGTAGGGCAATTGCAGAAGAGCTTGTTACCCACTAGCTGAATATGAATTTCAAGTCCGATTTTCACTTTGGAAGGCAATTCAGTAGCCTCCCTCAAAAACCTCTCTGTCAAGGATCTCGCCTCTCAGGTTGGTATTCATCATATCCACGAATTTCTCATCCCCGTAGTTGCCAAGAACATACATTGCTTTTATCATGGCCACTTCCGGAAGCATGCTTGATAGAGGTATGACTCCCAGTGAAAGCATCTCCCTTCCCGTTGCGTAGACATTCATGTTCGTGCTTCCATAAAGGCACTGGGATGTCATCAGTACATGATCACCGCGGGTAACTATATCCTTTATTGCAGGATATAGCCTGGCTCCTGCATGCCCGAGGCCGGTTCCCATAATCACAACCGCCCTTTTCTTATCTGTCATAGATGTAAAATCCTCCAGCGAAAGTGCCGGATGAAAATAAATTAGTGCAACTCTTTCCTCAAGCCTGTCTTTCAGCACGGTCTGGTCATCCGGTGGGGGGATGCTGTTTGAAAAAGTCAGCTTTCCGTTCAAGTAGCTGCCGGTGGGTACCGAGCCAATTGACCTGAATGCATCCCTTCTGGAAGTATGCATCTTCCTGGACCTGACAGCTCTGTGCAGGGAGATAACCGAATCAGAACTGTTTGCATGCATGGCGATACCTACTTCTCCAAAATCCGATGCGGCAAATTCCAGTGCAGCCTCTAGATTGAGGAATGCATCACTGCTTGGCCTGTCCGGGCTTCTCTGCGAACCTGCGAAAACAACTGGCCCACTTAATTTCTCAAACATGAAGGAAAGTGCGCTGGCTGTGTAGCTCATGGTATCTGTCCCATGGAGAACGACCGCACCATGGTTCCCGGAAAGGCTGTCTCTGACTGATCTTGCAATCCTGACCCAGTCTGCCGGAACAAGATTTTCACTCAATACAGCTTCAAGCAGTTGGATATCAAGTTCATATTTTGCAATATTGGCGACACTTTCCCTAAGAAAGGCGGCATCCAGGACAGGTTTCACTGCACCTGTGATGTAATCCACCCTGCTTGCAATGGTCCCGCCGGTACCTATGAGCGCCAGTTTCTTTTGGTCCCCTGGAGGGAGCCTGAGCTTTGGGGGTGTTGGAGCAGGATTTTCAATTTTTCCCGTTGCTTCTATTAAATGCAGGGATTTTTCCGGTATTGAAAGATTGTAACCATTCAACAGCTTGACATTGTAATTCCCACGGGTGAAGCTAATAACTACTCCCTTGAGTTCTGTTTCCTTGTAGTTGAATCTGATAATCGTTCCAGTTTCCAATTCTTTCAATTTCTCCAAATCCCCTGATATCTTGGAAGCGTTAGTTCATTTATAACGTTTAATAGTTCATATAATGGTCTTTTGCCTGTTTCCGGTTACAGTCTGACCCATGAGTTCCATCATTATTGTGGCATTTCTCGGTGCCTTGCCCATGGGATGGTTGTTAAAGTAAATGAATATCTCGTCGCCCGGTGTTACCCCGGACATTATGGTGGCCTTTACATCTTCAAGTTCCTGCCTGCTGTATTCGTAATCATATTTTTCATCCCTGCCTGCATTCTTTTTCCACCATGCAGCAGTATTCCTGCCGTGTAGCCTTATGTACTTCCTGGGGGATCCGCTGTGGTAATTTTCCTCTATTCTTGCCTCAGGGCTGTCCACGGAAACCATATTTGCCCCTTCCTTTTGAACCGCAGATTCAAATTCGTGGTTAAGGTATAGGCTCTTTTGCCTGACCTCAATGAAAACGCGATAATCCCTGACTGAAAATGAGGAAAGCAATTGCAGCAGCTTATCCAAGTGTTCCTCCCTGAAATATGGCGGGAGCTGGACCAGCACTGCACCAAGTTTTCCTGCAGCACTCAACACCTCCAGATGGGATTTTTCAAAGTCATACATCTTTTTACAGGAGGCATTGGTATCACTGATCAGGCTTTCATGGGTTATTGCTCCCGGAACTTTCAGGGTAAAGCTAAAATCCCGGTCTTTGGTCCTCTTCACCCATGAATTCAGCGTCTTAACAGATGCTGGCCTGTAAAAGGTAGAATTCACCTCTACTGTATTGAATCGGGCAGAGTAGTATGAAAGTTGATCCTTCTCTCCCCTGTTGTAAAAATATCCGGTCCAGTCCGGGTAAACCCAACCGGAACATCCTATGAAAAAGCCTTTGTCTAACGTACCAGCTCCTTTGCAATAATCACCCTCTGTATCTGGTTGGTACCTTCATAGATCTGGGTAATTTTTGCATCCCTCATATGTCTCTCTGCATCGAATTCCGTCGTATACCCGTAGCCTCCAAAGAGCTGCAGGCAATCGGTCGTGATGCGCATTGCGACATCCGAGGCATAGAGCTTGGCCTCGGAAGATATCCTGATAGCATTCTCGTGCTTGTCCCATGCTTCAGCAGCCCTGTATGTGAGAAGTTTTGCGGCATCAAGCTGTGTCGCCATGTCAGCTAACATGAACTGGATACCCTGAAAACCGGAAATTGGTGATCCAAACTGTTTTCTCTGCTTGATATAATCAACTGCCTCCTCAAGTGCACCCGAGGCAATACCCAGAGCCTGGGCCGCAATGGCTATCCTTCCCGAATCAAGGGTTTCCATGATAACCTTGAATCCCTTGTTTTCCTCGCCTATCAGGTTCTCCTCAGGAACTTCCACATTGTTAAATTCAAGCTCTACGGTGCTGCTTCCCCTTATCCCGAGTTTTTCGATATCCCTGCTGATCTTGAATCCGGGTGCATCAGCATCCACCACAAATGTCGATATTCCCCTGTGGCCTTTTGATTTATCTGTGACCGCGGAAACAACAAAGAATTTTGAAATTCGGCCATTTGAGATGAAGATCTTGCTTCCGTTTATAACGTACTTATTCCCCTTCTTTTCTGCAGTTGTCTTTATAGCAGCCGCGTCACTGCCTGCACCTGTTTCAGTGATTGCAAGCCCGCCAATCTCTCCCCCTGCTATCTGGCTAAGATATTTCTTCTTAAGATTTTCACTGCCGAACATAATCAGAGGATCTGCGAAAAGTGTCAATGCACCATCCAGGACAAGAGCAGTGCTCGGACATGCTTTAGAAAGTTCCTCAATTACTCTCACGAGAAAGCTGAAACTAAGTCCTGCACCACCATACTCTCTTGGAATGTAACTCTGAAATAGACCAAGTTCACGCATCCTGTTTATAAGCTTTTCAGGAACCTCCTTTGTTTTATCAATCTCCTTTGCAAGTGGTTTAACTTCCTTGACGGCAAACTCTCGGACATATTCCAGAATGTCAAGCTCGTCCTGCGATAACCTGGCTTCGATCATGAAACTTGATTGCCTTAAATTTAATAAATTGTCGATTTAGATATAATGTGGATATTTTTGCCCCAGATCCTTATGCCGGATCCGGGAACAAGTGTTCTCAAAAAAACTGGGTGAACAGCTTAGGAAGCGTTCAGGAAGAATCAAGATATTTCTTGATCAAAACTGCACATTCTTTGGCTGTATTTTCTGCAGTGTCAACTTCGAAGCTCTCCACAAATGAAATTTTGCTTGCCACGTCACTTTTTGAAAGAAGTTCCTTCATGAAATCAGGATCTATAACCTTGCCCTTGCCTTCCCTGGATCTGTCAGAAGCTCTTTTAATCAATAAATCCTGCGGACATTTGACCCTGACAAACCTGACCTGCCCCCCTTCATCCGTCACTGCTTTCATTAAATCCCTGATATAGTCGTCGTCTTCCTCAGCGGCATAAACCATGTTTGTAATGAGGTTTACATTATGAGCAGCTGCTTCTCTGCACAAATCGAGCCTTAGTTTTTCTGCGATTCTTTTAAATGCGGGACTGCCAAACGGAAAAACCTGCAAAGGAGGCTTGTTCACTGCATTGTTCTCTAGGAACTTATAACCAGTCAATTTCTGAAGTTCAGCGGCAATTGTGAGCTTCCCTGAAGCAAACGGACCATAAATCAGTACGAGGTTCATTTATTGCATTCAATGCCCTCAAATAATTTAATTTTGTTGATGTTGCAGTATTTAATCCCAGTTCCGGTTATTATCGATGCTCCTGTGCACACAAACTGTTTATTCAATACGCCTGATTCAAACAGCTTTATATAGAAAACGAAAGTAAGTGAAATAATGTCTACCTATGTTTTTGTGCCAGGTGCCTGGCTTGGCTCCTGGGTCTGGAAGAAGATTGTCCCTGAACTGAGATCCAAAGGGCATGATGTTTATACTGTAACCCTGACCGGAATGGGAGACAGATCACATCTTGCGAGACCTGAATATGGTCTAGAAATCGCAATAAAGGACGTGGTCAGCCTCATAGAATTTGAAGACCTCACAAATGTTGTGCTCGTAGGTCACAGCTTTGCGGGCAAATTGATTTCAGCAGTGTATGATCTCATACCTCACCGTATAAAGTTACTATTCTACCTTGATGCAGGAGTTCCAAAAAAGACAAGGGAGCCTCAGGGCGGCCCGGATCCCAGCGGTGAAGAAGGCAAAATGCTTATTGATGCTGCTAACGAATTTGGAGAAGGCTGGAGATTACCTATTCCAGAAGGCTGGCGTGAGGACCTGACCTTTGACCTTAAAGGTAAAGACCGGGACTGGTTTTTTTCCAAACTTACATTGTGGCCCCTGAAATATGCCATGGATCCGGTTACACTTAGTGAAAGGGTTGACAGAGCCAAAAAGGCCTATGTTTTCTGCTATAATGAGGCTGAGGGGCTTGATGGCGAATCAAAGAAGTATATTGATGGACTTGAGGGACCTAAGAAGCTCATAGCAGCTGCCCATTATCCCATGATAACCAAACCAGAGGAAACCATCCAGGCATTGATAGAATTTGCCGGATGATAAATTAGAACTGTGTTGGAGAAGGCATCTGCCTTCCAATATTAATTTTAAAATTTTAGTTCTGAGGAGAGTTCAGCCACAAGCTCAGGCGGGAGCCTGGCAGCTTCATTGTAACCCTCTTTCCTAGCTTCTATATACACATTCTTTGAGGATCTGAAATTCTCAAGATCATCCTTGGTGAACCTGAACTTCAGATACTGAAGTGTTGACTCGAGAACCTCGGTGGATCTTCCTTCCTCAGGCATTCCCCTGACTTCGTTTCCATCAAATGTGATATAGATAGAGCTTTCGACACCAGCAAGTCTGGGTATCTCCCTGACCATCTGTTTTTCGTCCTCAAATTCGATGAACATCGAGACGCTCAGCTCATTATCCGTTGGAAGCTGGTCGCTGTAAACCCTGATAAGCCTTGATATTTCTTCATGATCCGTAACATTTTCAATGAAGACCATTTCATTTATCTGGTTAATAACGGTGTTCCTGGACTCAAATAGAAAACTGAAGGTCTTTGTGACTACTCTTCTCTTCCTTTTTTCAGCTATAATGCTTCTTGTTATCTCTTCCCGCTTTGATTCATAAATATTGGGAGGAAAAATATCCTCCGGGTTTATTGGCTGCATATTAACCAGCTTACTTGCTCAGGTTAGAGAGTGTGTCTTCGTATTTCTTTGCGTGGGACTTCTCTGCCTTTGAAAGGATTTCGAACCAGTGGGCTATGTCCTCATAGTTCTCCTCCCTTGCTGTCTTAGCAAAGCCCGGGTACATCTGCGTGTATTCGTATGTCTCGCCAGCAATTGCTGATTTAAGATTCTGCTCAGTTGTTCCTATGGGTTCTCCTGTAACGGGGTCCCCAACCTGGGCAATGTATTTCATATGGCCAAAAGCGTGTGCAGTCTCGCCATCCGCTGTTGACCTGAATATAGAGGCAACCTCCTGGTATCCTTCTTCATCAGCTTTCTGGGCAAAATATAGGTATCTTCTGTTGGCCTGTGATTCTCCAGCGAATCCTGCTTTCAGGTTTTCTAAGGTTTTGCTGTTCTTAAATTCCAATATATCACCAACTGAAAATGGTGCCGTGATATAAGAAGTTTATGAGAATAACTTTTAATTAATAATCAGACAAATTTAGCAAACTTAGCGGACACCATAAAAACTGCAAGTGAAGCAGGAACTTCTGTTTCACCCTGTTGTAAATTAAATGATTCCCCGCCGAAATCTGTCTTGTAGTTCCTTAGTACATTTATTCTTGCATTTTCCTTGGCGAATACCGGTGCCACTGCATCCTTCAGCGGATCGAACTCCTTCAGGTCATCTATTTTAATTGGTTTCACCATCAGTCCGGTTTTGCCGTGCAAACTGTGGGGAAGGCGTATCAGCCTGTGAATATCAGTTGTGACTGGCTCATCGATCTCGCACTGAAATTCTCTTTTGACTTTTTCGATTAAGTATGAGAGGACTTTTTCGTCGTTCTTGTCCATTATCCTGTACTTTGAGTGGCCCTGAACTGAGAATACTTCATGTTTCTTCAGATTTTCAGGTTGTTCCGTAGCCCTTTTAAGTCCTTTCAGATAGGCATTCAATGTGTTCGCATTCCCAAAGATCCGGTGAAGAATTTCCTGTTTTTCATCGTCCTGGAGAACATCGGAATAAAAATTGCAGATTTCCGAATCCAGTGTCTTCTTCCAGCCGCTCAGCCTTGTTCTTGTATCCTGCATGGACCTCCTGACGTCGAACACGGTCAGGCCTTCTCCCCTGATGTAATTCGCAATTTCTCTTCTTGCATCAGAATTTAGAGGATAAACACTGTCTTCAACTACGTGCACGTGGTAACCTCTCCCCCCGGAGAATAGTAGTTTCAAGTCATTTTCCTGAAATCCGAGGTCATCCATCAGGAATTTAAAAATAAGCCTTTCAGTGTGCTTCTTCACTTCAGCAAGGATCTGGGCATAAGTCATGCTGCTGGCCCCTTCCAGGTGGTCAGCGTCAAGATCAAAAATCAACTCAGCTCCTTTCCATTCCTTATCCTTCATGACCTTTTCCTCAGGTTTTCTGTAGTAGGCAGAAGAGTAGTAGATGTGTCTTGGCGTATTCCTGTATACAAACCTCTCAAGCCCTTTCAGGTTGTCAACCGCGCGATGCCTGATCATGGTTCCGAAGAATGGTATGAAACCGATTTCTCTTTCAGAAATGAGGTCGACGTCCCTTCCCTCCCAGCCGGTGTAATAATTGTGGAAAAACCTCTTTAGCCTGAGTTCGGATTCATCTGTGGGAAGCAATAACTAGCTATCACAGAATATATTAATAGTGTTTACCATAGGTGCGGGCGAATGAAAAGAGCAGGGCTTGTTGCCATAGTCATGGTAGGCATCATGATCTCATCATCCTTCATGGTTCTGGAAAGTGCAGAGGGATCTGCTGTGCTTCCAATTTCACTTCCATATTCATTACACGTTAAAAGTACTCCGGCAACAGTTAATAAAACTGCCTTTACATTATATGTCCCATCCTCCGCGTTTTCCAGGGCAGTAATAAAGGAAGAACTGGTGAATCACGGTATTATGCCACAGACCATTGGAAACCTTTGGACTTTTTCAGTCCCGTATTTCTACTCCGGAGGTGTCGCATCTTTGCTCCGGAACATTTCCTCACAGTTCCACACTTCTTTTTTTTCAAGCAATAAAATGAGCATTGCCTTGCCCACTGTACAGACAGCAGGCATTTCTCAGTCCAGCACTATACCCTTTGCATACACTCCCTCTCTCATATCAAGGGCATACAATTTCACATGGGCATTTAACCAGGGGATAAACGGAAAAGGCCAGACAATTGTAATAGTAGATGCATACGGAGACCCCAATATTGCCTATGACCTCAAGGCATTCGACGCTGTTAACGGCCTCCCGCCGCTTGATCTTAAAATAATATACCCCTATGGAACCCCGGGCCAGTACAACTCAACATGGGCAATGGAGACCGCGACAGATGTGGAATGGGCTCATGCCCTTGCCCCTGCTGCAAAAATAGTTCTGCTGGTTTCCACCTCTGCTTACACGGATTACCTGCAACAACTGGTAAGTTATGCAGTGGAAAACCGGGTCGGCGGGATACTGTCCCTCAGTTGGGGAACACCCGAGAGCCAGTTGACAGCAAGTGCTGTTGCAACATATTCAAAGATTTACAACCAGGCGGCAAGCGATGGGATAGATATTTTCGCGGCATCCGGGGATCAGGGAGCCTATGCCGGTACATCTGAGCTTACTGTCAGCTACCCGGCTTCAGATCCATTGGTCACAGGTGTCGGAGGCACTTCCCTGTATGTGCTCAATAATCAGTTCCATGAATATGGATGGGGTGGACTTAACAACGGGCAGTCCTACGGAAGCGGGGGAGGATACAGCACCTATTTCAGGACCCCGTACTGGCAGTCTGCCCAAGGCTACAATGGAAGCATGAGGGGTGTGCCCGACGTATCAATGGACGCAGACAAATATACCGGTGTTTATGTTATTTCCAATGGTGGCCAGTATACAGTTGGTGGTACAAGCGTATCGACTCCCATGTGGGCTGACGTGGCTGCACTAATAAGGCAGTACACAAACAATTCATTGCCCTCATTGAATCCCCTGCTCTATCAGTTGGCAAGGAGCAACCTTTACAACAGTTCATTCAACCAGATCCTTACGGGAACCAATGGCCATTACAAAAATGGACCAGGCTGGAACCCAGTTACTGGCCTTGGAACTCCCAAGGTATCGGGATTGTTAAATGACAGCAGGAAACTGCTCGACGGATACGGAGGCGTGGCAAAGTTCAATGGTGAGAATAACTTCAATGCCACCTCAGTCAGGGCTGACCTGAATGTAAGCATAACATCCGGAAACCTGGACAGGAATGGATCAACCCTTTATTACATAGGATTTTATGATAACTCAGGAAATTACGTAAAGTTCGGGGTCCTCCTCAACTCAACAGGAGAGAGGCTGATGCTTGAACTAGCCCAGAATAATGTTTCTGTTGTAAGGTTTTTCAACATGCCTTCACCGTATACAGGCGGAATTTCAGCCTTTTCAATGGAACTCCATTATTCAGGAACTTCCATTACTGCCTCCACTTCAGGTTCTTTCACAACCACTCTTCCCGCTTTCCTGGATTTCTCTGGAAACATGGTACCCTCTGCGGGAGTACAGCAAATTAGCTCTGAAACTAACCTCACTAAAATTAACAGTGGAACATTCTATGGAATACAGACATCGCGTGGTTCCACCTGGAATAATGTGACAAATATTTTCTTCCAGCAATACAACCACATTGGCTCTTCCACGTATTCAACAATCGTATCATCAAAATTCACGGACAATGCACTTCATTTTTACAGTTCTTCCTCAACCCCGCAGACTTACCTCAATGGTTCTAAAACGGTGCCGCCTGAAATTTCTTACAATCTCACATATGGTGACCCAATTGTAGCCGAATTCAACGTTTCAGGAGCAAGTTCAAGTGTTT
This sequence comes from Thermoplasmataceae archaeon, assembly GCA_046705365.1. GTDB lineage: Archaea > Thermoplasmatota > Thermoplasmata > Thermoplasmatales > Thermoplasmataceae > JAJZOM01. The sequence goes on from JBJKQM010000010.1 coordinate 20,054, forward strand.
CGTGGAGCGTTAATGGCACAGCCCTGGCGTCACAATTCTTTACAGTCCCTAAAACTGGTGGAACATACATTGTAAACGCAACTTTCACCAACGTTTATGACACAGTGGTAACCGTCAGCAGGGTGTTCTCAATGCCCGGCATCCTTGAAACAAATGTCTCCGTTAATTATTCAATACCGGGGTACAGTATGATTCCCCAAACCACTGTAACCACCATGTGGTTCTACAATTACACCTACAACTCGGTTAAAGCCATCCCCATTCTCAATTCAACATATTCAGTGAGGGCTGAGGCCAGTGGATTCTATAGCTATGACGGCCAGAAAACCCCTTCGGCCAATCTTACCCTTAAGCTTCAACCAAGACCGCTTAACCTGACCGTGTTTGTGTTCAACGTGAATTCCACCGTCCTTGTAAACAATGTGAGCCTGAAGGGCCATAACGGGTATTACTACCAGGAGATTTACCCCACACCCACTCTGTGGATAAACGCGACTGCACCAGGATTTCTTGATTCCAATTTTACCTATTCCGTTAGTCCGGGCGAAAATATCAGTGACCAGGTCACACTCATGCCGGTGAATCTCAATTCATCAATTATAAGTGGAACTGTAAGCGACTTTCTTTATGCATTTCCCGTGACAGATTCATTGGTCAGACTGGGAAATATATCCTCTTCGTATACTAACGTATCAGGAAATTACATTCTGTTTTCTGACCCGGGAAAGTTTACAGTCAATGCATCCGCTCCCCTCTACGATCCCTATTCATCACCCTTGAATGTGACGGCAAACACCATTTTGAATATCCAGCTCAAACCAGCAAAAATAGCCCTCCAGACAACTGCACTTGTCAATATTACCCACTACTTCCCCCTCCTCTTCTACCTTGGATTCATATCATGGAATGATTACAAAGGCGCAAATTTCTCCCTTTACCAGATATATGTGTCCGAGCAGTCTGATTTTCTCAATCCAAGCGTAACAACAGTATCATCCCAGAATACAAGTTACACATTCCTTACAGGAATTGTTCCAGGCCATACATACTATATTTCTGTGGTACTGAGGCTCTCCAATGCCCAGGTCTACCAGAGCCAGGTCGTGAAGATAAGTTACACGGACCCTGTCTATCTCACAATTAACATAATTCTGCTTGGAGCCATTGTTTTCTATGGGTATATTGCCTACAGGGTTTTCAGGAAAAAAAATTAGTTTGAAGTCAGTAATTCTTCCTGACTTCTTCGGTTGCAACCACCATATTTTTCAGCTTCTGGTATCCAATATCCCTTGATCTGGTTCTCAGCCCGCAGTCAGGGTTTATCCTGAGTAACATAGGATCTTCAACCAGCTTCACGGCAGCTTCAATCCTGTCCTGAATCAGATCGACAGGCTCAACAAAGTCTACGTGGATATCTGTTACCCCGAGGCCAATGAACTTCTTTTCAGAGAGTGACTGGTTCACTTCATTGAATGCCTGCAAATCTGCATAACCGGGTCTATGGTCAACCGATGTGCCGGAGGAGTACTTGTCCCTGTTTGCATACTCCAGGTTCAGCCCCTTGACCTTCAGGTCATGGAGTGTATTGTAGAGGTACCTGTAGTCCACACTGTAGCATACGTGTATGGTAGGTTCAAGACCGGGGATACCCGCAAAAGATCTGTTTACCGATTCAACCACAATATCCATCTCATCGGGATGGGTTGTTGCTGCAGGCTCATCTATCTGGATCTCAAGAACTTCGTTGGGCCTGTACTTTTCCCACAGCTTCTTCAGTTCCTTGACTTCAAGGTTAATCACATCAGCAAATGCATTTGCAAGGTCAAGCCTGTCCTTATAATGTTCATTGAAAGACCAGTCCATCATTGTATATGGTCCCGTAATTGGAACTTTCAATTTTCCACTGGTGTTTTTCAGGAGAAATTCAAGTTCGTCCAAATGGAATGGATTCTTCCTTGTAACTTTCGAGACAACACTTCCCTTCTTGTAATACCGGTTGTCGAAAGATCTTACCATGCCATAGAATTCCAATCCTCCCACATTTGCTGCCAGGTGTTCATACATTTCCCACCTGAACATTTCCCCGGCAACCCCGAGGTTGTCGAGCCCAGCCTTCTCAAAAAGTTCCAGTGTCTCCAGCGTAGCCTTTTTGCCAAGATTGTAGAATTCTTCCTGGCCCTCTATTGTGTGGAACTTCTTGCTCAGATAATCAGGTTTCCTGAAACTGCCAATTTCCTGTGTTATGAATAATTTTTCTGCCAATTCACTCACCTATCTTCCCAATCAATTCCACTTTCCTGTCCGCAATCTGTCTTGGAAGGAAGTCAAGATAATTTGTATGCGTGACATACAACTTTTCCGCTCCGCTCTTCTCAGCCACTGACCTGGCCAGCTTCCCTATATCAGAAGGATTCTCCAGTTTTGTGTTGTGTGCATCTATAAGCGCAAGCCCTGGCACATGGGAAAGTTTTGCTGCAACTGAGAAATTCTCTCCTTCCGGTTTTGTCACAACCGAGTGGAACTTTGCGCCGGCAGATGAAATGACATTACCATCCAGTTTACAGGTTGTGTAAAGCACAGTATTCTCCGGTTTAACCTTGGAGTAAAAAGCACTGAGATCGCTGTGCGAAAATGGCACTGATTCGAATACGAAAGTTTTCTTGAACCTGAACTTTGAAAGGACGTCACTGTAATAATTTCCCAGCTCTCCAGACAGTTCCTCAAAAGAGGCTCCTCTGATGTTTCCACAGAAATGGAAAAATGTTTCGGGCCCCGGAACGAAGGCCAACTGATCCTCCCCCTGATCTACGTGATATAGCGGTAACGGAGGATTATCGGCGATCTCGAGGTAATGTGAGGGGTCCTCCCTGAGTTCAAGTTTTCCCCTGATTTCAGTCAATCTGTAAAATGTATTTGTTTCGCCGTACCTAGTCAGCGGGCCTAGCTCTATCCCCTCGGCCAGAACTGCCAGCGGCCTGAAAATGTCATACCAGTTAAACAGCGGATCCGTAAAAGCAGATATCCCTGCATCCCTGGCTTTCTGCTGGAATTCAGCAGTCTCGCTGGAGATTAGTTCCTCGAGTTCCCTGGCGGAAAGGATCCCCCGGCCCCATCTTCCAATTCTTATCCTGAGCTTTTCTGTTTTGGGATAAATCCCGTACGTGAGTTTCAAAATTTCTGTCATTTAAATACTCTCCAGTATCTGTTTGGCTGTTTCATTTCTTCCAAGAGGCATAAGATGTATGCCATCTACATATTCCCTGGCTGCATCAAAGGCATCCAGAATCATCTTCATGGATGTCATTGCAATATTGTCTGAATTCTCAAGCTTCCTCAGTGTTTCATCTGAAAGCCTGACCCCCATTCTCTTAAGGGCTTCTATCTGGGGCTTCTTGCTCAGTGGCATGAATCCCGCGGAAAGCCTGAAATCCCTGTTCCTGATCCATTCCTTCGTAAGATGCTCCGGTTCGAAAAGGATCTGGGTTATGAAAAAATTGGAACCGCTTTCCTTTTTCAGCTTCATGATCTCCTGCTCATTTTCCCGGTATGGATTAAATGCGGAACCTATGCCCACGTGGGGGATAGGCTCTTTCATGTAAGATTCAGTGTCCCTGATTGAACTGATAGTCTGAAGGACATCAATCTCCCTGACCTCCCTGGAATTTACCTTTTTGTTTATTGGGTCCCCGCCAATCACGAAGAAGTTCCTTATCCCAATCTTCAAGGCGGTCATAACCTGTGAATGTATGTACAGGCGATTCTTGTCCCTTGGAGTAATATGTGGCATTGCAATGAGGTTGTATTCTCTTGCAACAAGATAGGTTGCAAGTATTGGATCCACGCCCGGAAGACCCATGGGATTTTCTGGTGCAGTTACCACATCTGCAGTGCCGGACAGTAGGTCTGCGGCTTTACGGAAATCATCTATATCAAGATTTTTAGATGGTACGATCTCAACAGATTTTACAAATTTCAGGGTGTTGATACTTGAGGTCTCCATCTTATGCAGTGCCTATTGGTATCAACTTCAAAATAATTAATGATAAAAAAATTACTGGGGATAATTTTTTTTAAAAAATTATACCTCGAATTTAACTCCCTGTGACAGAGGAACATCATTCCCAAAGTTCTTTGTTACGGTCTGGCGTCTCATATATGCCTTCCAGGCATCGCTTCCACTTTCTCTTCCGTAACCTGTTTCCTTCTCTCCTCCAAATGCTCCGCCTATCTCAGCACCTGCAGTGCTTGTGTTCACATTGGCGATTCCACAGTCTGAACCTCTGGCCGAAAGGAATTCTTCCTCTTCTCTGAGGTCATTTGTAAATATCGCAGAAGAAAGACCCTGGGGGACACCATTGTGCATTTCCAGAGCCTGCGCCATGTTGGAATACTTGAACACGTATAGCAGTGGACCAAAGGTTTCGGTCTGGATGATATCCATATTCTGTTTGGCCTCAACTATTGCTGGCCTGACATAGTTACCTCCTTCCATACCTGGCATCTTGAGTGTTTTTCCCTCAAACAAGACTTTTCCACCCTGTTTCTTTGCTGTTTCTATGGCCTTCAGGTAAGTGTCGACTGCCTTACTGTCTATCAGAGGGCCAACGAGAACACCTTCATCCCTTGGGTTGCCTATTTTCACATTCTCATATATGTTCTTAAGCTTGCCAACAAATTCGTCGTAAATGCTTTCATGTATTATGACACGCCTGGTGCTGGTGCATCTCTGCCCTGCAGTTGCAAGTGCTCCAAAGGCAACTCCCTTCAGGGCTATTTTCATGTCACTTTTTTCCGAAACAATCGCACAGTTGTTTCCCCCGAGTTCAAGAATTGATCGCCCCATGCGCCTTGAAACCTTTTCATACAGGTTTGTTCCTGTCCTAGTGGAACCTGTGAAGGACACCAGGGGTATCCTCTTTTCATTTGATATCCACTCTCCCCCTTCTGCGCCTTTGCTGGCCATGAGGCTGAATATCTGAGGAGCACCGAGGTCAGAAAGTGCCTCGGACACTGCTTTCATCACTCCAGTTGCAACAAGTGCAGCCTTTGTTGATGGTTTCCATATTACTGTGTCTCCAGCTACCGCTGCAATCATGGCATTCCATGACCAGACTGCAGAAGGGAAGTTGAATGCGCTGATAACTGCCATTGGACCCAATGGGACCCACTGTTCATAGAGCCTGTGATATGGCCTTTCACTTCCCATTGTGAGACCGTAAAGTTGCCTGGAGAGCCCAGAGGCAAAGTAGGCAATGTCAATCATTTCCTGAATTTCTCCCTCGCCCTCCGAAGGGGTCTTGCCAACCTCTATTGTCACAAGTTGCCCAAGTTCCTTCTTTTTTTTCAATAATAGGTCTCCCAGTGACTTTACAATTTCACCCCTTTTGGGGGCTGTGAATTCTCTCCACTCCTCGAATACCTTTTGTGATCTTTCAACAATGCCTTCGAAATCTGCCCTGGTGGCAAGAGTGAGATCAGCAATGTGCTTTCCGTCAACCGGGCTTGTTGAATGGTAGACTTCCCTTCCTGCCGTTGGTAGCCATTTACCATTGAAAACACCTGAATTCAGGCCCTCAAGACCTAATGAGGATAACGTTTCCTCCCTGAATTTATCAAAATTACTTTCTGCCATATCTTGGAATTGCACGCTAAGGGATATTATTTTTGGGCGGTTTCATTACCAGTTAAGAAGAAGTATCAGTTGAAAGAGTTGGCAGTTACTGCAAAGAATTTATGAGCAATTTCATACTTTTATGAGGAAGTTGATCTCCACTGAACAGTAATGACCTGGTGAAAATCTGCCCGAAATGCGGTTCTATACATGTAAACTGGATTGCAGGCGGAATTGCAGGGACTGTTTTCAAGTGCGAAGACTGCTATTATGTCGGTTCATTCATTTTGGAAGTGAAAGTCAGGGACCTTGAGAAATTCCAGAAAGAAATAAGAGAGAATGATGTTGCTGACTGATATCAGCTTAGCTCCTCGATCCTTTCTATGACGATCATTGCAAGTTCCATAAGCAGGTTGAGATCCGGTGATTTTCCCGTGTTTTTCAGTGAACCCAGTGCCTTTTCCGAAAAGTCCTTAGCCACTGTAAATGAATAATCAATGGCGCCAGTCTCCACCATCAGATTTTTCAGGTCCAGATCAAAAGCCTCATCCGGTCCCGAAATAATCTTCTCCTTAATCTCGGTCCTCTTCTTTGCATCAATGTTCCTGAGTGTGTGGATAAGAGGCAAAGTTATTGCACTATGCCTCAGGTCGGTGAATGTGGGTTTGCCAAGTTTTCCTGCGTCGCCCACTATATCCAGAATATCATCCGTAACCTGGAATGCCATCCCAAGGTTATAGGCAAAATTGCTCAGTGCAGTGTATATTTCCTTGCCTGATTTTGCTGCCTCAGTTGCCCCCATTGCACATGCCTCAAAGAAATGCGCAGTCTTGTTGCTTATGATTTCCAGGTATGTCGGTTCTGTCAGGTTCAGGTTCCCAAGGTTGAAGGCTTCCAGTGTCTGCCCTTCTGCAAGCCTGCTAGATGCATCTGCCATTATTTTAGATACTGTAGTTCCATATCTGGACCCGAGTTCATAGGCCTTTGCAAAAAGATAATCTCCCACAACAATTGCATTTGCCACACCGTCAACATTGTTTAGTGTGGGCCTGCCCCTTCTTGTGTCGGCGTTATCAATAATATCATCATGAATCAGGCTCGCAGTGTGTATGAGTTCATAGCCTGCTGCAAGGTCAAGAATATTGGTATATGGTTCATCGGAACTGATCTCGTAAGCCAGTATAGTGAGAAGAGGCCGAAATCTTTTCCCCCCGGCTTCAATTGTGTACCTTGCCATCCTGTAGAGCTGTTCCTGGTCCGTGCGGATTGCCAGTAGAAGTCTCTGATTGACTTCGTCAACCTTTCCATGTAATCCAGTTTGCCATTCCAGGAAATCTCTCATGTGCTCACGATACCATGCCGTTATTTAACCCGGTCATTTAATTATTGCCAAACATAACTTAGTCATGCCTAATATATTACGAGATAAACCTTAAGAATAGCAGCTAAAAAAGAGGGTAATAGGTGAGAAAACCATTATCACTTTGTAAGGGTTATCTCTATGGAAGAAACATTCGAATCCCCTCTTTCTCCCTGAAGAGTCTCTGTCTCAACCTTTATGTTTTGATATTTTGCGTTCTGGATAAATTTGTGCCTGGTAATCTCTGCAATATCGACTGCTTTGCTGATTGCTTTGCCCCTGGCTTTGATGGTGATCTTTTCAACATTGTTGTTAAATTGAGTCACCACGGCAAGTACGTAGTTCATTGTTGGTTTTTTTCCGACGAAAATGACGTTTTCCTCTGCCATTGTAGTTCCCTCCTATTTCCCATAAAACCTTAATATTTAATCATATCGAATGAGCAAAATATGTTAATGTAACCGTACAAGAGTGTCTGTGGTCCTGACTCCCTCCAGTACACGGAGTTCATCAACGATGGTGTTCAACTCTTCCAGGGATTTACAGTTGACACGAATAGCCATGTCGAATCTTCCCGAAAATTCATAAATTTCATCAAATCTTGAATTTACATAGTCGAATAGTTCCTTCGCTTTCTTGGGTTCCGTCTTAATGAGAATTACGCCCTCTACCCCTTCATGCCTCAAAACTACCGTGAATTTCTTGATTGTGCCATCATCCATCAACTTCTGAATCCTCTTCCTCACAGTTCCTTCAGATACATTGAGTTCCCTGCCAATGTCTGAATTGGAGGTTCTGGCATTCTTCCTTAGGATTTCTATTATGGCCCAGTCTTTTTCATCCACGAGATTAAATCACCCGCTTGATAAAATGTCTTTTGGCTAACTAAAAATATGAATTCAACGATAAAGGTTGGTTCCCTTTTCGTCTTCCCTCTTTTCCCCTTTCTTTATGAGTTCCTTTGGTACCTTCATCATCCTGATGATATTTGTAGCCTGGACCATGTAGATTGGCAGCCCTGTGTTCTGGTCATTGCCTCCTTTCATAATGGCAACAATTTCCATTTTAATTTGAATTACTGAGCCATCTTCAAGTTTAACTGTAATCCACTTTGGATCCTCTACCGTTTCAAAACCTACGATGTCTCCCTGTGGGGGGACTCCTCCTGGCATCATATCTATCGTAGCGGAATATAGGTTTTAAACCTATTCTTTGGTCTGGCAGGCAAGATTGCGCAAGTAAATGCAACCTTTTCAGGAATCACCCGTAGTATTTCTTCCAATAGATCATGATACCGAAAATGTCAGAGATCTATTTCCAGGAGATACGCTGTTTCAAATTTGTCAATTTTTCTGAGTGGCCCCATTTTTTGTGGAGTTATATTATCACTGGAGACAATGAAGGAATCACCTGGTGAGTAAATGCACCCGTCAGAATTGTAAATAGTAAAGGATGGTTTTCCGTCCCAGTGGTTTTTTTCAGCCTCTGCAATCAGACATTGGCCATTTCTAAGCAATCGCGCCGGGATGCCGTTGAAATACTCTGATGGGACGTGCCCAATGTCCACTATCTTGTCCTCCCATTTGTTTTCCCCCAGAAAACCTTCAGTTTTTATTGAGCCGAAATAAAGGAACATCTGTTTCCGCACATGGAAGCCTGCTTTGGTAAATAGAGATAAACTGGCTTTATTTTCGGGTTCCACGTATGCTCTGGCTTTCTTTTTCCCGCTTCTCGCTCCATCCTTCAATGCAGACTGAACTAGAAGCATTCCAATGCCAAGTTTTCTGAAATCCCGGGAAACCCTTAATCCTGATAAGTATATGGAACCATCTGGCACTTCCTGGACATTGTGAAATGCCACAATTCCCTTATCCTCGGCTACTAAAGTCCTGCCCATTGTGAGATACCTGGGGCCAATATCCCCTATATAATTGCCTACAAGCCCTTCTTCTGCAATTTCAGTAGAAATTCTGGATATTTCATCCCAGTCATCCGGTTCAGCAATCCTGATTTTCCAGTTTCCTGTAGTGGATGCATTCATTTCTTCGAAACAGTGTACTGGAAAATTTAACAGTTTGCAGGATTAAGGAAAAACCGGCAATTTGCAGGAAACTGCTGGATGGACTTTTCTCATTTGCCCTCAAATACGGTAAATGTTTTTTAAAAAATTAGAGCTAAATGTTTGGCACAAAGGATCATGAAACCTTGATCTTCCCATACATACCATTGGAAGCATGGCCCGGATAGGTGCATAGGTACCAAAAAGTTCCACTGCTGGAAAAATCGTAACTGACGTTTGTGTAGGCATAATGTCCTGAACTCTGCGGAGGAAGATAGCTCATCATATAACCGTGGGTGTTATTGTACTGGAAGTATCCGCCCATCATGCTTCCAAATCCGGAATAATTGCCATTGTAACCATTCATCATCCCGCCCATGTAATAATATGGTGGACCTTGCAGGCTGATTACAAAGTTATGGTATGAATCCGTATCAACGTTTACTACAGTGAACTTAACCTGGGACCCTGGAGTTATTACCAGGGTGGGATTTATTATTCCGAGTATCTCAAAGCTGTACATGCTTGGTGCATTCATTGGTCCCATCATAACCGGCAATTCAGCTGACCCGTTTATGTAAATTGTTGAACTTGCTTCTGAAACACTGACATTCTGAGATGTCACGTTTATTCCTGCCAGCTGGGACTGGGAAAAAGTACCGTTTGCCTGATAGCTTAATCCAGATGAATTTTCCCAGTAATATGATGCAGATATAGTAATCACAACCACCAGGAGTGTAATTGAAGCCAACCCAAAGGCCTTGTATCTGTTCATCAAATTCACTGCCCTTTTATCTTATCCATTATGTTCCTGAATTCCTGGTCGGAGATTTCTCCTCTGGCAAGGCGTTCCTTGGCTATCTCTTCTGCCCTTCCATAAGAGGATGAAATTTCATTACTTCTGTTGGAACCGCTGATGGACTCAAATATGAAATAAATGAATATTAACACAAAAATGATCGAAATTACACCAATTACAGGCATGATTATGCCCATTCCATAAAAGCCGCCCATCATTTCGTACGGCCCATATGTCCCACTGTAATACCTTCCACCGAACAGGATGGACACTATTATGGCAACTGCCGCTACCACAGAGACCAGAGCCACGAGAATCCAGATCAAATTCTCTATCTTCTTCTCCATGAAATTAATTAATGCTGAAACAGAACTTAAGAACAATGTGAAACATGTTTCATGGAGCTATTTGAAATAGGTTTCAGAAAGTATTATTTCGTTTGTCACTCCTTTCCTTAACCGGATAACTGCCCCTTTATTCTCCAGAGAACTGATTGCCCGTGAGATGGTAGCTTTAGATGTACCCAAATTAGACACCATGGAACTTTGGAGCATCCTGTTTCCATTCTCTTTTAGGAGTTCTATTATTTCCAGTTCAGCTGACGTGAAGTAAGCTTCAATTGATTCCGTGTTTATGCCCTGATGACCAGTAATGGAATTTGAGCCTTTTTCATTTAATTTATAGACGTTCCTGCCCGTACCGTTAGCTGAGAATGCAGGGAGAACTTTCAAGAGCTTCATAAGGGAAAAACCAGAGATCAGAAGGTTGGATGCCAGTATGCCAATGAAAAGGAAGAAGAAACTCTGACCCACGCTTCCCTCCAGGTATATCACAACAATGAAAACCGTGGTCGAAATTATGACCAAAATTAGAGAAAGCAGAAGAGATATACCATAGAACAAAACAACTCTCAAATCATTGGCCTGTCTGATTTCTCTGTTTACAGTCAATTTAAGAATGGACTTGCCCAACTATTCCACTATTCCGCAAATTTGCATAGCTGATTGGGGATGTGGGTAATGAGAAGCGCACCTCATTTGTTAGGGCAAACTTAAAATAATGATGCCCAAGGGTGATTCTTTTACTGCCTCCTTATGGTATAAGTTGGTTCATAGTTAGTAACCAACTTTTTTTGAGATGCACAATTTCCAGGGAAAAGGCGGCTGGAATGTTAATTAGAATATCCTACCTTTATTAAAAAAAGCTGTTGCGTACTACATAATCAGGATGTGTTATTCCCCGTTTTTCTTTAATACAGTCATGCATTCAGGTCTTTGTGCTGTTTCTGCTGTTGTTGGTTATATTTATGCTGGCCTTCCTGGTTGGTCTTATTGGTAACATATCCGGCATAGGTGGAGGGGTAATGATTACCCTTTTCCTCATCTACATGTTCAACTTCAATCCCCTTGACGCTGCAGGGCTAAGTCTTTTGACCATAGTGTTTAGTTCACTCACTGGATTTGTTCAAAACATAAGGAAAAAGCTTGTTGACTTGAGACTCTTCATTATTCTTGCTTCAGTTGCTGTACTGGGAGCATTGTTGGGGTCCGTGTTGGCAAGCTATGTACCCTCACGTGTATTCAAGGCCGTGTTCACAGTTATCCTGATTTCCCTTGGGCTTTTTTCATTATACTCCTCACATCAGCACTCAAAAAGCGGAATGGCGGACCACGAGTCAAGAGAAGCCCATTCTGCAGACACCGGGATAGTTTCATTAATGGCGGGAATTGTCTCGGGGTTCATTGGGATAGGCATAGGAGGAATAATTGGTACTTACCTGACGGCCATAAAGAAAATCGAGCCAAAGAAAGCAATAGCCACCATAATCGCTGCAACTCTTCCGGTGACCTTGGCAGGAATGCTTCTACATTTCTACTACACTGGCTTCATAAATATCGTTTATGCACCACCACTGGTAATTGGCGCGTTTTTAGGTGGAATGCTTGGATCGTGGATAATAAGAAGAGCCCCACAGATGAGTTTAAGGTACTTCCAGGGTTATATAATAATAGCTTTTGGAGCTTTGTCTGCGGCACTTTACCTGCTCTCGAGCATCTGATTTCCACCCGGGTGGACAAATTGAGATTCAAACGCAAATTGGAAAACCCGGCTGGATGAAAAGCCCGGCGTTTTTCTCCTGAAGCCCACAAGCTCAATGTTATAAGTAGAGTATTGTTAAATCATATCCTGCAACCCTGAAGGAATGTCTTCCATATGCCCTGAAAGCAATCCTTTGGCACCAGTCTTCCTGATAAGCGGGATCAAAGCCTCAGAAGTGAAACGGGATTTACTGCCGCTATCGTCTGGCCATATGCCTGTCGGGTAAAAACTCAGTTTGCCATTGATGCCGTATGCAGAATCCCCTACAATCAAATAATCACCAAATTCCAGAGCCATTTCATGCCTGCCTGGGATTACGTTGGCCCTTAACCCAAGTGGTAGTCTGGTTGATTCCCCGTACTGCTGCCCGTGTTTCATATCATATAAATCTATGAACATATTGGCAATGGTCTCGTCTTCGCCCACTTCCTTAATATCAGGAAAGAACAAAGGGATATTCAACTGTCTGGAAATTAGAGGAGCCCCGCGTATGTGTGGATGGTTAGTCATGATTACTGCAACTGGTTCTCCCAGTATCTTAATCATGTCATTCAGCCTGGGCATAGCTATTGGATCGATTAAGACAGATTTGTTGTCCTTCAGAAGTATGTGTGAATACATCATAATTCCGCTTTCGCCATCTATGGTTCCCCATCTGAAGATATCCTTGGCAACAGGTTCAAACATAAAGTATCAAGCTGTAAATACATTATAATGATTTGCGGGATTATAGCTGGCTGTTCCTATGTTTTAGGTACAGATTCCGGATGTTTTTCTAAATGCAAATCCTTCCATAGTGTACTTAAGATTCAAAAGAAGGGGGAAAGATAGTCAGAAGTTTTGTGAAATTACCATCATCTAACTTCGGTTGGGGGATAATTCCTGCAAACCTCAAATAAAATGTGCATTTTAATTGGGTTCAGTCCGCGGGAAAAACTTTAAGGATAACCATCCCTCTATGATGCCCATGCTCAAAGCTATTCCAGAAAGAGGATTGTCAATCGAAAACTTGAGCAGGCAACTTGAGGATATATCCAGCAGGGATATGCTGGACGACAGTGGCAAATTATTTTCCTATGTATACATGTCCGGCAGAGAGGACCTCAAAAAGATTAATGAGTTCTACAATGCCTTCATGAACAAGAATGCTTTGGATTTTACTGTGTTCCCGAGCTCAATGGCATTAGAGAATGACGTTGTCGCAATGACTGCATCCCTTCTCCATGGAGATTCTTCCACAGTGGGGACTTTCACCAGCGGTGGGGCAGAGAGCATCCTGCTTTCGGTCAAAACTGCAAGGGACTATTTCCTGTCTCAAAGAGAGAGATTCTCCGGGAAACCGGAGATGATTATTCCAAGAACTGCTCACCCGGCTTTTGTGAAGGGTGCCCAGTATTTTGACCTTGATCTCAAGATAGCTCCGGTAAACAGAGAAACTTACAAGGTAGAACCGGAGGAAGTCCGAAAGCTCATAACGGACAGAACCGCCATGATTCTAGGTTCAGCCCCATCCTACCCAATAGGCGTGATGGACCCCATTGAAGAATTAGGAGAAATAGCAGAGGATAATAATCTGTGGCTGCAGGTGGATGCCTGCCTTGGAGGATATCTTCTTCCATTCTTCCGCATGCTTGGCCAGGAAGTTCCGGATTTTGATTTCTCCGTCAAAGGTGTCAGTTCCATCTCTATTGACCTGCACAAGTACGGCTATACGCCAAAAGGAGCCTCAGTGCTTCTGTACAGGAACAAGGGTTTGAGAAAACACCAGCTGTTCACCAATGCCAGCTGGCCAGGTTATCCGCTGGCAAACACCACCATGCAGTCAACAAAGTCTGAAGGACCACTTGTGGGGGCATGGGCAACCATAAATTATCTGGGCATGAACGGTTATCTTGAACTTACCCGTAAGGTCATATCTGCCAAGAAAAAGTTAATGTCGGGGCTTGCAGAGCTGGGTTTCAGAACCCTTGGTGAACCGGATTCAAGCATAGTTGCATTCAGACATGAAAACCTTGACATCTTCACCCTGGCAGAGATGTTGAAAAAAGACGGATGGTTCCTTCAGGTTCAGCCTGGATCTGTAGAGCTTGGACTCATAGCTTCCCTTCACATGACTCTTACAGCAACCCACGATGAGAAAATTCCCTCTTTCCTGGAATCTTTGGCAAAGAACACCAGGAAACTCCTGGACGAAGGAGGTTTTCCTCAAGGTAGAAATGAAGGCGCCTACAAGGCTGAGATTTCCAGTAAAGAATGGGATGACTATGTGGAACTCATATCCAGAGCACTTAATAGTAATGGGAAATCCAAGGAAGCAGGTACTTACGCCATTAACAAACTTGTGAGATCCCTGCCCCATAAAGTTGTGGAGAAACTTTATGTGGAGATTGTCAACGAGATCTTCAAACCTGCTGACCAGGAAGGAGAACTGGACTAGAAAGATGACAGAAAAGCGAAGGAACAAAAATAGGTGATCAGATCTGGACTGGTTTTTCCATCACGTTAGATTCTCGAAAAAATAGCGTTACAAGTAAAATGTCGGTTAAAACCGTAATTTTCCATTTTAATTCAATTTTCTGGAATTATGACCAAAACACCTAAATAAAAAAAACCGCTAGAATTAGCATGGCGAATAAATATAGCCACATTGGAGAACTTGTATGTCCAAAATGTGACAGCAGATACGATCCAATGGAAATCCAGACCCTCTGTTCCTGTGGTACACCACTGGTAGCCAGGTATGATCTGGAAGGTGCAAAGGAAACCCTTACTAAAGAGTCACTCAAGAACAGAGAAACCACTATGTGGAGATATCATGAACTGCTCCCAGTTGCGGATAAGGAAAACGTTACGAGCCTTGGTGAAGGTATGACCCCTCTGCTGCATTGCAGAAGACTTGGAGAACAACTAAACCTTAGCAATTTCATGGTGAAGGATGAGGGTATGAACCCAACCGGGACGTTCAAGGCCAGAGGCGCCTCATCCGGAGTCTCAAAAGCCAAGGAATTGGGAATAGAGGCCATAACAATTCCCACCAATGGAAATGCCGGGGCGGCTTGGGCCACCTATTCAGCCCGGGCTGGCATGGGAGCCCACATAATTATGCCAACAAATGCCCCATCGATTACCAGAAAGGAAGTTGAATCGGCAGGTGGGAAGCTTTATCTTGTAAATGGGAGAATTAACGATGCAGGCGTTCTCGCAGACAAACTGGCAGATAATTATGGAATATTCAACGTAGCAACCCTGAAAGAGCCATACCGCCTGGAGGGTAAGAAAACCATGGGTTTGGAAATAATGGAGCAGTTGAACTGGGAAGCACCTGATGTAGTGCTTTATCCAACAGGTGGTGGAGTTGGGTTAATAGGAATAGAAAAGGGAATAAATGAATTGCATGCGATGGGGCTTGGAAACGATAACGACACCAGAATGGTGTCAGTCCAGGTTTCAGGATGTGCGCCAATTGTCAAGGCTTTCGAAGAGGGAAAAGAGGAGAGCGAACTCTGGGAAGACTCTTCCACAGTTGCATTTGGAATGAATGTTCCAAAATCTCTGGGAGATTTCCTTGTACTTGAGGCCCTAAGGTCTTCCAACGGAACTGCTGTTGAAGTTACTGATGATGAACTTTTGGAAGCAAAGATGGAAGTTGGTAGAAATGAGGGTATTTTCATGTCTCCGGAGGGTGCATCTACAATTGCTGCTGTAAAAAAACTCGTTGATGACGGATGGATCGACAGGGATGAAAAAGTTGTCGCAATTAACACGGGAAATGGTCTCAAGTACCCTGATATAGTGGAAGTCGACCCGCCGATTTACAAAAAGGGCACTGAAATTGAAATTGAAGACATGGAAGAAGCAGAATATTGATTTCTGCCCCTTTCCTTCTTTTTTTAATTGAATCCAACAGTGGCTATCTGGCGAACAGGCCGTAAAAAAATATTACCGATCCAACAACCAATGGTATGATGAAATTCGGATGAAAACCCCGTGAAAGAAGAAGGAATGCACCAAGTGCCCAGAAGATTGCCCCCATTAACAAAAACCTGAATTTCATTATTTTAACCCCCCATTTTGAGCTATTATTGTATCATATGCCGCATATCCAACATTTTGCATCAGGCATATTCTGAGCAATTGCTAAGCTGCATCCTGCATAAAGCTGTCACTTTATTTGGATTTTCCTAGTTGTCTTTCCCTCCTCTTCCGAAGGGAAAACAGAATGGCAAGTCTAACATAAAATTCTAATGCAAGGTCACCTGTAATGCTGAAGGTTTCGTGCAAATCTATAAGACGGCTTTGAAGCTCTTAGTCTGATATTCTTGAAATGGGTAACAAGAGAAAAGGCAAAAGTGGATAGAATTGCATGTCCATGGGTCATCTCCAGATTTGTTGACAAGGAGCCTGA
>JBJKQM010000011.1:0-36730 GCA_046705365.1 Thermoplasmataceae archaeon
TAGTTTCACCACGGAATATTGTGAATCCGGACAACTCTGAGTCCTCCCTGGCATAGCCAATGAGATCAACCTCTTTTACTGCAAGGAATGTTGCAAGGTCAGTGTCACCATTGGATAAGGATTTAATCGAATCCTTTGGAAGCATCCTCTGGTAGTCCCATTTATGCCCTGGTTTAAGGAGCCCCCCTGACATTTCTTCAAAGAAAATTCCGGAAATTTTTGTTTCTCCGGGAGATATCTCATTATTCCACAGTACCATATCTACTGGACTTCCTGCCTCAAGAAATTTTGTATTTCCCGGAATAGAAAGGAAGCCGGAAGTTGACGCAAACCGGGTGATTGAACCGGATAACCCGGTCACAGGGTATATTCTCACACCACCCCTATTGGAAACAGAAACCGGAATGAGGTTCTGCTTGCCCATTTCCAGTTTCAGGTTAACACCTAGTGTTCCTGTTTTTGTGGCAGGAATTCTCATCGAGCCTGCAGTCCTAAGCAATGGAATCAGAAAAATAGACCTGAAAATCATTAGTGCAGACACTGGAAAACCTGGCAAGCCTATGAGCACTTTTTTACCGTTTTTGCCAAGAACCGTTGGCAGACCCGGTTTCACCAGAACCCCATGGAAAATCATACCAGGGTCAAGTTCCTCAATGATTTTGTAGACGAGATCCGATTCACCGGCAGAACTACCGCCGGAAAGTATTATCACGTCAAAATCCTCCATTGCGAGTTCTATTGCCTCTTTGATCTTCGTGTAATCGTCCTTTACAATTCCGGAATATCTTGCATCAAAACAGCTGAACGAATT
Organism: Thermoplasmataceae archaeon; assembly: GCA_046705365.1. Classification (GTDB taxonomy): domain Archaea; phylum Thermoplasmatota; class Thermoplasmata; order Thermoplasmatales; family Thermoplasmataceae; genus JAJZOM01. The sequence continues at coordinate 812 of JBJKQM010000011.1, forward strand.
AAGTTCAGAAGAAACAACTACCCCATTGGCATCATTTATTTTACCTTCAGAATATGGCTCATTGTAGCTTATTAGTTCATTCCCTGTGGAAATTACGTTCACTTTAAGCTTACGAATCACTAAAACGCTGGAAATACCCAGTGAAGCCAGGACTGCAATATCATGCGTTTCCAGTTCCTTGCCTTCTGCAAGCAGGAGTTCCCCTTTTGCGATATCACTGCCACTTTCTGCAACATTCTCAGATGGTCCTACAGATTCAAGGATCTGGACAAAACCGTCATCTTCCTGCGTGCTCTCCACTTTTACAACGGCGTCTGATCCTGCTGGAACAATTGCGCCAGTTGAAATCTTGAAGCATTGTGCATCCCCAGACATGATTTTTCTTGGTTCACCGATATAGGATTCCCCGGCTATTTTAAGAATGACCGGGTTATCGTTTGAAGCATTGACTATAAGGGAGGATCTGACAGCATACCCATCCATGGTGGCCCTGCTGAAAGGCGGGTTATTTCGTGGAGAATAGATGTTTTCCCCCAGAATTCTTCCAAGAGATTCGTTCAGATCGACCATTTCCATTTCGTCAATGGGCTCCATGGAACTCATTGCGATTTCAACCGCCTGCTGAAAATTGACCAGTTTCTTGTAAACAGATTTCATAATGAATCACCAAACAATTTAACCATAACAGTACTGCCGGCTGCGTAGCCCTCAACATTCCCATGAACTTCCAAAGTTCCATTTGAGTCCAGTATTGAACCGAGGGAACCGGTACCTCTGGATTTCACTATTTCAACTGTACCACCCCTGGTATCAGGAGTATATTTCACCCTGAAGATACTGGTATATCCGGCCCGGTTTGACACCGGGGAACTAAGAACACCGGAAACAGCCTGCCTGTAAGTTTCAAGGCCGGTAATACTTCTTAAGTACGCCTCAAAATAGATATCAAATGAAAGTAATGATGGAATCGGAATACCTGAAACGGAGAATACAGGCTTCCCTTCAACCTCATAAAGTGTAAGCGTTCTACCGGGCCTGAGCATAGACCCTGCAAATACTAAATTACCAATGCCGGACATTGCTTCAGGAACTTCATCCTTTCCTCCAAGGCTTGTCCCTCCAGTTACAATTACACAGTGGTGATTTTCAAGAGCCCCTTTTATGAGATTTCTTATCTCATCAACTCTGTCATGAGCAATCCCTGCGGCCTTGGCAAGGATAAATTTCCTGTTAAGGTAATCAACGTAGATCTTTTGTGTGGTGTTTGGTATGTAACCTTCGGAGCCCTCAAATAATTCATTCCCCGTGGAAAGAACTCCAACCTTCAGTTTTTCAAATACCTGGATTTCGGGCACCCCTGAACTTAACATGGCAGAAATATGCCAGGGCCTGATAAGTTCAGATTTTTTCAGTATGGTGGAATTGGCCCTGAGGTCATCCCCTTTTCGTTCAACATTTTCCCATGGTTTTAATGGATTGAATATCTTCACGGAATTCCCAGAAATCTCCGTATCCTCTGCCATTATCACAGAATCATAATCTGAAGGAAGCAAACCACCTGTGTATATCTCCGTGCATTCTCCTTCCTTAAACCCTTCATAAGATGAAGAACCAGCTTCAACTGTTCCGTTAATCCTGAAAACGACAGGGTTTGTCTCAGAGGCTCCTGCACAATCTGCAGATCTAACTGCATAACCATCAACCAGACTTCTGTTCCACGAAGGAAAATCCTTTCTGGCCACAATTTCTTCGGAGGCAATTCTTCCAGAGGATAGGGCGGGAGAAATTCTTTCAGATCCTGGAGGCCGCCAATGGACTGAGCGTATTCTACCAATAGCCTCTTCAAATGATATCAGTTCTATAAATCGTCCCATTTTTTTCCTGATTCTTTCCAGAAAAGCACCTACCTGTTCAGTTCGTGATGTATATGATCGATTTCTTTCAGAATGATCTGCCTGACCCCCATTTCTGCACCTTTTGGAGAGCCGGGAAGGCAAAATACAGGCTTGCGAAGGACCACAAATGCCGAGGCTCTAGAGAGGCTGGCAGAGGAACCAATTTCCTGATAAGAAAGAAGCGCAAATACGTGGCTGAAACCTTTCATTTCATACTCTGCCAGGCTAGAAACAGCCTCAATAGTGACATCGTGCTTCGTAATTCCTGTTCCGCCTGAAATGATGAGAGCGTCGGATTCCTGGATAAACTCAACCACATTTCTCCTTATGGTATCTATGTCGTCCCTTACTACTTCGTATCTTGAGATCTCATGTCCTCTCTGTTTCAATAGCGCAATTATGCTGGAACCGGCTTCATCTGATTTAGTATCCCTTGTTGAACTGCAGACAAGAACTCCAAATCTTGCCTTGAAATTCTCTATCCTGTGTTCATGCATGGCCTTTCTCCTTGGTTTCTACTTTGATATCGTGCATGACTGTTGATGGGTAATTCCCGGTTTCATCTTTTTCCAAGTATTTCACCATGTCCCATACAGTAAGAAGGGCTGAAGAAACACAACTCAATGCATCCATTTCCACCCCTGTCTTCCAGTTTGCCAGCACCCCACAACTCACCTGAACCTCGTTCCCTTTTACTTCAAAATCGAAATCAATGCTTTCCAGTGGTACCTGGTGACAGTAGGGCATCCTGCTCCACGCCTCTTTTGCCCCCTGGATACCTGCTATCTTGGCTGAAGTAAAAACATCCCCCTTTTTTACTGTGCCTTCTTTTATGGCTTTAATTGTTTCTGGTTGAAGAAGTATTTTTCCTGAAGCCATGGCAAATCTTCTTACTATGGATTTATCTGAAATGTTTATCATTATGCGTGTTTATGTTGATAAAAGATAAAGAGCTTATTGAGCAACGGCAACAACTTTAGGCTTTCCTCTCATTCTTAACACGGAATGTTTGCCATTATTCCCGTAAAACTTTCGCAGAGGCTCCCCTTGAAACATCTTTTGAAACTGGGGAATTCCTCTATAATAGAACTTGTTTACAGCAAGGTTTCTGAGGTCTTTGAAACAATGGTATATTCGAAGATAGATCTTCCTGTCCCTTATGCGAAGGATAACTCTGATAACATAATGGAACTGGTCTACAATCTTAGAAGAGAGTACGGGGACTTCGCTCTAATAGGGGGGGACATGGCATTTTTTACCCGCGCAGACCTTGAATTGCTCAAATGTTCTTTTAGTGGGCATCCGGTGACACCGAGGGGGGAAGATGGCAACATCGAGCCAATGTTCAGCATCTACAGTGGAGCAAATCCTGTCATGACAAGGAATTTGCGTGAGGCTCTCCTGACACCTGAAACTGTATTTATCGATAGGGCAAAATTCAGCAGAAACGCATTCTTCAACATAAATACCATGGAGGATTATGAGCTAGCGAAAGCCATGCTGCAGAGACAGTGAAAGGAAATTGAAAAATGGATTTTTTAAGTTAAAAAATAAAAAAAATATATGGGAGTTTTTTAAATTTATGCCCAGAGAGAGAATCCTGCAGCCAGGTTCAGGGTCACGGCGAACATAAGATACATAAGCCAAACACCTGTAATCAGGTGGAAGAAACCCTTTCCCTTTATCCACATCTTTGACTCAAACAGACTAGCTGGTATGTCACAGATGTAGACGAACGCCAGAAGGACAAACAGTATTCCTACGGGGGTGTCTGTTCCTTTGTTCAGGAATACTATGGCTCCAAGAATGGATATCGCTAAGAAAGCGAAAGCCATGTATCCGTCTACTCTCATATCTCCGCCTTTGTATCTGTTATATCCGAGGGCGAACCAGTGGACACCGTATGCCGTAAAGGCAAGTGCTGCCATGTAGAGGGCATTTGCCTCTCCAGCAGCAGCTCCGAAGGCACCTGGGAAGATGGTTAATCCAAGCCAGAGATATGTTCCAGTTACAAACTGGAGGAATCCTGGCATCCAAATGCCCCATTGTCCAAGCGATACATTTAGCGCAGGCGATTTCTCAGGTTTTCCTAGGAGCTCCCACGGGCCATATATTAGATAGCCTGTGCCGAGTCCCATGAATCCCAGAGCAACTGGTGCTAATGAAACGACCGACATTTTTTACCTAAATATAATGTGGTAAGCTATATATAAGACTTTTTTATCACTTGCTCAGAAAAGTAGTATTGGACTAAAAAAATCAGACATGTGATTTTGTAGAGATGCTATTATGGCATATCTCTGAGTGATTGTAAATTTAATATACTAATAGTATAAAAAATATTTTACATGAATATAATCTAGAATACATTATGCGCTAAAAACAGTCTTCAATTCGGGATATCAGTCTCTCCATCTGGGTGGCCCTTCCCGGGGCACATCCTTTTTCCAAATTGGCACCCTGGTCTTGATTTCATCTATCACATATTCACATGCCCTGAAAGCTTCCTTCCTGTGAGGGGAAGAGCAGCATATGGCAACAGAATCCTCTGTTAATCCAACAGTTCCAAGCCTGTGAACAACATTTATTTCGAGGATATCATGTTTTCCCATTGCCTCATTAATGATTTCATTGATGGTCTTTATTGCCATGTCCCTGTAACTTTCATAAATAAGTGAGTCCACTTCCAGATCGCCCGTCATTCTCCTGACAGTTCCCTGAAAAGTAACCAGGGCGCCAGCATCAGGATTCCTGGTTTTTTCTATTAGAAGTTTAATGTCAATAGGTGCGTCGGTGATCTCGACTGACATGTTAAAAAAGCAAGTGGTAGGCACCTCATAAATGCTTCGGGAACAAAATGGCTTTTAGAAGGTTTTTTCAAATCTATATGAGTTTTTCCAATCGCTTAAATGATATATCCAATTTGTAATAGTTATATACAAAGAGTGCTTATTGATTGTTAGGGGAATAATAGACTACGTTTCCCGTTCCATGGCATTCAGTTAAGCCTGAAAATAGGGGATGAAACCACTTGAATGGAGATAAAATCAATTATAAGGTACAGGGAAAAGATTACAAAGCACTAGAAGGCCAGACAGTTTTGCAGGCATTGATGGCAGAGGGGGTGGATGTACCCCATGTATGCTACCAACCCAACCTGGGCCCGATTCAGACCTGTGACACATGTATTGTTGAGGTCGACGGCAAATTGGTGCGATCGTGCGCTACGCAGGTGAAGGATGGTGCGCAGATAGACTACTCCTCCAAGAAGGTAAAAGACCTTCAGAAGGAGGCAACACAGAGAATCCTCCAGAACCATGAACTATACTGCACAGTTTGTGAAAACAATAATGGAGACTGTTCTCTTCATAACACTGTCCACGCGCTAGATATAGATGAACAGAAATATCCCTTTGAACCAAAACCCTATCCAGTTGACGATTCAAATCCATTTTACAGGTATGATCCAAACCAGTGCATTCTTTGTGGAAGATGCGTAGAAGCATGCCAGGATGTCCAGGTCAATGAGACACTGAGCATTGACTGGAACAGGGAAAAACCCAGAGTCATATGGGACAATGATGTACCTATTAACGATTCATCTTGTGTGTCCTGTGGCCACTGTGTTACAGTTTGCCCGGTTAACGCCCTGATGGAAAAGAGCATGCTGGGGCAGGCTGGCTTTATCACAGGTTTGAACATGAAATCAAAGAGGCAGATGATAGACTTCACAAAATCTTTCGAACCTGAAGTCACAATGTCTCCGGTTATGCTTATCAGTAATGTTGAGTCAAAACTCAGAAACACCCAGGTCAAGAAAACCAAGACAGTCTGCACATATTGTGGAGTGGGCTGCTCATTCGAAATGTGGACGAAGGGAAGAGAGATACTCAAAGTCCAGCCAATGCCAGAGTCTCCCGCTAATGGAATTTCCACCTGTATCAAGGGAAAATTCGGGTGGGAATTTACCAACAGCCCTGAAAGATTGACAAAGCCACTTATCAGGGATGGAAAGAAATTCAGGGAAGCTACCTGGGATGAGGCCATTGATCTTGTCGTAAAAAAGCTTAAGGATATCAAGGAGAAGCAAGGCGGCGATGCCATCAATTTCGTTGCATCCTCAAAGGCGACCAATGAGGAAGCCTACCTTGTCCAGAAAATGGCAAGACAGATTTTCGGTACGCACAATGTTGACAATAGTTCAAGATTCTGTCAGGCCCCAGCAACCACTGGTCTTTGGAGAACAGTTGGGTATGGAGGGGACGCAGGATCAATTTACGATATTTACCATGCCGACCTCGTTATAGCTGTCGGGACAAACACTGCAGAATCCCATCCTGTACTGGCAACAAGAGTCAAGAGGGCACACAAACTGAACGGACAGAAACTAATCGTTGCCGATATCAGAAAGCATGAAATGGCTGAGAAGGCAGACATGTTCATTCACCCAAAGCCTGGAACAGACCTTGTGTGGCTCAGTGCAGTGTCCAAGTACATCATAGATCAGGGCTGGGAGGCAGAAGATTTCATTGCCCAGAAGGTAAACGGCTTTGATGAATATAAGAAAAGTCTGGAACCATTCACCCTGGAATATGCTTCAGAGAAAACGGGACTGAGCAAGGAAACACTGATCAAGCTTGCTGAAACCGTTCACCAGTCAAAGAGAGTATGTATTCTATGGGCCATGGGAGTAACACAGCACCAGATGGGTAGTGACACTTCAACTGCAATTTCCAACCTGCTTCTTGTAACAGGTAATTATGGAAGAAGGGGAACCGGAGCATACCCATTGAGAGGACACAACAATGTCCAGGGCACCAGTGATTTTGGCGGAATGAACGCTTTCTTCCCGGGATACCAGAGTGTGAAGGACGAGAAGATCAGGAAGAAATTTGAAGATGCCTGGAACTGCAAACTACCAGCGGACCCCGGAGTTGACAACAACACATGCCTTGAGGCAATCGACGACGGCAAAATCAAGGCAATGTTCATCGTTGGAGAGGAAATTGTTGAAACCGGTTCCAATTCCAATTACATAAGGTCTATGCTGGAGAAGCTCGATTTCCTCGTAGTTCAGGAAGTATTCTTCTCAGAAACGGCGAAATATGCGGATGTTATTCTTCCAGTCAGCACAAGCCTGGAAAAGGACGGGACTTTCACGAACACTGAGAGAAGGATACAGAGGATTTACAAGGTTATGGAACCACTGGAAGGGACCAAGCCGGACTGGGAAGTTCTCCAGATTATAGCCAGGAAAATGGGAGTTAACTGGAACTATAATCACCCTTCAGAGATTATGGATGAAGCTGCAAGCCTCACCCCGCTTGTTGCCGGTGTCAAATACAGCAAGCTTGAGGGATTCAACAGCCAGCAATGGCCAGTTGAACCGGATGGCACCGATTCCCCTTTCCTGTATGAGAACGGATTCAAATTCCCTGACAAGAAAGCAAGATTCTACCCGCTTGAGTTCACACCACCGCTATCCACTGATGAGGAGTTTGACCTCCACCTGAATAACGGAAGGCTGCTGGAGCATTTCCATGAGGGGAATGAAACCTACAAGACAGTTGGTATTAAGGCCAAGGTGCCCAGCACTTTTGTGGAAATATCTCCTGAACTTGCAAAAGAAAGAGATATAGATACCGGGGATGTTGTAAGGATCGAATCCAAGTACGGGGCTGTCAGGGTGAGGGCACTGATAACTGACAGGGTTTCAGGTAAGGAGATGTATCTCCCCATGAATGCCATAGGTGATGAGGCGGTAAACAACCTCACCGGTAGAGTAATGGACCCTACAGCCCATACCCCTGCTTACAAAGAACTGTCCGTAAAGATGAAGAAACTTGGCGAGCCCAAGGAGGCTTCACCACTTCCAAAGACTAACCCAAGGTTCGGGCATCCAAAACCTCAAAACGGAGTTCTCGTAGAAGAAAAGTGGGCCAGAACTGATTACAAGAAACTAACAACGGAGTGAGAGAATAAATGGCAAAATTAATTGAGGAAATAGAAAGAATGACAGATGAGGATTCTGCGGTAAACGCAGAGCAGGATGTTTTCAGGATGCTCGCTGAGCATTCTGATGATATAGCTGCAGTTCTCGATCTTCTGAAGTCAGCTAGCGAGAGTGGAATCTTCACTCTGTTGAAAGCACTCTTTGAAAACAAGGGAGATTCAATGCAGGAGATTTCAGATGAGCTTGCCAAACCTAAAAACATCAGGTTTGTCAGAAATCTGATGTCTATATACGCATTGCTTTCCAATATAGATCCGGATGTAGTACGCACTTTCATGCTGAACCTTGCCAATGCAGTGGATAACTCTCAAAAAATGAAGGGACAGGGTCCAATGGGATTGATGGCACTGAGAAACAATATGAAAGATCCGGACGTGACTGTTGGGTTCAGGGTGCTTTTCGAGGTTGCCAAAGGATTTACACGCCCTAAAACAAGAAAGGAATGAATTTGAAGGATACGGAAAACAAATCCTTCAATTTTTTTAAAACTCTTAAATATTCAACTAAAGACGGGACCTTGGAGACTGAAGATCAGATCACAGTTGAGGAGCCGCTGGAGGTTAGACTCAAGGACCCAACTGGCAATGAGTCAACCGTTTCAATAATTATGCGAACGCCAGTGATGGACAATTTCCTGGCACTCGGTTTCCTGTACTCAGAGGGGATAATTCACGAGAAGTCCCAGATATTATCCATTGAAAATGTTACCGGGGACGGGACAGCAATTGACAATGTCATAGTCCTGAAAGTCACAGGGGACGTTAAGTTCAACAATGCGGATTACACAAGGAATTTTGCAGTTAATTCAAGTTGCGGCGTCTGTGGGAAGAGCAACATAAATGACATCTTCGTGAAGTCAGGAAAGCTGGTCAAATCTTCCATTAAGGTCAGGAGCGACATCATTCTTCAGCTTCCGGAGAAAATGAGGGGACTGCAGAGAATATTCTCAGAAACAGGCGGAATACATGCGGCCGGACTTTTCAGGACGGATGGAACCCCAATTTTTGTTGCAGAGGATATTGGGCGGCATAATGCAGTTGACAAGGTAGTCGGCTACATGTTCATGAACGATATTCTATTCGGAGAAGACCTTATTCTGCAGGTCAGCGGAAGGGCAGGGTTTGAAATACTTCAGAAAGCCGCAATGGCAGGCATACCAGTAGTGTGTTCGGTGTCAGCCCCGTCCAGCCTGGCTGTGGACACTGCTCAATCAATGAACATGACTCTTTTATGCTTTGTACGGGGAGAGCGTTTCAATGTGTACACTCACCCAGAAAGAATAATATTCTCTTAGTGTTGCTATCCGCCACTTACAACAGGAAACAGGGCCACTTCATCCCCATCTTTAAGCTCTGAACCTTCACTGGTATAATTCTGGTTGAGAGCAAAAAGGATCTGGCCTTTTCTGTCCTTGAGGGAAAGATGTTTTTCTTTAACTGCTGCCATTAAATCGGAAACAGTAGAACCATGCGAGATTTCCATTAAGTCCAGGTCGGTGCCGGTTTCATCCTTCACTGACCCAAAATACTTCACTGTTACCTTCAATTTCATCCTCCTTTTTCCAGTACGGTTCTCTGGCCCTGGCAGCTCTTACAAATATGTCATCTATTTTCTCTTCAGGGGCACCTTTTCTTATGCTTGATATTAAGTCTGTGAGGTTGTCATTCCTCATGAGGCATGGTTTCAGTAGTCCGGTAGATGTCAGCCTAATCCTTGTGCAGTTGTTGCAGAATTCTGCATTTCTCATGGGCTTTACAAATTCTACAATTGCAGTCTTACCTTCATATTCAAGGTGATACCTTGGCCTTCTGTGCAACTCATTGTGCTCCACCTTGAATGCCCTTCCTGCAACTGCTTTTTCTATGCCATCCAAAGGAATATGGTACTTCAGGAAATCCTCCGACTGTTCCATTTCCCTGGTTGTTTCGTACTCAATCAATTGCAGTGTCACGTTTTCTTCAGCTGAGAGTTTGAGCATTAGGGGTATCTGATCGACGTTGAGATCTTTTAGAACAACGAAGTTTACTTTTATAGGGGCAAACCCTGCTTCATGAGCTGCCCTTATACCTTCTATAACCTGATTAATGGCATCCACGCCTGTAATAAATTCAAACTTCTCTCGCTCAATTGAATGCAAAGAAATATTGATTCTGTCCAGGCCGGCCTCTTTCAGGTCTTTTGCTATCTTGGGAAGCATAATTCCATTTGTTGTCATGGAGATGTTGCCTGAAATGTGCTTTCTGGTTCTCTTCACAATATCGAGTATGTCTCTTCTCAGGGTTGGTTCTCCTCCAGTGAACTTGATTTTGTTCACTCCCCATTTGCTGGCTACTTCCACTACTTTCTCGATTTCATCTGCAGACAAAGATTCTGAATGTACGCCAGTTCCTTCCATGTGGCAGAAAAAACAGCCAAAATTGCATGTGGTGTTTACCTGTATCCTCATGCTCTTTACGGTTCTGCCGTAATCATCAGCGACCAGCGTCATTGGCTTTTAATGTCTTCTCATTAGTTAAGGTTTTTCCCGCTGGAGAAGGAAAATACTTTTGTTTACCAAACAATTCGCGTGCCAGAATAAAAGCTTTTCATGGGAATATCCCGCATTGACCATTTGTTCAAAATAATATACATTTATGTAACATAGGTTCAAATATATAGGGTACATCCAGACAAAAGTGCAAGAAACAAGTTCTGGTTTAAAGCACTTGAAAAAAGATCAACTTGGTTTGAGACACGCTGTTTCTCAGGCTGTCGCTCTAAATGCACCTGGTGGCACTATTGTATTGTATGTTACAACCACTGCTGCATTGATGTTTTACACTTTTGGAGGGACTTATCCCAACGGAGGATTTGCAATACCACTCATATTGCTTCTTTCTCTAGTAGTCTACGGTCTCATGAGCTTCTCAATGTATGAATTCTCCAGGGAACTTTCAAGCTCTGGCGGATACTATACTTTTGTGTCCAGGGGACTGGGGAGTTCTGCGGGGTTCCTCACGGCAATATCCTATATCTCATACCAACTATTGAGCTTCACTGGTTTCGGGATCCTCGGGTTCATCGGTTTTATATATGGGGTCCTGCCCTCTGTGGGCATAAATGTCCCTGATGCAACCTATCTCTGGATACCAATAGTCCTGGTTTTCATAGCATTTGTATCCGGCCTTATCTATTCAGGAATCAGGCCATCTTTGAGATACGTGCTGTATACGATAATTGTTGAGATTGCCTTTTTCATTGGAACCTCAATAGCCCTGATTGCCATCTTCCACAATTCTATCTCAATTGCACCATTTACATCTTCTCCTGTTGGAAACAATCCTCTTCTTGTCAGCACAATGATGGTTTATGCCATCGGCACATTCGTTGGAATCGGAGGAGCCCTGCCTGTTGCAGAGGAAACCTCCAATCCAAAAAGAAACGTTCCGCTTGCAATAGTTATTACGATAATTATCCTCGGCGTAACAATAATCCTTTCCTCATATGCCCAGGTGATTGCATGGGGTTCAACCAATATGGCAGATTTCGGAGTTAATGTCCCTTATCCGGTCCTGAACATCTACGGGAGCAGTTTCGGCGCACTCAGTCCAATACTGCTGGGCATTATGATTATCATAGTGGCTAATTCTTACTTCACCGCCACAGTTTCCCTTGGCACAAACGCCAGCAGGGTGCTTTTCTCACTATCCAGGGAAAAGGTCATACCTTCCAAAGTCTCAACAACACATTCCAGAACTGGTGTACCGACCACTGCAGTCCTGGTGGTCGCAATTGTTGCGTCTGTTGTTGTGGTGGTTACAGGTTTGGTGTTCCAGGGACTTTATCCTGGCCAGCCCATTACCGCTTTAACGGACGCTGCCTTATTCCTCCTGATTCTTGAAAGTCCCGTATCTTATCTCATCCACATCCTGACCAATACTTCCCTTTACATTTACAGGAGGAAAGAGGGAAAGAAAATCAACTACCTCAAGCACCTTATTGTTCCTTTAATATCCACAATATTGCTTATATTCGCAATAGTCGTGGCCGTGTACTTCAACCTGAGCGCCCCTTACATATATGGAATATACGGTGCAATAGGATGGATTACAATTGTTGTGGTGCTGACAATAGTTGTCAGGACCAGGTACAGTGAAAAATTGAATTTGCTGGGAGATTTCTCCCTCTAATTTATTTAAAAGCTAGAATCGGGCCCTTTATTTTGCGCTTATTTCTGGTTTTCAAACTCAATTTAAATGCGAGCCTGTATTTTATAAAATAACTTCTAATTTAAATACAAGTTTTCGATATCGAATTAGATATCGAATGTCCGATGAAAAATATACCAGAAGCTGGGGAGTTGGAGGAGACTTTAACAGGCACTTTGATCCCAACAGTTTCAATTTTGCCCGCTCTTTCAGGAGACATGGTGGCATGAAATTTTACGTTTTATGGCTCCTGAGCAGGAAACCAATGAAGGGGTCAGAAATTATTGCAGAGGCCCAGGAACAGACAATGGGGTGGTGGAGGCCCAGCCCAGGGACAGTCTATCCTCTTCTGGGTGCGCTCGAAAAAGCCGGTTTTATCAACAGGCTGGAAGACCATAAGTATGAACTGACACCCCTTGGTGCTGAAGAAATAGGCCTGAAGCCAGGAGAACCAAGAGGTAGTAAGAATGATAAATGGGACATTGAGCGAATACTGACAGAAATGGAAGGATACACATCCTATCTTGAGGAAGAAGAAAGCAGCCTGCATGACTTCGCTGGGAGAATCACCGGCATCATCGACAGGCTGAAAAAACTTAAAGTGGAGTGAAGAAGAAATATGGCAGTTGTTATCAAAACAGAGCATCTTAGCAAAATCTATAATGGAAAAATCAAGGCACTTGAGGATTTGAATATTGAAATCGAGGAGGGCGAAGTTTACGGACTTCTAGGCCCAAACGGCGCTGGCAAGAGCACAACCATCAACCTCCTTACGACTAGAATTACTCCAACTTCAGGCACTGCAACCCTGAAGGGATTTGACATAAAGAAACACTCGCTGGAGGTACGGAAAGTAATAGGTGTAGTACCTCAGGATCTAACCACTGATGAAGATCTTACAGGTTTTGAAAACCTGATGATGGTCTCCAGATTCTATGACGTCCCTAAGGAATTGGCCTTGGAGAGGATCAGCAAACTTCTGAGGCTCGTGGATCTTGAGGAAGCTGCAAATCGTTATGTAAAGCAGTATTCTGGGGGGATGAGAAAGAGGCTGGAGCTCATAGTCGGCCTTGTTCATGATCCGGATATTCTCTTCCTGGATGAACCGACACTTGGACTGGATGTTCAGACCAGAACACAGATGTGGGAATATGTCCGGGATGTTCAGAAAAAACTCAATGTCACTATAATTCTTACCAGCCATTACCTTGAGGAGGTGGATGCCCTTGCCAACAGAATTTCCATAATTGATCATGGCAAGGTGCTTGTGACAGGCACTCCGGAAGAACTCAAATCCAGCCTGAAAGGCGACGTTATTCAGGTCACGCTTAAATCACAGGAAGAGGTAGAAACAATCAAGGCTTTCCCGGAAACGACAGAGGTAAAAGATTTTGGCCCCAACATCGTCCGTCTTACAGTCAAGAACGCAGACGAATCACTGCCGGAGTTGATCAGATATGTTTCTGATCACCAGCTCACAATAATGAGAATGACCGTTCAGAAACCCTCTCTGGATGAGGTTTTCCTCCAGTATACCGGGAGGGATATAAGACAGGAGGATGCCGGGGATGCCCGTAAGATGATGATGAATATGAGGAGGATGAGGAGATGAGTGGATTAATTCCCCTTACTGCAAGGGAACTCAAGAAGTGGTACAGGAACCCGGTGTTTCTATTCACCGGATTAATACAGCCATTTTTCTGGCTTGCTCTTTTTGGTAGTGCAATAGATCTCACGAAGCTCCTTGGTGCTGTTCCAGGTGTCGGGGCTGCACAGATATTCAACGGAGCCCCAAACTACATCACTTTCATACTTGGTGGTGTGTTGGTGATTACCAGCCTTTTCACAGCCATGTTCTCTGGCGTAAATATCATCTGGGACAGAAGGCTTGGCCCCATGGGCAGGTTCCTTACCTCACCCATAAGAAGGAGTTCAATTGTTTTCTCAAAGATAATCGCAGCCATGGTGAGGATCTTTATTCAGGTAGGAATACTCATAGGCGCAGCTTTTCTGGTGCCGAATGGACTTGTCCTATCAAATGGTTTCTCATTTGAAGCGGTGCTTGTGCTGATTACTGCTGTGGTGTTGGTGGCCCTGATTTTTACATCCATATTCAGTGTTATAGCAGTTCGGCTCAAGGACATGAATACAATTTTCGGCATTGTGAACCTGGTTAATCTGCCATTGCTCTTCATGAGCTATGCAATGTTTCCTGCCGGCATGATGGCAAACTGGCTGGGAGATGCGGCCAAATACAACCCAGTATCCTGGGCTGCCGAGTCCATAAGGACAGTGATCATAAACGGCACAGTCATTCCGTCGCAGGTAACAAATGTGGCTTACTGGCTTGGGGCACTTACAGTCCTTGCGGTCGGGCTGGTAATATTGACATATTTCGTAGCCGAAGGTGAGATCAGGGATTAAACCCCACCATTATTTTTTTTTTGAATCAGATCAATTTTTATCCCAAATTCAGGCTTTCCAACTAGGAAAGATAATAAGAAAAAACCTCATTGCCAGTTGAATGAGCCAAAACCTGTTCAGGATCAACAACGGTATTCTTACAATTGCGGACGGCAACTCTGAGATAGCGAATTTTGATTTCGAGGGAAGATTGTTATTCTTTACCAGGTCAGGGGTACTCCATAAGCGGTCTTCCGACAACTCGATGTACAAATTGGGCTGGGAAGGGGAAGTGAGACAGGTTATTCCAGTGTCTGATAAAGAAGCCATGGGAATCATTGAACGTTCCTATGAAATGGCCCGAAATTTCCCACAGGATACTTTAACCGACTCTGAGAAAGATATACTGAACAGGATCAAAAGCCGAGATCCGGAATGGCTCAGTAATGATTCCAAGACCCTTCTGGCACTTTATTCTACCAAGCCCATGATGCCGCCTGATCAATCATCTGCACTTTATCTTGAGCTTGCAAGTGGTTGCAGCTGGAACAGATGTTCAATATGCAATTCCTATACAGGGAGAAATATTCAGGAAAAGACCTCCGATGAATTCCTGGCTCACATGAGATCCGTTAAGGATTCCCTTGGAGAAGGACTGAAAGCAAAGAAGGGAGTATTCCTTGGAGACGCCGGTGCCCTGGATGTCGATCAAAAACAGCTTCTCCCGTTGCTAGATAAGCTCAAGGAGGAATTCGGCCTGCCTATATTCTGTGCATTTGACATTTTCAGCACCCCCAAAAGAAAGAACATGATTCATTATCAGGATCTCAAAGCTCATGGTCTCGACAGGATATTTGTATTCATTGAATCAGGCAGCTATAAAGTAGTAAAATTGTTCAATGAAAAGATAAATGTAACTGAGACGCTGAATATTGTCAATAATATCAAGGATCACGGGATTTCAGTATCTATAGTGGTCATGGTCGGAATGGGCGGAAAGAAATTCAGCGAGGACCACGTGGAGGGAACTGCAAACATTATTTCCCAGATGAACCTGGAAAGCGGAGACATGATATTCCTGTCTCCGGTGGTTGAAAGTGACGATCCAAATTATGTGGCAATTGTGGAAAAGGAAGGCCTCGGTACGCTTACACCCGAGGAAAAAGTGGCCCAGTCAGATGCTATGCTGAAGGCAATCAAGGAAAGTTACGAGGATATGAACGGCCAGCCCCTCTCAATCCCTGTAGCGAAGTATGACTTGAGGGAAGCTCTTTTCTAGGAAATCAGAGTTCCTTTAGTCTTGCCATTCAGAATGATGTTCCCATATTCAGTCAAATCCAGTCCCGAAGTTACATAGATTTTAATTTTTGATCTCTTGGCAATGTTCAGTGCGGTTAGATCCATGAACACGTTAGGACCAGCTCCTATGGATTTCTCAAGGGCAAGTGAAATCGCCTCATCATATGTCATCCTTTCAAATTTCTTTGCCTGTGGGTTCTTTTTTGGGTCGTCTGTGTAGACACCGTCAACCGAAGTTGCATTTATGAGGATTGTAGCGCCAATCCTTTCAGCAAGCAAAGTGGCTACTGTGTCAGTCGTGTGCCCTGGTTCAGTTCCTCCCATCACAGTAAATTTGTAAATTTTGGAAAATTCAGCTGCGTCATTTACAGTTGTCGGTATCTTGGAATTGGAGTCCTGCAAAAACGAAGAAAGTGCGAGTGCATTCATTCTTGTGGCGTTGATGCCAATTTCGTCCAGTATGTTGTCGTTTACTTTATACTCTCTCAGTGCAGAAATATAGGTTCTGGCAAGCATTCCACCGCCAACGACTATGCCAAACCTGCATTTGTCCTCCATTTTCCGGACTGTGTTGACAAATTCCTGCATAAATTTCAGGTTAAGGCCGTTGGAAGAAATGATTGATCCACCAAGAGAAATTACCACGGATTCCATAAAATCAAGCTGAATAAGGTTATATACAATTATAAATTTTCTTAGGGATGGCAACAGATGATCTCCAGATTAGGAGATACGAATTCAGAAAAGCCCTTCAGGAACTTGAGACGCTGAAGGGAAGAGGTACCGAACTGATCTCACTTTACATTCCTCCAAGCAAGCAGATTCCAGATGTGGTACAGTACCTCAGAGAGGAATTCTCGACCTCATCAAATATTAAGTCAAAATCAACCAGGAAAAATGTTCTATCTGCCATAGAATCAATCATGTCAAGACTGAAGGGTTACAGGTTTCCCCCTGACACTGGCCTCGTCTTCTTTGTTGGGCATGTGGCAACCAGGGGTGACCAGACACAGATGTATACAAAGATCATTGAACCGCCTGAGCCAATCCAGACATTCATGTATATGTGCGATTCAAATTTCCACCTGGAACAGCTGAAGGCACAACTGGCAGTCAAGGAAGCCTATGGGCTTATTGTTATAGACAGGAAAGAGGCAACAATCGGTTTTCTCAATGGAACTAACATTACCGTAGTGGCTAATGAACAGTCCCTTGTTCCCAGTAAGCATCACCAGGGAGGTCAGTCATCAAGAAGATACGAAAGGCTGATTGAGATAGCTGCACATGAGTTCTTCAAGAAGGTTGGAGAAATTGCAAACAATGCCTTTGTTCCTGTCATAAAGGATCTCAAGGCTGTTTTCATAGGTGGCCCGGGAGCTACAAAGGAATACTTCTTCGAAAAGGATTACCTCAGAAACGAGATAAAATTCAAAGTGGAAGACCTGTTTGATATTGGTTACACTGATGAAACCGGCCTTAGAGAGCTGGTAGACAAAGCCGCAGACACCATGAAGGAAATGCAGATTGCACGCGAGAAGGACCTGATCAACAGATTCATGATGGAGATAAGGAAACCTGATGGCGGGCTTGGAGTGTATGGAGAAAATGCCATACGATCTGCGCTTGAACAGAAAGCTGTAGACCTTCTCCTAATTTCTGAGGATTTGGACAAGACCCAGTATTTCTTGGTATGCCCAAATGACAAAGAGGTCAAGGTCCTTACCAAACGGCCGGATGAAGACATAATGTGTGACAAATGCGGTTCGCCAATGGACCTGGATCACGAAGAGGATCTCGTTGAGGCTTTCTTCAAAATGGCCGAAGAGTCAGGCGCAAAAATTGAGATAATTTCCGGAGACAGCGAAGAAGGGCAGTTACTGCTAAAGGCCTTTGGTGGAATGGTTGGCGTACTCAGATATGTACCGAAAGTTCTCCAGTAGGCTAATTCTGAAGTTTCTGTCCCGCTGAGACTTCTACCACAAAAACATCCTTGAAGGATTTCATGGCTTTCAGGGGGATCATATATCTTCCTTCCTTGTCGGTCTGAAAATCTGAATACCTGTTCTGGCCCTGGGGTTTTACTAGCACACTCTTAATAATGCCTGATTCTGTGTCCACAACGATGTTGCTGACAGTGCCTATGAGCTCTCCATCAACTGTCATAACTGATTTCTTGATAACCTCTGTGGCAAATTTTCTCATAGACATACCTCATTAAATACTGGTCAGGATAAATTTTTTTGCCTGTTTTAGAAGTGAAAATTTAAAAAATAGGGTATAAAAATTGGGAATTACTGGTAAAGGCCCAGTTCTTCCACTGCTTTCCTCTTTTCCTTGATTCCTTTTCCTATGGTTTGAGCGAGGTTCTGATAGAATTTGATGACCTCATCATCCACCGAAGCCCTGATGGTTTTCATGGCATCAATGAAGTTCTTCTGTGAGACTTCTATCGCGTCCGGGTTGTCCCTGTATGCCATCATTCCCGCCTCCCTGCACAGGTTTTCAAGGTCCGCTCCCACATAGCCCTCTGTCTTCTGGGCCAGCTCATCCAGTGAGACGTCTTTTGCAAGAGGCATCTGCTTGGTGTGGACTTCAAGGATCTTTGTTCTGCTCTGGATATCCGGTGCCGGGATGTAAATCATCTTGTCGAATCTTCCGGCCCTGAGCAGTCCAGGATCTATGATATCCGGCCTGTTTGTGGCTGCAAGGACAACTACTCCCTGAAGAACCTCAATTCCGTCAAGCGATGTCAGAAGCTGGTTTACAATTCTCTCAGTAACACCAGTGTCCCCGTACTGTCCTCTCCTCGGTGCAATGGAATCCACTTCATCAAGGAAAACTATTGTTGGTGCTACCTGTTTGGCTTTCTTGAATATTTCACGAACAGCTTTTTCGCTTTCTCCAACCCACTTGCTGAGGACTTCCGGCCCCTTGACAGAGATGAAGTTTGCATTGCTTTCGTTGGCTACCGCTTTTGCCAGTAATGTTTTACCAACACCCGGCGGACCGTAAAGCAGGAAACCTTTCGCAGCCCTTATTCCAAGTTTCTTGAATACTTCCGGCTTGAGCAGCGGGAGCTCCACAGTTTCCCTCAGTTCGCTCTTTACAGTTTCAAGGCCCCCTATGTCAGCCCAGGTAATGCTCGGGACTTCAACAGTGACTTCCCTGAGACTGCTTGGTTCAATTGCCTTAAGGGCTTCCCTGAAATCATCATCAGTAACCTGCATTCTTTCCAGGATTTCAGTCGGAATTGGCTTATCCAGATCTATTTCAGGCAGGTACCTTCTGAGCGCATTCATTGCTGATTCTCTTGAAAGTGCTGCAAGGTCTGCACCCACGAATCCATATGTGAGTCCGGCGATTTCATCAAGGAATTCGCTCTTCTTATCCTCATCCATGCCCAGAGGCATTCCCCTCGTGTGGATGGAAAGGATTTCTTTTCTGCCTTTCTTGTCCGGAACACCTATGTTAATTTCCCTGTCAAATCTGCCAGGCCTTCTCAGTGCAGGATCAACCGCATCAATCCTGTTTGTTGCGCCAATTACAATAACATGGCCTCTCTCCTTGAGCCCATCCATGAGGGTAAGAAGCTGGGCAACAACTCTCCTTTCAACCTCTCCCTGTACTTCTTCTCTCTTTGGGGCGATGGAGTCAATTTCATCGATGAAAATGATTGACGGTTCTGTTTCTTCTGCCTTGAGGAAAATTTCCCTCAGCTTTTGCTCGCTCTGTCCGTAATACTTGCTCATTATTTCTGGACCATTTATTGAGAAGAAGTTTGCTCCCGACTCATTTGCCACTGCTCTTGCTATAAGTGTCTTACCAGTTCCCGGTGGGCCATGAAGTAATACTCCCTTAGGTGGATGTATTCCCAATCTCTCAAACAGTTCAGGATGTTTAAGCGGGAGTTCTATTATTTCCCTAACTCTTCCAAGCTGATCAGATAAACCTCCAATATCTTCATAACTGATTCTTGAAACATCTTCCAGGACTTCAGATGCAGGTTCCTCCCTGATCTCTATCTTGGTGTCCTCTCCAACTTCCACAGGTGCCTTGGTAGGCTGGGATTTCACTACTTTGAAAATAAGCCCGGAATGACCAGCAAGGGTCAGGCCAGGGACACTGATGTTGTCCCCTTCTAACATGGGTCTTCTGATCAGTGCTTTCTGTACAAATTCATTGATCCCTTCGCCAAATTTAAGGCGCTGGTCTTTCCTTATGATTGGTGCGAGTGTAATTCTCTTGGCTTCCTCGGTCCTGACTTTCTTGACCCTGACCTTGTCACCAATAGATGATCCACAGTTGTTTCTCATGACACTGTCAATTCTCACGATGCCCTTGTTTTCATCCTCGGGCCTCGCTCTGTAAACTCTACCGACAGTTTTCTTGTCCTTTTCAATTTCAACAACATCACCAATTTCGGCTCCAAGTGCCAGTCTGGATTCTTCATCAAGCCTTACTCTTGACATGCCCGGATCGGTGGAATTTGCTTCAGCGACTCTTAGGATTATGCCGTCACTGTACGCCATACCACCGTATTTCAAAATAAGTATAAAAGTAATGTCTATTCTATCGCGGGAACGAACTTTAATACGAAATACAGCAATTTGACTGCTTTATTTAATACGTCATCTTTAGAAATGCTTAAGGACGGGCTCCGGTAGCAACATCATTCTCCTCGTAGCTGATCCAGTCGCTCCAGCTTCCTGCATACAACTTCGGATTCTTGCCAATAGTCTTCAGGGCAACGAAACTGACACATGAGGTAATTCCAGATCCGCAATAAACGACAGGTGTCTTTCCAGCCGGGCCGAATATCTTCTCCAGTTCCTCCTTCTTCTTGAAGAGCGCCTTCCCTTCAATTGCCTCCGTGTATGGTATATTTATTGCACCCGGAATGTGGCCGGCTTTGAAATCTATGGGTTCAACATTACCAAGGTACCTCTCCCTCGCTCTGGAATCTACAATTTTGGAACCTGGTTCCAGTTTCTTCAGATCCTCGACTCCAGTCAGTATCTGTTCATTTACTACAGGTACAAAACTGCCCTTCTTTGGCTCTGGTACTTCCTTGGTAACCGGAAAACCTGATTCTACCCAGAGAGGATAGCCCCCATTTAGTATTCTCACATTTTTGTGGCCGTAGTAATTCAGAAGCCACCAGAGTCGCGAAGCGCCAGATCCGTCATTGTCATAGCCTATGACAGTTTTTTCCGGGCTCAGTCCGACACTGTTCATGGCTTCCATGAAACGTTCCGGTTTTGGAATGGGATGCCGGCCCCCGTGGCTTTCAACCTTTCCTGTAAGGGCTTTTTCCATGTGCAGGAAGAATGCGCCCGGTATGTGGCTCTCCCCGTATTCCCTTGCTCCAAGCTCTTTATCAAACAGATCGTATCTGCAGTCGATTATAATGTAATCAGGATCATTCAGGTGATTGGTTAACCACTCAATACTAACAAGTGGCCCCTCGGGTATCGGAGATTCCATGTATTCTATGAAAGTTCCCTTCTCCTTAAACGTGTTGCTTTTCACCAAGTCTATTTAATGTAAAATTATACGGACATATGGATATGTCTGGAATTGCAAAAAATATTTCCAGTCTCATAGGCAACACTCCGATGCTTAAGATCAACCGCATGACGGGACCGGAGGACGCAGATGTTTACGCCAAGCTTGAAATGTTTAACATCGGTGGTTCGGTTAAGGACAGGGCCGCATTAACACTTATTGAGTTTGCAGAAGCCAGTGGGGAACTGACTAAGGATAAAACAATCATCGAGGCAACATCAGGCAACACCGGAATTGCCCTTTCAATGATAGGTGCATACAAGGGGTACAAGGTTGCCATAGTGATGTCAGAATCCGCCAGCATTGAGCGAAGGAAGATCATAAAGGCCTATGGTGCTGAACTAATCCTGACACCTGCGGAAAAGGGTACTGCAGGTGCAATTGAAATGAAACAGAAACTGATCAGCGAGAACCCTGGAAAGTACGCGCCAATAGATCAGTTCAGCAACCCGGCCAACGTTTTTGCCCATTATACTGGGACAGCCAATGAAATAATCGAGCAGATGGGAGGAAAGGTCGATATGGTTGTCATGAGTGTGGGGACTGGAGGAACAAGCTCCGGCATTTCTCTGCGAATGAGGGAGTATAACCCGGAAATCAAAATTATAGGAGTTACACCGAAGCTTGGCGTCAAAATTCAGGGAATTAGGAATCCCCAGGAGCCATATCCGTCAAAACTTGTACGCCAGGATTACTTCGATGAACTTATTGAGATTGACGAGGAAACAAAGAAAGCGGCCTTTGAGACAGGCAGGGAAGCCGCCAGGAAGGAGGGAATCCTCCTGGGAATGAGTTCTGCGTGTGCACTGCACTTTGGCTTGCTCAAGGCAAGGCAGCTTGGCCCAGGAAAGAACGTAGTTGTAATTGTCCCCGACAATGGTTTCAAGTACCTGTCCACCGAACTCTTCGATTCAGAATGATCTTCGGTTACGGTGGAAGCTGATAAATTCAATATATTTTAACCAACATTTTCTAATAAGATTTTTATGCGGCCCTGATCTTACCTAATGGTGCCTCACGGACGTTTTGATGTTGTTATAGTTGGTGCCGGTATTGTTGGTCTCACTTCTGCATACTATCTGAAGAAAAACAACCCAGATCTCAAGGTTGCGGTTGTTGACAGGGCACCAACATATGCCCAGGGCAATACTGCAAGGAGCGCAGCCGGGTTCAGGGATATGTTCTCATCTGACCTGAATTTCAGCCTGTCAAATTCAACCATAAACTTCTACAAAGAGGTGCAGAATAAACTTGGCTACGATCTCGGAATGAATTTCGTGGGTTATCTATTCCTCATGAATCAAGAGGATGAGAGGCTCAGACTCCTTGAGAATGTTTCATCCAAGACCAAAGTGCAGACTCTTGACGGGGATGATCTGGCCAAATATGATTTCCTCAAGACTAAACTGGACCCCGAGACAAAGGAGCTCATGAATCTCAAGGATATCGACCTCGGAATATTGGGGGAAAACTGTGGCACCATAGAACCGGAACTGGTTTCAGATTTCTATTATAACTCTGCACTTAGACTTGGCGTGGAATTCATCTTTAACGCTAACGTGAAGGAATTCAGGCTTCAACCTGTCAATCCCATGGATTATCCTGGCGAACCATTCCTGTGGCAGCGGAAGGAACTCAAGTACATAGAGACAACCAAAGGAAATATTGAGGCGGAGACATTTATTGCGGCCACTGACGTATGGACGACATCCCTGCTGGATCCTACTGGCATTGACAGCCACATCAGGCCAAAGAAGAGGCAGGTTTTCCAGATCAGCGGGCCTACAGTTGAAAACATACTATACGGGTGGGACAGGAACGATGAAGGCGTTCTCCCTTTCACCATACTGCCGTCATTCGGCGTTTATCTGAGACCTGCCCCTAAATACAAGTCCTTATGGGTTGGAACCGCAGATGATTATAACAGGGACTACAGTTTCACTGAGGAGCCAGAAGCTGAAAAAGCCTATTATGAAAATAATGTGGCACAGGTTATACAGGCATATTTCCCCACTCTTTCCTACCCGAAGGTCACTGGAATGTGGGCTGGATATTACGCATATAATACGATTGACGGGTCCCCATATATCTTCAGGGATCTCAACATAATCATTGCCAGTGGCACCAGTGGAAGCGGAATTCTGAAGGGGGACTCCATAGGCAGGCTGGTCGAGGCAGTCTATTCAGGAAGGGAATTCGCCGAGCTTCATGGCGGCAGGAAGGTTCCAACTTCATCTGTGGGAATATCAAACAGGAAGATTGAAAGAGAAGAATTCATAATTTAGACAAGAAGATCGTTTGAGGAATCCACAAGAATGCGAATCTTGTTGTTGATGCCGGATACCTGTGCATATAGTGTGATATAATCTGAAACCTCATGTTCGTGGATTACACTGGAAACAAGTTTCCTGTATTCTTCCAATAAAACGCCTGCAACATTTATCTTAAGCCTTGAACCTTCTACAGGAACAACCCGATATCGATTCTCTGATGGGTCAAAGACACGGTCATAACCTTCAAGAAAACCTGTTTTTATCTCAACCGAAGCATTCAGGTCCACTTCTGGTGGAAAAGCAAAAAGTATTCTAGTTTCGAAACTAAAGAGATCCCGTTCCTTGGAAACAGGTACGCCGGAATAACCGTTGGAGAAGGTTTTGTGATGGCAATCCTCACATAGTGTGATTAGGTTATCGAAGTTGTCCACACCCCCGTCTTTTCGTGGAATTATGTGATGGACCTCGAGCTCAAAATGTATCCGATCAAAGGCGGAAGTGGTGTCCACCTGGGCAAAAGAGCTCTTTCCGCAGACCCTGCATTCATAGTTATCCCTCGCCATTACAGCCTTGGAGATTGTTGGCCATGGAATAGATTTTCCACCCCGATCACCGGCTGGATTGAAATCCCTGACACTTTCAAGATTGAAATTTCTGGAAACAGAGCTAACCCTTGACATAGGCAGCTTTGGAATTTCCTTGTAGAAATTTTCGACCAGTGCAGGATGCTGTTTCAAAACTAGATCAATTTATAGGAATTGATTCAACTATAAAACTGTCTGGGAACGGACTGTTTCCTAAAGAAAATTCAATGCACGTTTTTCTACATCCCTGTCAGGTTTTGGTTGTGTTATCCTGTTGGAGCTCCAAAGAAATTCTTCATCCCTTCCAGAAACAAATTCCTCAATGAGTTTCCGGTCCCTGCTCAAGAGTACAATTGTTGGGCCTGTATCTGCAGTATAATGGAGGCCAGGGTTCTTCTGCCTGAACTCATCCAGGGAATTTATGAGCCCCAGACTTTCCGGTGATTGGATGAAATGGCCAGTGGATAAAATAATCGAGTTAAGGGTGTACATTTCCTGCTGGGCTCTGTCCAGAAGATGCTCCCAGTCAAAATCGTTGTCGAATTCCTCAAGTATTTTCTGATATTTGGATGAAACCCATCTTCCATAAAACTCTGAAGATTCTGCAAGTTTGTGGGCACTGTCTGTCACTATATGTGAAGGCATGGGGAAGGCACCAACATGGATATCGTTCCCCGGATCTTTAATGAAATAACCGGCGGAATGCTCCTCTTCAATGTAGGGGTAAGATAGCCACAGTGAAAGTCCCCCTGAAACTGATCTGGTTCCGGAACCCGAAACCATTCGGGCAAATCTTGACGTCATGGTAACATCACTGGAGCCACCTTTTCCAAAAGCGTTTTCCATCAATGCCCTCGAGACGGCAGCTGCCACAGAAGCGGATTCCCCAAGGCCCTTGGCGTCTTTGTAGCGTTTATTCCTCTCCACGTAGAACCTGAAGGAACCTGAAATTCCATGCAAGGACTTGAAAAATTGGAGTGCTTTCCTGGCTTTTTCTGTATATTTCCTGCTCTCTTTCCCATCAAGGGAAACAGCATCCAAACCAGGTTCTTTCAGGTACCTGCAATATGCATGTGACACGCTGAAGTCGGTGACAATCGAAATTGAAGGGAAGTTTGCAATATTTATTGTTTCATCGAAATAACCCAGGAACTTCTCCAGGCCAGTTATTGGGTAGCCATAGCCGTAAGTTGTTCTGCCACTCTCCAAATCAGGTTCATGTCTGGAACTTGGCTTGAAAAGCCCTCTCTTCTCAAGTTCAGATTGAATGATCTCTCCGAGTTCTCTGGGTTCAGGCACCATATTAATACAATGATTTAACGTATTGAAGTATTTGTTCTCTTGTGTGAATGTAATCCAGATTATCAAAGGTTTTAATGCCAAATTTACGGCATTCATCCAGAGAGTAATCCATCATGACCCTGTACCTGTCAAGTTGATCACTCAGCCTTTTTCCAGGTGAGCTGAAATGGGTGAATTTTTCTCGTTCAAGGAGCCTTTGGGAGTTTATTTCCTTCTGTGAGATGTAAATGTATAACGCTGTAATTTTTTCAAGGATCTCACTCTCTATCTGGGATGGAATAAAGTACAGTGATTCTACGATAAGCGGCTCTCCATTCCTTATCGCCCTTGAGAGAACAGAGTTAAGCCCCCGGTTCAGCAACTCGCCCTGCGCGAGAAATCCGTTTGCAATATTTTCCCTGTTTTCATCTCCAAACAAGTTCCAGGCCTCGTATACACTTACTCCAATGATTTTCTTATCCTTTTCAGAAAGCAGGGGTCTTGCAAATTCTCTCAGGTAGTCGCCGGAAAGCACAATGTCGATACCAAGGTTCCTGGCAAGGTATCCTGAAATGCTTGATTTTCCGACTCCCGGTATTCCACCAATAAGGAGGATTACAGGTTTTTTAGCTGTTGTTTCATCTGCAGTCATTAATACTTCAAACTCCGGTGCCTAATACCAAAGTATTCTTGGAGATAAGAAGAATGCCCTCATAATAAATTCTGTTCATTGATCTGACAATGTAGGATCACAATGACATTTCGGGGGATAAGGAAATTCTATTACTGTAAGTTCTTATAAAAAGTGAAAGCCATTGCACTGTCTAAAAATGCTGGTTTCCCTCAAGAGGGAATTGGGGATCTAATTATGGGTTAAAGAGAGGCAAGTGCTTCCCTGACTATTGTCATATGCATTAAGGCTGGTGCCCCACCCATGAGAACAGCGACGTATGAGGCTTCCAGAATCTCCTCGTCGGAGCAACCCTGCTGCTTTGCCATCTTTACGTGGAAAGTTATGCACCACTCGCAAGTGCTTGATAGTGAAAGGGCAAGTGCAATCAGCTCTTTTGTTTTGGTGCTTAATTTTCCCGGGCTTAGCACCGCGGCATTGAAATCCATAAATGCTTTCTGAATGGTCGGTTCCTTTTCAGCGCCAAACTTCATTGTGTCGGCAACCTGCTGCAAAATTTCCTTTGAATCCATTTAAACCAACAATTTTTGGATCAGGTGATCCATATAAATGGTTTAGATAAGTGCAAAAATTACACCCTATCTGGAGTGCAGAGTCTCCTGCAATATGAATGAATAAGGCATACACCGCGCAATCTTATGTAAGAAAATGGAATAACCCATTATGTACAAATTCGAAAGGGAACTTGAACTGGAAGTTGACAAGGCTTTCCTTAAGACCACTCAGATGCTGAAAGAAAAGGGCTATGTTGTGCTCTCATATGTAGACGTTAAAGAGATTATCAGCAAGAATTTCGGGGAAGAGTTTCCAGGTTACTACATAATGAATGTGTGTAAACCTGCCGCAGCTAAAGAGATGATTTCAAGCAACCATGATTATGGCCTCTTTCTGCCCTGCAAGGTTGTTATAGAAGCCAGAGGCGACAAATCCGTTATCAAGATGCTCATTGTATCCGAGCTTGCCTCCACATATCTGAAAGAGGACCCTTCAGTTCCCAGGGGTTACGAAGAAGAGCTCATTGAGGTCCTGAAATCCCTGTAATTTTCATCACTCCATTATCTTCAAACCAACCTTTTTTAAAAAAACATTAAAAGTGTGGAGTAATTCCAAATAAATGCCAACGGAACCCTACTTTGATTTGGAGAGTGCAAGAAAGACACTCAGGTGGCTTGTACCCAGAGTGACAAAGGTGAAAGAATTGAGTATTAAGGGGGAGAAGGCAATGGCCAGTTATGATCTCGACTCTGCAGACGAATACACAAGAGAGATTCACAAGATTTTTGACACTATCCAGAAAAAGGGCATAATAATAAGGGACAGGGAGGCTACTCTTTTTGATTTCCCTGCAGTTATTGACAACATACCGGCATACCTGTGCTGGAGTATAGATGAGGATGAACTGGAATACTGGCATTATGCAGATCAGGGATTTGAAGGAAGGAATCGAATAACAGGAAATGAGAATATAATGAGTTATCTCTGATATGAGCATAAAACAACTGTTAGAAAGGAGTGCCTCATTGTACCAATAGGCATTTAACAATAACCTGTTTTAAACTTCCATAGGAATATGTCAGGAACCAGAGACAGAATTTCAGTCATTGGGCTCGATTTTAGGTTTATGCACCTAGTTCTAATTCTGGGTTCTGGGTTTCTCCTGTACAGTTCACTTGGCGCAGATGATGAATCCGGTTTTGTGAGCAGTGGTCTAAACTTGTTTCTTCTGCACAGGTATGTTGGGCTCGTTTGGGGTTTCTTGATTATATTTTATGGCCTATATGCAATTGTCAGGAAAAGAAAAGTCAGAATTCTTGAACCCATTGGAAGGCCAATTCTGGAGCAAATCAGGGAAGGATTCTCCGTCGTCGGGAAATATTTCCTGAACATCAGGATCTCGGACCGCGTCAGGGTTAAAATGGGCCGGCACAATGTCATGGCATCATATGCATTTGTAATGCTTCTTTTTGGTTTCCTTCTGCTCGGGGTTGGCGGCCTGGGACTCATTTTCATGCCTGGAAGCGGTGAAGAGAACGACTTCTGGCTTGGAGTGCATATAGCAGGTGCAGGTTTGCTGGTTCTTTTTGTACTCGCCCATGGCTTTGCTGTTATGAACAGAGTAAATTGGCCACTTATTCCTGCTGTTTTCCTTCACGGTAAAGTCAGCAGGATTTGGGCAGAAAAATCAATGCCAAGCTATATGGCTGAAGCACAAGATGAAATGCAAAAAAGAAAATTACGCCGTGTAAAGAAGAAATACAAAGTTCGTTACCGGGTTCTCAAATAGGCCCTGCACTCTCATTTCAGATATTTCAGTATGTCCGGGAACGATTTTATTGTCAGGAAAGGGCAGAAATTTTCCGGTTCAGTCTTGTTATTGTTATTGATCCAAACGCCCCTTATACCAAGCTTCTGCGGAGCCATTACGTCCCATAAGGGATTGTCACCTATCATCCAGGATTCTTCCCTATTTGCAGAAAGCCTTTCCAGAGCTTCCCGGTATATCCTTGAGTCAGGTTTTCCATAACCCAGTTCCTCCTCTATGAGTATGTGATCAAATAGTGGTGTAAGGTTGAAACGTTCTATCTTGCTTCTTTGGGCCTTGGAACTCCCATTTGTCAGAAGGGCCAGTTTAATGCCCATCTTTTTCAAGCTGCATACTGTTTCAATACTTCCCGGGACGAGTGTCATAAGATTTTCACCTTCTTCCCTCAAGTCAGAGAAATCATCGGCAATCTTATGGGCAAGTTCCATGTTGGTCAGGTCGAGGTCCTGGAATGCGAGTTCAACTATTTTTCGGCGCGCTTCCCTCAGATACAGGCGCCACTTCATGTTCCTCCCATTGTGTCCCCAGAACCAGTCACCACTGTTGATTATGGCTGAGGATAATTCTGCAGCTTTTATTGGTGCAATATGGTCTTCATACTGTGCAGTAACACGGTTCCAGTAGTTTATTCGCAAAGAACTGAAAGCCACAAGTGTGTCATCCAGGTCAAGGAGTATAGCTTCTGGATTTCTCAAGGGCATTTCACTGATACAATACATTTTGTCATATAATTTATTTATCCATTTGAGAAATTTTTTTTTCAAATGGTATTTGAAGGCGTTATCACTAAGGATTAAGTCACGGGCAGGTTGTGGGAGTGCTGGCCAATTAAAGTGAAAAAGAGGTTTCAGAGACAGATTTAAATAATATCTTAAATCAAATCAGAAAAAAACACATAAAAGTCACCTGAGATAACGTCCCCAGCCGTCCGGGATGGTTTTCCCGAAGCTAATTTCTACTGATCCTATAAACCTTGAAAATTCTTCCAGTTTTGGCATGAGATTTGCAGGTATTTCGTAATCTTTTTCGTGGCCCGGCTCTGCGTAAACAGAATTTATGTTCAACACGCCTTTGGCCTTGTCGAGTTTTGCGTCCAGTCTCCCGACAAGCTGGTCTTTCCAGAGGATAGGGAGGACATAGGTCCCATACTTGCGCTTTTCCTTTGGCAAAAACTGCTCAAGTATGTAATCAAAGTTGAACACCCTTTTTGTGCGTTCCCTGATAGTGACAATGTTATCAAAGGGTGATATCAGGCTGATATTTGAGTCCCAGTCAATAGAATCAAGCTTATCCAGGTATTGCAGGTCATCCTCGTGAATATAATGCGTTTTTCCTTTTTCCATCCCCTCAATTTTAACTGGGAAAATTTCAGAATCTTCCTCAAGGGCCTTTATTGTTTTGCTGAGGTTTCTGTATCGGCCCCTCACGTAATACCTGTTTATATCAAATTCAGGAGCAATTCCCAAAGCTTTCAATCCACGCACAGCTGTTCTTCTTTCAAACTCATCCACTTGTAGGTGGTCCTTTTCAGCCCAATCAGGAAGGAAATCCTCAGTCAGGCTCCAGATGTTCTGGTTGCCGGAATGAGCTGACACCATTACTTCGCCCTTCATGTGAAGATGGTATAGAAGCGTCGAGACTTCATTACCTGAAGACCAGCCATCCGCGCTTTTCCCTCTCTTGCCCAGGTCCCTGAACTGTTTTGTGTCCGAAGGCCCATTTCGCAACCTTTCAACAACTTCTCTCCTCAAGCTCCCGTGAGAATCCAGGAAATCCTGTGCCCTGGCTATATGGTTTCTCCAAGAGCTCCCAAGTGATTCAGGATATTCCTTCATGAGTGAATAATAAACCGGATAATCTTCGGTGAGTACGAGAAAAGCTATCGGTGTCCAATGGAGAAATACCTCTCTGCTGTTCCACATAAGGTGTTCCAGTTCTGACCACTGGAATTGCCCTATTCTGCTCCAGAGTGATATCATGTGGGAAGGAGCGACAACTGTGACCGGGTCCCACTGGATATAACCTGTGTCCCTCATAATTATCTTTACAGCATCTCGAAAATCACCATTCACATTATTCCCGGTAAGATGCTGTTTGAAAATGAAAAGTCGCCTGGCCTGTTTTTCAGTGAAAGATAAGATCTCTTTATGCATGCACACACTCCGGTCAGGATTTTACCCGGTTCTAAACACAATATAATGCATTTTGTTTATATCTGTTTCCTTGGAATAACATCCCAGAACCACGATAAAGTGAAAATTGACCCCTGAACAGATATTATATATTTAGCGGGGGAATTAATGGCGCATCTCATGTCTGGACCACGGCTCTTTTTCTACAGGTACCTGGCTTCCAGAATGATGCTCAGCATAATATTCAACGCATTCACAGTTTACTTTCTCTGGAAAATTGTAGTAGGCTACCATTCCGTATTTCTTGCTGGTATGATTGCTACCATAGCCCTTGCAGTTGCGCTTGTGACTGCGGTTCCAATCGGACATCTAATTGACAGGTTAAACAGCACAATCGTGAGTCTCCTCGCATCGGTGATTTCTGTGGCCGGTCTTTGCCTGTTACATTTTTTCACGGGCCTTGATGTAATCTACACCACTGCCGGATTTCTCGCTTTGGGATTCACCATGAAAGGGGACAGCTTCTCGGCAATAATTAAAAAGCATTTGAAAGAGGAAAACTATGCTGCAGGAAACTCAATTTCCCAGGCTGCGTCGTTTCTCTCAACACTTGGTGGTATTGCACTTGGAGGAATTGCCATAAGCCACAATGAGGCATATTTTACGTATGCCTTGATTTCAATTGCCGTGATTTCCGCGCTCACTTCATTCCCAATTCCAGAAGTTTCGACGAGAGATGTTAACAGCAAAGCCTCCAGTGAGATCGCTTCTGCCATTGGATTCTACAAAAAAATACTGGGATTCATAGCAGTGGCATTTGTTCTGAATGGATTGTTTGAATCGCTCGATGTCTACTCATCAGGTTTATTCCATCTCGTCCTCGACGCAAATTCTCTTTATTACACATTATTTGTTGCTTCCATATCAGTTGGTGGAATTGCAGGCGCAGGCATCGCGAATTTAGTCAGTGATCGAATAAGCAGTCCTTTCATGCTATCATTGCTAGTTCTTGGTTATGCGCCGCTCTTCATGATACT
The DNA here is from genome assembly GCA_046705365.1 of Thermoplasmataceae archaeon. GTDB lineage: Archaea > Thermoplasmatota > Thermoplasmata > Thermoplasmatales > Thermoplasmataceae > JAJZOM01. The sequence continues at coordinate 32,495 of JBJKQM010000011.1, forward strand.
GGGAATTAGCCAGAGTCCCATAATCGACATTGTAGATGGCACTTTGGTTGGAGTTCTACTATCTGTAATCAACGTCCCACTTCAGACAAAACTGATGAAAATTATTCCCAACAGAATTTATGGAAAAGTCATGGCATTTCTAAGAGTCTTCTTAAGTGGAGCAACTCCTGCAATGGCTGCAGTGCTTTCTTTTGTTTCTATATATCTTCGTGTAGATGTTATATTCCTGTATATAGGTATAATCATGCTTCCAGTCTCGGCATTATCTTTTGTAGTTCTTCCAAGGTTTTTTAGTATGGCAGCTGACTACGAGGGCATCACTACTGCTCAACCATTGACTTAATTTTCTTATTACATTTTTTCCAGAAAACAGGCTTTCTCTATCAATTTCCAGAAATATTCTCCCCTCCCTCAAATTCCTTCAGGTAGTTGTTCAATGACCCAGGGTATCACGGCTTTCATCGAACCTCCTGAGGTTCCTGAGGGTGTTTCCCATCTGGATCATTGTCATGATTCGGAAAGTGCCTTGTATTCATAGATTCAATGCTTCCTTGTACAAAGGTAATCCTTCATTTTCATTTCCCAGATAATCATGAACTCTACCATATTCATAGGATAAACGGGGGGATTATTACGGAATCTGAGATATAGATCCTTGAAATAGTCTATGAGTTCATATCAATCAAGACTTTGATTCTAGTTTTTTCCACCAGACCATCTATGTTGTCATTGGTAATAGGTCTCCAATACAGGAGATCAACATTTGATTTTAATGATTTAGACAAATGAACTGCCTGGTGGTTCAGATTTTCAACAGAACGCGAAAACCCCTTGAGGCATAATAAGAAGAGGCCCCGTTGTGGTATACAAAGACGTGATCATATCTCCTATCACCAAAAATTGCCCCGCCAAGGCTCCTGATTTCATCTGGTGTTTTCAGCCAGCTGGAAGTTTTGGCGTCAAATTCTCCAAGCTTCTGTAAAGCCCTATACTGATACTCATCCATGAGTTCAACTCCCATTTCATTTGCCATATTTATGGCTGAGTTTTTTGGTTTATACTCTTTTCTTGATTCCAGCGCATGCTGATCATAACAGACATTTCTGCGCTCTTTGGGGGTTTCAGCAGAAAAATCGCAAAAATAATTGTTATCCGATTCTACACCAAGACTTATGACATCAGGTTCGCCCCCGGTTTTTTCCATTTGATAAAGTGACCATAACTTTTCCGGGCTATCCCTTAACTTCTCCTCTATTTCCTTCCAGTCGATGCCTTCATGGCGACCCATATTTTTCAAAAAGCGAGCCTTGAGTGTCACAAGCAGTTCTTCAACATTTTTCTGTGAAAGTTCTTTTTTAGGATTCATAAGGAAGATCGGATAAATAAGAAGTCATATGTTCTTAATTTTTCCGCGAACTCTGACAGCCCTCCTGAAAAGCATTCGATATCCTGCTAACTGCTTAATCATAGGTTACAGTGAAAATGAAACTTGGCTAAATGTGCCCATTAGGTTTAAAAATCTATAAGGCCTGGAGCTGAATGTAAAAATCTTAGCCCGGAAACCGGGCTTTAGATGAGAACTATAGCCTGTTCTCTACATATGATTTAACCATCTTCTTTGTTCCTCGCCTTAAAACATCTGATAAAGATGGAGGTGAGACCTTCATCATTTGTGCAACTTCAGTCATTGAAATGCCACGCTCAGGATCAAAATATCCATGACGGTAGGCCATATGGACAACTTCTTTTTCCCTATCTGTCAATATAGACTGATTCTCATATTCAGATGCAAGAATAGCCGGTTTTAGGCCCGCATCCTCTAAGTCTCGTTCAAGTATTTTGAGTTTTGTCTGATTCTGGATGAGCACTCTGTAAAGCATCCTGTTTGAATCGATCGTTTTTGTGGAAAGCACTACCAGGTTACGTTTTGCAAAGAATCTGCAGGCAGAGCAGCTGTGGGATTCCACCCATATCCCATTTTTACCCACCCTCATCGCACTTTCCGTCATCTTCTGCAAATCCGGGAATATTTTATGAGGGTCTGAAATGGAATCCAGGCGATGCAATGTGAATGTTTCACCAACTCTCAAAGGTTCTACTTTGGCACCTTCATCCTGGGCTTTCATATACTTTGTTACTTCGCAGTCTTTCCTTAACACTTCTATGAGTGCCAAAATTGCCCCTTTATCCTTTTGTGACATTTGCACCACATGGGGAAAAGACTCTTTTGCTTAGTATATGCCCACGAATTGCTTTTCTGAAAGAAAAATACTTGTATGTTTATATATAGGTGATTGTTTTAACGCAAACTGGTACATTAACTCACAGGAATTTCGTGCGCAACACTGCAATAGTATTAATTTCAACAAATATGTTGTAATTATAAGGTATAGTTTCATTCCCTTGTTTTTTTATATACGCACAGGTCATAATGAATAGTGGCCAGAAAAGTTACGGTTAATTTATATATGACATTGGACGGTTATGGGGAGTTCCCTGAGTATCCCGGTTCAGATGTAAACCAGGAAGAACCTGATGAATTCTGGAAGGATATGTGGATTGACAGATACAACTCTGTTGATACTATCATTTATGGCAGAAACTCATATATCGGCCATGCACAGTTCCATGCACTTGCTAAAAGGAAAGACACAGACCCGAAGTTCCTTTTCGATTTTTCAAGGTTTCTCGAAAGCTGCCAGCTCATAGTTTTAAGCAACAGTCTGGAGAAGGCTGAATGGGGGAATGCGAGAATTTTAAAAGGCAATCTCGAAGATGTAGTTGCTATGCTCAAATCGGAAGAAGGGAAGGACATTATTGTAGATGCAGGGCCATCATTAGTTCACGAATTCATTGAAAAGGGGCTCGCAGATGATTACAGGATGGTTGTATTCCCTGTTATTTATGGAAGGGGCAATCATTATTGGGGCCCTATGGTAAACCAGCGGACATTGAGGCTGATTAAAGTTCAAAACCTTCCATATGGCGAACTGTATCTTCATTATGAAGCAGTAAAGCAGGATTAGGGTAAAGTCGCTTCTATCTTGCACCATATTCCGGCTTCTACAAATTATTTTGCCCTCTAATTCATTTCTACAATATGTTTCCAAAATCCGGCTATATCTAACCAAATAAGACATTTAACGGTTTACAAATAAGACTAATGCCTATATGCGGATTCTATTGTGTGTCCGAAAAACCTAACAAGAACTAAATTAAGACATAATGATTATAATTTCTAAATGAAAAGTCAGATAAGAACATCAGATTCTTCTTCTATCTTCAAAATCGCGTTCCAGAGCTGCCCCGTGCAGGCCACTTTGGGAACTCTGGGCAAGAAATGGTCTCTGATAATACTCAGGGATATCGCTATCTATAAGGTCCAGAGATTCAACGAGATTCTGAGGTTTAACCCTGGGTTAAACAGGAGAACTCTGTCATTAAGACTTAGGGATCTTAATGACGAAGGACTCATTGAAATAGCAGAAAAAAACACTAATTATTCCAAATGGGAACTGACGGAAAAGGGAAAGGACGTTTTACCAATACTAATGACAGTTTTGAATTATGGGATAAAATGGCATGCAGATACGGTCTTCAAAGACAAGAAAGCACGATCGCTTGAGGAAATTTTCGATGGAGAATACATCAAGGACATACTTCAGAATATGTCAGGTGCATCTCCGGGATAAAAATCCGATTTAATTTTTGTTCAGGTGGGTTTTTTCCACAACTGATTATACTGCCGAGTAATCAATAGGAATATATTTTGTAACTGCAGGTTAATTCTGAAAGAAGAAATCTAATTTATAGTGCAGTAACTGCAAATAGGAAAAAAGTGACGGGGATGGCAAGGAAGTACGGCACAAATACAGCTACAGGGTACTTCCAAGGGCTTTCGTTTGTTCCTGTGAAATTCATGAACTGCATTGGTAGAATAAAAATCGCCGCGTATATGACGATTGTCAAAGGAATGGTGATTACGAATCCGGTGGGGTCAGATAGAAAAAGTCCGGTTCCAACCAATTCGAACATGACCCCTTCTAAACCAGCAGCAAAAAGGCTCTCTCCAGTTGTGAAGGCAAATTTTCTCGAAATGTACAGGTACCAGGTGGCAAACCAGACGAGCCATTCCCCAGGTACTATCACAATATCCCTCCAGATATTTGGGACAGCTATTCTGTTTCCCAGGCTATAAACATATAATTCCTCCAATACTGATACAAGGATACAGAC
>JBJKQM010000012.1:0-24796 GCA_046705365.1 Thermoplasmataceae archaeon
GCTGACCGAAAATATTTTTTACATCTGAATTTATGTGGTTCTTATAGTTTCTTAAAAGCTGGAAATGTGTCTCAATGAAAGAAGTAACAATCGATAACAAAATCATGGGCTATATTGCCCTTTTTGAGAAGATCGGGAAAGTTGAACTCAAGGAATGTTTGGAAAACGAGGATATGGTCCTGTTTATCGTGGGGGAGAGAAGACTTTCTGAACTTTTCAAACGAAATCCAAATATTATCACAAGCCTGAAAGACAAAATAAATAAACACATACTTGTCGCTGAATTTTCACGGGATTTGCTGACTTACGTGAGGAATGTTTTCTTCAGATTCAAGGTGAAGGAAATCTATCTGAACTGGAAAGAGGGCCAGATAGACATTCTCGTTGGCGTTGAACAGGGTGAAGTAGGCAAGGCTATCGGAAAAGAAGGAAGAAACATCAAACTTTTCAGGGAAGCAATTTCAAGAAGTTTCAATATCAAAAGTCTGAACATAAAACAGTAATTAAAAAATAAATTTTTAAAAAAATAAAAAATTTTGTTGGAAAGATTACTTCTTTCCACCACTGGATTCAGAAGAGGCGAATTCAGAACCAGATGCAAACTGCAGGTTTTCTCTGATAATTTCTTCCACATCTTCTGTCCTGTATCCGGCGAAGTTTGCCCACAGATAGAAGATAAATGCCGCTATTCCAACTGCCAGGAAGTCCCACGGGAATGATATTACACCAAGTCCTCCAAGGCTCGAGTCACCAATTAGTGACAGGAATGCCAGGACTACAATGTAAACCGGAACCCAGGAACCTGAGTTGAAGTTTTCTCTGGTGAAGATGTTCGGCATCCACTTCAGTCCGACCATTATTCCATAGACAAGTAGACCAAGGAATATTGCGACTGCAAGGTAACCTACAAGTGGCCAGCCAGACCAGTAAACAACCAGGGAGGCTCCAATAAAGGCGATTGGTGAAATTATGGACGATCCCGGAAGCTTGAACGGCCTTTCCAGTTCTGACGCGTGCTTTCTGAAAACCCTGAGTGCTGTTCCGCCCACAATGTATGTGAACACTGTTGAGCTGGTGATGAAACCGACCAGTTTGTACCAGCTCGGGAATGGCGCAAAGAATATCAGGGTTATGATGAAAGATGCAATCAGTGGCAGAACCGGTACACCGGTTTTCTCATGGATCTTGGTTACTGCTCTCGGGAAGTAACCGTTTGCACCCATACCATATATGGTTCTCTGTGAAGTACCAAGGTAAACATTTAGTGTTCCAGATGGTGACACATAAGCATCTGCGTAGAGCAGGTAAGGCAATATTGCTATTGCGGCAAGTGAAGTCACCTGAGCAAACGGTGCGTTATAAACTGCAGCGGCTGCTGAACCTGAAGCTGCGGTTGCAAACCCTGCCCAATCTCCCGGGGTGAGGCCTACCTGGCTCCAGTTAATTGCTCCAATGAAAGCGAGTTGCAACCCTATGTACAGAACCAGTCCAATAAGAACAGAGAAGACTGTTGCAATTGGAACGGACTTCTGAGGATTCTTTGCCTCTCCTGCATAGTCAACTCCCTGTCTGAATCCAAGGTATGAGAAAACTATACCGGAAAGGGCCACTGCCTGGAACATAGCCGGGTATCCATATGGGAGAAATCCTTTTCCAACGGTAAGGTTGGAACCATGGAATCCAAGCGCAAGAAGGGCAAGCACTGTTACAACTGGTATGATTAATTTCCACCAGGTAACTGCAGTGTTGGTCTTACCCATTACTCTTATTCCAAAGTAATTCAGGAAGAAGAATAACAATGTTAGCAAAGCAGCAAACAAAATTCCCACAGGTGTAAGAACTGCTGACGAAGTTGTAAGGGAGAGTATTGGCACGGCTGAGTTGATGTATGTTCCTGCATAAGTGATAACAGCTTCCGCCTCTACGGCAGGCACTGATACAGCAGACAGGAAATACGCCCATCCAAACATGTAACCCGCCAGACCTCCGTGAGAGTATCCGGCATACCTTACAATTCCTCCTGAACGAGGTAGCATGCTTCCGATCTCAGCATACACGAGGGCAACAAAGAGGATAATTACGCCTCCAACAATCCATGATACGATTGCAGCTGGTCCCGTGATGACTGCAGCACCGGAAGCGGCAAACAACCAGCCCGATCCTATAATTCCTCCTAAACTGAGAAACAGCAAGTCAATTGTGCTTAGCTCTCTCCTCAGTTTCTTGTCGGATTTTACAGTTTCGGCTGTAATTTTTCCTTCCGAGGTTTTTTCTGCCATTTGTGTGTTTACATACACGCTATATATAAATATTTGGAGAGGATTTATTAAAAATCCTGTAATAGCCTATGTTTTGCTTATTCGCGAATTTTTAGTGATAAACGTTCACACGCTTAATATATCACATCGGATATTTGAAGCAATAAACACATAATATTCAGGATATCCTAAAATCTGGTGAAAATACACCGATATATGTGTCAAATTTATAAGGCAGTTGTATATAGAGTAACCCTCAAATGGAAAACCAAGAAGCTGGCAAGGGAACAGATACACCTGAAGAGCAGACCATAAGGGTTATTCTTCCCAATAAGAGAAAAGGAGAGATGTTCGGAATCGTTGAAAAGCTAGCGGGAGCTTCAAGGTTAAACGTGATGTGCGAGGACGGATTCACCAGGAACTGCAGAATTCCGGGGAAAATGAAGAAGAGAATGTGGATTAGAGAGGGGGACCTGGTTGTTGTAAAGCCATGGCAGTTCCAGAATGAAAAAGCAGACGTTGTTTACCGTTACACACAGACTCAGGCCAATTATTTGAGCAGAAGCAATCTTCTTCCAGATGTTATCAATATATTCAAGTAAGTATGGCGGAACAGGATCAGTCGGCGCTGGAAACACTTCTAAAATCGAGGGAATTTCTATATCACATCAACCTTGATCGTAAAACTGCTGATCTGGTATTTGACAGGAGGACAATGAAGGCTCTGTATGAGCTGATGTCCAAGAATTCAATAGATTATATTGATTTCCCAATTTCTTCAGGTAAAGAATCTGTGGTTTTCAAAGCATTCCTGAAAGACAAGAAACCTGTTGTAATAAAGGTCTATAAACTGTCTACCCTTAGATTTGCAAACATATGGAAGTATATTGAGGGTGACTACCGATTCGCCAAGGAGAGGATACACAGATCAAACATTGTAAATATATGGGCGAAGAAAGAGTTTACAAATCTCTCTTTACTGAGGAAATATAAGATTCCTGCGCCAAGGCCTATTACTTTCCATAAGAATCTGCTTATGATGAGTTACATCGGGACACGTTCAAATCCTGCACCAATGCTGAAGGAATCCGATGCGGATTTCCAGATGTTGTTCCCACAGGTGATGGCCCACATGGTTACAATGTATCAGAGAGCAAAGCTGGTACACGCTGATATGAGTGAATATAACCTCCTTTACTACAGGAAAAAGGCTTATTTTGTCGATCTTGGGCAGGCTGTTGCCAGGGACCATCCTGCTGCGGATTACTTCCTGGAAAGAGATGTAGCAAATCTTGCAAGATTTTTCAGCAACAAGGGCGTAAAATGTTCCAAGGATGAAATGCTGAAGACAATCATAGGCAAAAAAACTCCTGAATAAATTATATGTAGAATGAAGACTAATGAGGTGAAGATAGAGAAATGGATGACATAGCAAGGAACCAGGAATTTGAGTTAAGGGTTCCTAAGGAAAGGGTTGCTGTTCTCATAGGGAAGGATGGAGAAACAAAAAGACTCATAGAAGAAATTGGGGAGGTCAGGCTGTTGATCCAATCTGATACAGGAGAAGTCACTGTGGTCAAGAAGGGAGATCCGCTTAAGGCCAATATATCCGCAACAGTGGTTCAGGCCATAGGTCGGGGGTTCAGCCCGCTGAACGCAACTCTTCTTTATGAGGAAAATTACCAGCTGGTTGTGATATCACTTCGCGATTTCGCAAAACCAGGATCAAGAAGGATCGAGCAGATTCGTGCCAGGGTAATTGGTACAGGTGGAAAGACCCGGAAACTTGTGGAAGAGCTCACTTCAACTCATATTTCCATTTATGGTGACACTGTGTCTATTCTGGGGGACTATGTATCTGTGGAATATGCAAAAGAAGCCCTGAATATGCTTATTAACGGAAGTAAGCAGAGAACCGTTTACACATATCTAGAGAAAAATGCGCGTGAGTTGAGGATCAAGAGAATCGAGGAATCCTTTGGATAACCGGTTCCTTCAACAAGTATTATATCGATACTGGGGATAACGGAAGGAAGCGGGGTGGGGTAGTTAGGAGATCCCGACGGGCTCATAACCCGTAGATCAATGGTTCAAATCCATTCCCCGCTATTTTTGATTGCAATATTTTTTCTCAATTTCATCAACGAGTTGCTGAAGGTCTGAATGACCTACAGGCTGTGTTACGGTAATATGGAGTTTCCTGAGTTGTTCAGCAGTTGGGTTTCCTATGGCAAATATCTTCCTGTTTCTGCATAGGATCTCCTTTTCATTTCCATTCAACAAGTCGCCGAAGATAACTCTTGCTTCATAAGAAGAAGTCACTATTATGCCGAAACAATCCTCTTGCAAAGCCATTTTTAGAAACGTATTTCCTTCGACTGGCACCACATCATAAAGAACCGTTGTGATGTGAGGCCTTCCAGTTCTTTCGAGATATTCCTGGATAATACCGTTAGATTTCGAACTTATGAAGAGAGCGACTTTCATGCTTCGTGCATATTTTTTATCGAGAAGTTCAACAACACCATTGGAATTTTTTATATCTGGAATTATGGAGTTAAACCCTTTCTTTGTCAGGGAATTCGACGTCTCATTCCCTATGGCAATGAAAACTACACCTTTCCTGAAGGAGCCTTCATATTGATCGAAGTATAGATCAACACCGTAAGAGCTTGTAAATACTGCAATTTCCGGGTTAAACTCATTTATGATTTTTGTATCGAAACCTGGTTTGGATTTCAGTTCTGTAACTGGAACGTTTATTAATTCAAAGCAATTTTTTACTATTTTGGTTGATACCTTTGAAGCAGGTCTCGTTGTCAACAGGTAACGGCTCGCCCTAATCACTTCCCTTGAAAATTGAAACCATAACTGTGGGGGACCTTCTCCTGAATTTCCCGTGCGAGTTCATCCACTTCACTTATTTCATTGAATGTCCTCGAAAACTCCTTAAATTCACGGGTGCTAGCGGAATAGAATCTCGCCCTGAGTCTGTAATGTGTTGCCTCTTTTTTGCACAGAATGGCAGCAGGCAATGAACAACCCAGTTTCAGCCTGCCTATAAGCCTGCGTTCCATTAGCATCTCCTGGAATGTATCGTTGTGCGAGATTTTTGCAATCTCTGAATAGTATTCTGATTGTTTTTTTCCAACAACAGCAATTATGCCTTGATTCGGAGCGGGGAGGAAATCATCTATGTTCAGATCAAAGAAATCAACATCTGAAGCAAGCCTTTTCAACCCGGCCTTTGCAAGTATGATGCCATCATATTGCCCTTCCCGAAGCTTTTTGATCCTTGTCTCCAGATTTCCCCTAAGGTTTTCTGTTTTCAGGTCATTTCTCAGCATTTTTAGTTCATGTATTCTTCTTATGCTCGAAGTTCCAATCCTAGAATTTCGGGGAAGATGTGCCAGGTCGTAAGACGAAATCAGCACATCATTTGGTTCTTCCCTTGGCAACACCCCTATGATTTCAAGGTCTTCCGGCAGTTCAGAAGGTAGATCCTTTGCACTATGGACAGCAACGTCTCCTCCGCCCTGCAGGATTTTTCTGTTAACTTCCTCAACAAATATTCCGGTGCCTCCCATACTGTAAAGCGGGGATTTTTGGTCTCTGTCGCCGGATGAATGTACTTCTATAATTTCAGTTGCAAGCCCGTTTGCCTCAAGTGCCTCTGCAACCATCTCTGCCTGGACAATTGCAAGCCTGCTAGGCCTTGTGCAAATACGGACGGGTTTCATTTGTGCAATATTGCTTTTAAGCTAAAAAGGATAGCCTGTAAAAGTATGGTTGAATGGGAGAAAATGGAAGAAAGTGATTTTGTCTGTGCAGATAAAAGAAATGCAAACAAAATCCTTGCACATTTATTGAAGTCGGATGTTGTAAGAAACAACCTCAGGATAAAATACGACGGAAAAAAGGTAATGATTCCTGTTAAAATCAGGGATCCTTTCAACATGTACCAGACTCAAAAAGGTTCTTTCCATGTAAGGGAAGTGGCAGTTTCTCCTGCTGAGCGAATAAGGAATACATTGAAATCTACCGGATCCGAATTAGAAATCCCATCTAAATTCATAAAGTTTGGAAAGGCACTTGTTTTCAAAGACAACAGATTAAGAAAATGGTCACCAGAGCTTTTGGAATCCGTTGCGAAAGAGTTAGATGTCGAGAGCATCTATGTTGACACCGGGATTGACAACAGTGTGAAACGGGAGCCGGTCATAGAGCTTCTTTATGGTCCAGGAGGAGACATAATCCATTACGAAGGTGGGATTAAGTATTGTTTTGATCCAGGCAGGGTTATGTTCTCCCCAGGGAATGTAAATGTAAGAATTGCCAAGGGAAGAGAAGACCTCGATGGTAAGATAATTCTGGACATGTTCGCAGGAATTGGTTATTTCTCTCTGCATGCCGCGTTTAACAACAAAGGTGCAAGAATTTTCTCTAGCGAAATAAACCCTGTATCTTTCCAATATCTGAAAAAGAATATAGGGCTCAACTCACTAGAGAAATCCATCACGCCAGTAGAGGGAGATTGCAGGAAATTGGACTCAGGGATAATTGCAGACCACATAATAATGGGCCATTTCGATTGCCTTGATTTTCTATCAGCAGCACTACTTCACAGCAAGAAAGGAACAATTGTGGATTTTCATCTTTTGGTGGACACCGCACACTTGAAATCACACTGGCAGGAAATTGTAGGGAATGCCAGATCATTCGGATATTCTCTGTGTTTCGTTGGTCAGCAGGTTGTGAAATCTTATGGGCCCCATCTATGGCATATGGTTCTTAAAATGTCGGTAGCGAACACCCCATTATAACAATGATAATTGCTCCTTAGCTAAAGCCAATACTCGCTGAAGGCTGTATTTTCAATATTGATTTGAATAACCTTACCACTAACATTTTTATAACCTACCAGACTTCAATATTTACCGATGAGAAAATTTAACAGAAGACCAAATACTCCATATAGGCCAAAAGTCAACCGTGGAGGTTCGGAGAACAAGAGATCCAGAAGACTGGATATGAGAAAGACAGAAGAATTCAACTTCATGCTGAACAGAATTGTTGAAGAGCTTCCAGACAGTGTCAGGGGAGCCATAAAGGGGAGCCTATACTCAATCGCTTCGAAGCAGGGTTATAAAGAGGCCAAGGAATATATTTCCAAAATATTTGATGATGGCCTCATAGACGATCATACCCAGAGAAAATTGTACGATTTACTTTCCGATTACAGCAAGGTAAGGTAATCTTATTTTTCACGCCACCTTGTAAGGAACCTTGCAAGGGCAAAATAAAGTATTGTTTCTAAAACAAGAATTATAAATTCGACTGGCAGCGCAGGCGAAAGTCCGAAGGAGTACTGCGCAACAACTGCAGCAGGAGTTACCGGTGTAAAGGATAGCAGGTAAAGGTAGACTCTTGGAATAGCATTATACGGATAATATGTTGGAGGCAGAATCGTCATAAGAATTGACAGAATGCCTGCTATTCCCCATATATTCCTGATATGCTTTATGCTGCTGGAAATTATGAATGATATTGATGAAGTTGCCACGACGAGGAGACATAGAACCACAACAAGCATGAAAACTGAGAAAAGCGTGAAAAGGTGGTATATCAACCCAAGCACCGCGTAAAGTACTATGCCAGGGAGTGAGAACATTAGGTAGCTTAGTGTAAGGCCAATCATGTAATCTGATGGGGAAACTCCGCTTGCAACATACAGATCCTGTATTCTCAACTGTAACCTGAAAAAAGCTGCATCGCCAGAACTCTGCAATGCCACAGAGGCAACTATCGCAATAAAACCGCCAACAAGTGCATATTTTACAAGAGACCCATCTGAGATGATGTAAACCAGGAACAGGAGGGCAAGAGGTGTGCTGAGTGCAGCAACAATGTATGAAGGCCCTCTGGATATGGTTCTTATTCCATAATACCAGGCAAGAAGAGCCGTGAATTTATAGTTCAAGAATCACACCCCGGCTTATGAATAAGTCGTCAAGGTTGATGGACTTTACAGTGAATCCTTTCTCAACATAATCCTGAACCTTATCCCTGTGTATATAACGGATGTATGTGTTTGCAACTTTAATGCAGTCTTCGCAAGGGTTTGTTGTCTCGGCTCTTACAAGATTATTGAATCGTGCAAGAAGATTCTGCACCGTACCCTGTTCCAGTATACTGCCAGATTCAACCAGAACGACTTCATCAGAAAGTTCCTGAGCCTCTTCCATGTAATGTGTTGTAAGTATTATTTCTGAATCTATTTCCCTGATCGCGGACCACACTTCCATCCTGGAAAGTGGATCAAGTCCGGTTGTGGGCTCGTCGAGAAAAACCATATCAGCATTTGAGGCGAGCGCCATTGCAACAAATACCTTCCTCTTCATCCCACCAGAGAGCGTATCTGTTGGTGAGTTCTTGAATTCCCTTAGACCTATGTTATCCAGAGACCTATTTGCCTCCTGAGATGAGGAACTGAAGGAGAATCCTCTCCCCACAAGGTACATTTTGACCTGCTCAAATGCCGTCAAAACACCTATCGGGGCGGCTTCCTGGGGTATGCTCACTATCCGATTCCTGATTCGATCCGGATGTTTTATGATGTCTACCCCATTGACGTAGGCTTCTCCCGAAGTGGGCATAAGTTGCGTTGAAAGAATTCTAAGAAGTGTGGTTTTGCCTGCTCCATTTCTGCCGATGATTGAAGTTACCCTCTTGTCAGCCTTAAGTGAGACCCTGTCGAGTGCAAGGACCCCATCAGAATATTTTTTCGTAAGCTCTTTCGTTTCTATCATCGCAGTTCTGGGCTATTGGCAGTAAATACTTAAATATTCTGAATGATAAATAATATTTAAGAAGATGAATAAACATTCTGTAAATTATAGCAGATAGTTGGTTTGATCATACTGCACTGTATCGTTTATTTTGTTTATCTGGAATGAAGATGCCTGCTTCAGAACAAAGAGGCTGCTGTCATAGACTCCTACAATCACAATGTAGTTGAATAATGCTGTTACAAGCGCACCTGTCCCGTGGGTGCTGTTAAAGAAAGTGATATACGGGTAGGGGAATTCGTTCATTTGAAATGTACTTAAATTTCCATTTTCAATTTTTGCAGGTAAAATGGAGTTCAATCTGGATTTCAGGTAATTATACCCAGAAAGGGCACTTTGAGAACTGCTGTTCTCGAGGATGAAGATCACAAGGTTGGGCGAGGTAACAGGCCCCCCGAATACAGGCAGTGGATTGCCCGGGGTGAAGTCAAGCGCATCAAAATTATTGCCAGTTGGAATCTGAGGCATGAGGAAACTGTAACTGTTGGGGATTATGCGCTGCACATCGCTCTGGTTAAGTATAACAGACGAAGGAGAAAGGGAGTTGCTTAAGGCAACATGATGTGCTACAAGGACCCCTAATATGGAAGCCAGTATCACAACTACCACAACAATTGTTGTTAATATCCGGGTGGAAAGTCTCTTCTTATCTTCCGGAGGTACAGGCTGTTCCATAAATATATAATTATTTTTATTATAAAAATATTCACCACATCGTTGTGATTTGATATATCCTATAGTTCACTATACTTTTTGAGTTACCAGAAACAATATTTTCAACATATTGTTATTGTTAAATGTGGAATTAGAAGAAAAAGTGGAGAAGTATATTGCCATAGAGGAAGAAGCACTCAGGAAGTTAAGGATAGCAGTTCCTGAGAATTCTCTCATGGGAGAGTATGCGAAAAATGCGTTGGAGATGATCCAGAGCTACTTCAGTGACGCTAAGCACTTCAGAGACAAGGGGGACCTTCTTAACGCATTTGCGGCCCTGAATTATTCTTACGGATGGATCGATTCACTGGTGAGACTCGGTGTCTTTGATGGCGATGAAGACCACAGGTTGTTCACCATGTTCAGGTAGAAATCGGATAACTGAGGTAGTAAATTTCAATCGAAGAGCTAAAATTTGATGTTCTCCATAGCCCTATTTGAGTAAGTTCTTATAATAAAGGGCGATAATGGTGTTACCTTTGTGAAAGTATCTTAATATACGAATCAATAAGGGACAACACAAATTTAGACGAAGGATGGTTCAATGGCTGAAGAAAAGAAAGAAAAGAATGAAGATTTCCAATACATCGTTAGGGTCGCAAGTAGGGACCTCGATGGGGAGCGCACCGTTCAGCTCGCGCTTGCCGATTTAAAAGGCATTGGAATCCGTTTATCAGAAATGATAATAAAGAAACTGGATTTGCCCAAGAATAAGAAAATTGGAGAGCTTAGTGAAAAAGAGCTAGACAAACTTAGGGAATACATTGATACAAAGCAGTATGAAGGGATTCCCGCCTGGGCATATAACCACAGAGACGAAATGGTCACCGGAGAGGACCTTAACCTTGTGACAAATGACCTCGATCTTCAGATAAGTGATGACATAAACGCCATGAGGAAAGTCAAGTCATACAGAGGAGTAAGACACGAAAAGGGCAAGAAGGTTAGAGGACAGAGAACCAGATCCAATGGACGCAGAGGACTAACAGTCGGTGTCCAGAGGAAGAAGGATTAAGGTGAACTGAATGGGAGACCCAAAATTTCCGCATAAGACTTATTCTACACCAAGACACCCATGGCAGAAGGAGAGAATCGATTCTGAGAAAGAAATTCTTGCCAAGTTTGGACTGAAAAACAAGAGAGAACTCTGGAAAGGAATGGAGATGCTAAAGTCTTTCAGAAGCCAGGCAAGGGACCTTCAGGCAAGAATGCGAACCAATGATCCCAGTGCTGAAAAACAATTCCAGGCACTTATTCAAAGACTTGGCAGATACAACATTCTTGGGCACAATGCTTCCCTTGATGATGTCCTTTCACTTTCAATAGAAGACATCCTGTCAAGAAGACTTCAGACAATAGTTTTCAGAAAGAATCTTGCCAGAACTCCAAAACAGGCAAGACAGATGATCACGCATGGGCATGTTACAATGAATGGCAGAAGGGTGACAGTTCCAGGAATGCTTGTTGAAAGCGACCTTGAGGAAACAATTGTCTATCACGGAACATCGCCTTTTACCGACGATCTTCATCCAATAAGGCAGGTCATTATTAATGGTCCAACATTAGAAGAGAAAGCCAAAGCAGAAGAAGAGGCAGCTGAGCAGGCTGAGACAAGACCCAGAGGTTACGGGAGAGATAGATCCGGAAGAAGATACCCGCAATCGAGAGACAGGCCGGTAAGAGCAGGAAGGCCAGAAAGGGGTGCTGAGTCTCTTCCCAGAGCAGAAAGACCCAAGGAGGAGGCAAAGGTCGCAGAACAAAAACTTGCTGAACCGAAGGCTGAAACGCCAAAAGCTCCTGTAAGGAAACCTGAACCTGCAAAGGAACCTAAACCCAAGGAAGAAGTAAAAGCCCCAGAGCCAAAGGCTGCGGAGAAAAAGGCTGAACCGGTAAAGGAAGAAGCACCTGCAAAAGAAGAAAAACCAAAGAAAGCTGAGCCAAAGACCGCTGTAGTAAAAGCTCCAGAGCCAAAGGCTGAAGAGAAGAAGGCTGAACCGGTAAAGGAAGTAAAATCAAAAGTTGAGGCTAAGGAAGAACCTGTGGCTGAGGAAAAGGCTAAGCCTAAGAAGGCGGCTAAACCAAAAGAGCAGGAGAAGAAAGACAAACCCGCAAAAGAAGCACCTCCAAAAGAAGAAAAACCAAAGAAGGCGGCTTCAAAAACAACCAAATCAAAGGATAAAGAGCCCAAGGAGGCCGAACAATGAATAAAACCGGTATTGCGCATATATATGCGTCGCAGAATAATACGATTATACTTGTTACTGACACAACTGGTGCAGAAACCATAGCAAAGGCAACAGGTGGAATGGTAGTTAGAAACGACAGGGAAGAGTCAAGCCCATACGCAGCTATGAAAGCGGCTGATCTGATAGCAGAAAAACTCCGGGAAAAGGAGATTTCTGACCTAATCATCAGAGTGCGAGCACCCGGAGGAAGCAGGTCAAAGATACCTGGACCTGGTGCCCAGTCTGCTATAAGGGCACTTTCCAGAGCGGGATTTAAAATTCTCAGAATTGAAGAAGTTACCCCTATTCCGCATGACGGAACAAAGAAAAAAGGCGGAAAGAGGGGAAGGAGAGTATAATCAGATGTCCCTGAAAATCATCAAGGCAGATGACAGATTTATCAGGTTTTCAATCGACGGCATAACCCCGGCAATAGCAAACGCATTGAGAAGAACCTTCCTGGATGATATCCCGAAACTTGCAATAGACAAAGTCATCTTCCATCATGGGCAGATTCGTGATCATGAGGGGAATGTATACGACTCTTCACTTCCGCTTTTTGACGAGATCGTGGCACATAGGCTCTCTCTTGTTCCTCTTGTATCAGACCCTAAGATGAACTTCCGCGAGGAGTGCGTATGCGAAGGGAAAGGATGCCCTCTCTGTACAATGTCATATTCCATAAATAAAATAGGACCTGCTGTTGTAACTTCGGCAGACCTTCAACCAATGGGAAATCCAGAATTAGTTCCAAGTGATCCTGATATCCCTATAGTGAAACTTGGGCCTAAACAGGCAATACTTGTCACTGGAGAAGCTATAATGGGAAGGGGCAAGACCCATACTAAATGGCAGGCCACTTCCGGTGTCTTTTACAAGTTTCATAGGGAATTTGTTGCAAACAAATCTGAACTGGAAAACTGGGCAGAAATCAAGGAGAAGTGTCCAAACAGCGTTTTGAAGGAAGACTCAAAGACAATCAGGTTTACAGATGATGTACCTTGCAAGATGGTCACCCAGCTTTTGGACATCCCTTCTGTGAAGCTGGTCGAGGACGACACAAACTTCATCTTCCAGTTTGAAACAGATGGTTCGTACAAGGCAATAGAAGTTCTGGAATATGCTCTGAAGAGGCTTCCACAAAGACTTAACACGCTCCTCGAAAGCCTTACGACGCCAGATTGATTCCCTGAATATTTTTTTATTACCAATCACCATTTACTTATTACATATGGAAGATTTTTACGGAAAATTTTCCGAGATTGGAAAATCAATTTTTGAGGTAATGCAGTCAAACCAGGACAATGTATGGGATAAGAACGTAGTAGGCCTTGGAGCTGACGGCACTGCCACTCACCAGATTGACAAACTCTGTGAAGATATGATTGTACAGTACGTTGAGGATAATGATCTCCCTTTCAATATAATGAGCGAGGAACTCGGTTTCCTCGATAGAAACTATGATGAAACAATCCTTACTGACCCTCTGGACGGAACATTCAACGCTGAAAACAGGATCCCATTCTATTCAGTTTCAATGGCTACCCTTGCCGACGATTTCAACTCTCTGGACAGAGGTTTTATCATGGATCTGGCCAGAGGAGATATTTATTATGCAGAAAAGGGCCGAGGGAGCAAGTGGAACAACAAACCCATCAAGGTGTCCGAATCTCCAGTAAGGGGTTATACCATAAGCGTGGGATCGTGCAGCGATTCTATGCGGCGGAAATTGATAGATTTGCCCGGAAGGCACAGATCACTTGGATGCGCCTCCCTTGAAATGGCACTGGTTGCAAAGGGCTCAGTGGATATGATGGCTTATGTCGGAAAAGGGAGCTACATCAGGAACATAGATGTTGCAGCTGGAGTGATACTCGTTCGTGAGGCCGGTGGAGTGGTGGTAGATCTGGAAGGGAAAGAGTTTAACATGGGGATGGACATAACAGTCAGAACCAACGTATTAGCAGCAAGAAACAGAGAGACACTGGCGGAAATAATATGAAAATGGCATTTACCATAAGGAAGAATTGCGAAAGATGTGCGAGGGTAGTTCAGCGAATAGTTGACATAGTACCCAGGGACTGGAACCTGATATACGACAAGGAATGTGCTAAATTTCTTGATGTAAAGGGAACAGACCTTGAGGCCATCAAGGCCGATATAATAATTGCCATTGGCGGAGACGGTACCGCATTAAGGGCCCAGCAGATGGCTAAGGGCCCAGTTCTCGGAATCAATATGGGTGGCCTGGGTTTCCTGACTGAAGTTGAGATCGGGGATGTTGAAAAATCTATCCACAAACTCATGAGGGGAGAGTACAGCATAGACAGGAATCTGAAGCTGCTGGTCAAGATAAATGGCATAGATACTGTTGAATGTACCAACGAGGCAGTGATACATACCAGCAAAACTGCAAAGATTAGAAGATTCCAGGTTTATGCAGGAGATACTTTCCTTGATAAGACCTCAGCCGATGGTATCATAATTGCCACACCTGTGGGTTCAACTTCGTACAATTACAGTGCTGGTGGACCAATTGTACATCCATCCCTTAATGCGATGGTGATTACTTATCTGGCACCATTCAGATCAAGAGTAAGGCCAATGGTAATCCCTGGAGACCAGACTCTGAAAATTAAGCTTACCGGGAAGGACCAGAATTCCTATGTTATAATGGACGGCCAGCAGGAGTATCCTGTAGACGAACATGATGAGATCGAGATTTCTGTTTCCCCGAACAAGGCGGAATTCATTACTTTCAAAGATTCATTCTATGATAAAATCAGGGAGAAACTCATCAAGCATGTGGTCAATTAGACAAAGGACACTCAGACTTATAATGGAAGCTTCCCTGGATTCTTATCCCCTTGAGTTCGGAGCCTTCCTAAAGGCTGAAAAAAATGTGATCTATGAGATCGCAATTCTCCCTGGAACAATACAGGGAGATCACCATACTCTCTTCTATCTCTACAACAAGCCGATCGACTTCAGCATAGTTGGCACAGCACATTCCCATCCGTCTGGTGTAACAATACCTTCGGATGCGGACAGAAATATGTTTTCAAACACAGGACCAATTCATGTAATTGTAGGCTATCCATACGGACTTCACAACTTCACCGCTTATGACAGGGCAGGAAAAGAAGTGGAACTAAAAATCATTTAGAAATAAAAAGGGGTAGCCCCAGGAGAGGCCTAGAGCTTGAGTCCGGTTGGTCCAGAATATTCAGAAGAAGGCCTTATAAGCTTGTTCCCGACCATCTGTTCCTTGTAGTGTGCAATCCACCCAAAAACCCTTGATGCTGCAAAGAGTGGCGTGTAAAAATCCTGTGAAATTCCCAGGGTATCCATGTATATGGCTGCATAGAAGTCAAGGTTTGCAGGGATACTCTTCTTTTCCCACATTCTATTTTCAACTGCTTCTGCGATCTTGAGGACCTTGGAGTCTCCTGCAATTTCTTTCAATTTGACCTTTACCTGTTGCGCACGGGGGTCCAGCCTCTTGTAAATCCTGTGGCCGAAACCCATCACCTTTTCCCCCTTGGCAATCTGGTCGTCTACATATTTTACTGCTTCTTCCACATCTTTGAATTTCTTGAAGAAATCAAGTATTTCAGCGTTTGCGCCGCCATGCAGCGGACCTTTTAGGGTGGCCAATGCGGTAGTAAAAGCTGCAACTGGATCCGCAAGGGTTGAAGCTGTGACTCTAAGTGCGAAGGTGGATGCATTGAATTCATGTTCCATATACAGAATCATCAGCATACCCACGTGCCTGGCCTTTTCAGGATCGTTCTCTCCTGTTATAAGATGGTAGAACCTCTCAGTAAATGTCCCATCTATGGGCGATAATGGTTCAAGGCCATTTGCAAGCCTATAAGAGAGCGAGATAAACTCAGGGAACTTTGCAGCCATTTCCAGCATCAATTGGTCATTTTCTGTACTCTGGTATGGGTAAAGTGAGACGAGGGAACGAAGTGATCTCATGAGGTCTTTTTCTTTTAGTATGGATATAACTTCTTTCACCTGATCAGCAACGCCATAATAGCTTCTGAGTGAATCAGTGAATGCCTTCTTTTCCTCACGGTCTGGAATCCTCCCGTTTACAACTAGGTATGCCGTGCTTTCGAAATCACTGTGATCTACTAGGTCTGCTACCTTGTATCCCCTATAAAGGAGGTTTCCAGAGGCATCAGTGGTTGCAATGGCTGTCTGGTCTACAATTACATTTGTTAATCCTTTTGGGACCTTTATTTCATCCATTTTTTCACTTCCTGTTTATTTCGGACAGTTCTCTATCTTCCTTTTCATACTGGTCATATTCGATTACATCATAGTATTCAGCACGAGTCATGAGATTATCCATAAAGTCTCTCTGTGTTCCGGTTCTCTTCAATTCGGCATAAGTCTGCTGAATTGATTTGAGTGCTACTCTGAATGCTGTGAGAGGGAAAATTACTGCTTTATATCCTGCGTTCCTGAGTTCTTCAACAGACATAAGCGGGCTCTTTCCAAACTCGGTCATGTTGGCAAGCAGGGGTCCTTTGACTTCTCTTCCAAATCTGGTAAATTCTTCTCTGGTTTCAAGTGCCTCCGTGAAAATCATATCTGCTCCAGCTTCAAGGTACAGGTTTGAGCGTTCTATGGCTTCTTCCACACCTAGCACTGAACGGGCATCTGTTCTGGCAATAATGCTGAAATTGCTGTTTTTCCTAGATTCCACAGCAACTCGTATTTTTCTGACCATTTCTTCCCGATCGACAATCTTCTTGCCGCTAAGGTGGCCACAGCGTTTAGGTAAAACCTGGTCTTCCAGATGAATTCCTGCAGCTCCAGAGGATTCGAAAAGCCTGACAGTTCTAACAACATTTATAGGTTCTCCGAATCCCGTATCTGCGTCAACAAGGAGTGGAAGTGTGGAGGCCCCGCATATTCTCTTGATTTCCTCTGCAACCTCCGTAGAAGTGGTTACTGAAAGATCAGGGAGGCCCATTGCGCCTGCAACACCGGAACCTGATAAATAAATGGCTTCGAATCCAGCCTTTTCAGCTAGTCTTGCCGTGATTCCGTTAAAAACACCAGGAGCGACCACAAATCCACTGTCCAGGAGTTCTTTTAGCCTGTCCGGGCCGCCATTCACATTATCCTTTAAAATGGACGTCTGAAATCACCTCAAACAGCTCCTTTATCTGCCTGCTTTCAAAACGCTTCATGAAATCCATGAGTATTTTTGAGTTATCCTCTCCCATGACCAATTTTCCTTTGTTTTCGAGATCTTCCCAGGTGTATGGCTTTCTGAAATGTCCTTTGGGGACATCCATTTCTTCCTGGAAAGTACCTGAATCTGTTACTACCTCTATCTTCACCGGGAGGTTTTCAGGATACATTTCGTTGAATTTCTGTGTCACCTTATATTTTGAAACATCTATTATTCTCAATATTGCATTATCTTTCAGGTGCACATCATCATATGCGTTTGGTGTCGGAGCGCCATATTTGAGTGTATACGCCACTATGTAAGGCATGCTGTGATCAGCGGTCTCTCTTGTTTTCGGTCTGAGTTTTTCAGGGTCTTTTATGATTATGGTATTCGCAACATCAAAGGTTTCCACGTTTACCTGCTTTATTTGGCCCTTAATTTTGTCTTTTAGGTTAAGGGCCACTTCAGCTGCGCTCATTGCGTGGTATTCAACAGGGAAGTTTTTTATCATGGTCCTGAGCACTTTCCCTTCACCGATTTCAAGGTCGAAATTGCCTGACACCTGCTTGAAGAATCCCATTTCCCCGGTAAAGATAGGCGAGGGACCGGTGAATCCCTCCATTGCCAGAAGTGAAGCAAACACTGAGTTCCTGCTGGCATCTGCAGCAGTGCAACCTTTCCACATGCTTAATTCACCAGCTCTGGTCTGCCTCAGGCTTATGTTGTTATTGATAGCCAGATTCAGTAGGTTTTCAAATTTTTTCTCATTAAAATCGAGAAGGTTGCCCAGTCCTGAAGCAGATGAGATAGAAATGTATGCGACATGGTCCCACCCCCGGTCACGTATGGATACTGCGTCTGAAAGTGCGCCCACGATATCGTATGAAACAGAGGCAGCTTTAGAAACTGCACTCCCATCCAGATCCATAGCGTAACCCATTGAGAGAAGCGGCGGCACATTATCTGACGGATGCAGGGCCTCCTTTGAAAGATATGTGTCATTGTAATCAAGATAACGGGTCATTGAACCATTTATGAAGGTGGCATTTTCCAGGGAAGATTCCTTTCCTGTGAAATAGACAGGAGAGTTATATTTTCCAGAGGATGGCAGAAGAGCCTTCTTTTCAATAAGAACAGGAGGGGCATTCATTGCACCGTAAGATGTGATAATTGAGTCCGCTATCCTTTTCTTGATTTCATCCAATACCCTGAGTTCAAGGCTCTTCGAACCTACTTCCCGGGAATGATGAAAGATTTTCTCAACTATGGGATCCATGTCTTGTAATGGCTGGTAAATATTTAAAAGACTTCAAATATATGGCAGTATAGCAGGAAAGGATGTAAAATAGCCAAAAACTGTATCTTAGATATACTTTTGTAACGGAACTTAGAAAATTCTGTTTTGGCTGATACGAATTATTGGAGGTACAATGCAAAAATTTAAATCCGACCTTGCTAATTGTTGGTAGCTTGGAACAGAAAAGCTTGAGAGTGCAATATATACCACAGGTGCTCAAGATCTTCAACCCGTATGAGTGGAGAATCTTTATGCGTACCGCCAGCGCTATTTTTTGTTTCAGGTTTTTGGAAAAAGGTGAGGATGTTTGATAACAATCGGAATCGACTTGGGATATGGAGACACTAAAGTGATCGGGGGCGACAGTAGTAGAGAAAAGTTCCCCTCCAGATGGGCCCCCACTGAAGCAAAAAGCTGGGGATTCGGAGGAACTACCACTGTCCTTACAATAGACGATGGAGAACCATTCTTCTTCGGAGATAATGCTACAGGAGCAAATGTGAGAGAACCGCAGGGAGACGGAAGACTTTCCGATCCTGACTCACTACCACTGCTTGCAGGAGCCCTATGGGTAAGCGGTGCCGGTAAAGACGGAAATCTCGCTGAACTTACTATTGGAAGCGGAACACCTCTGGGTACTTTTGAACATGAAGTTGCAGCTGCTAAGGAATTCCTCGAGGGCAAGGAACTAACTATAAAGGATGTTTCTGGAGAGACCAGAAAATTCAAGATTTCAAGACTGGTAATGAGGCCACAGGGCGTAGGAGCTGCGCTATTCCTTCTGGACCAGGGTCTTATCAAGACACAATACGGATACGGGGTTGTAATTGATATCGGTTCAAGAACAACTGATGTCCTGACAGTAAACCTGAAGAACATGGAACCAGTGGTGGAGATGTCATTCAGTATACAGGCAGGTATTGGAGATGTTGTTTCAGGCATAGGAAAAGCAATTGCCAAGGAAACAGGCTTCATAGTGCCGACAGATATCGCTAGAGAGGCAATTTCACAGACTGTAGTTTTCAAGCAGAGAGAGGTTGGCGGACCAAAGGTGTCAGAACCAATACTGAATAACCTGGCAGCCAAGATTCTCGATAAACTGAGGGAAAACCTTAGGGAAGAACTTGACAGGATCACTGCACTGATACCAGTAGGTGGAGGTTCCAGTTTAATAGGTCACAAACTCGAAGTTCTTGCCCCGGGTGCAATGATCAAGATCCCCTCAGAGGATGTACAGTTTGCAAACGCTCTGGGCTACAGAGACGCAGCTACCAGATCACAGTGAGTGATCTGGTTGTCGCTTTATCTTAGCCTGAAAATATTTATATTAACTAAAGATGGAAATCATCCTTCTTTATAGAAAGGATGAATGACATGCCTTCAAAAAAAGCAAAAAATACAGGACCTACAGACGAGGACTTCGATGAACTCACACATGTATCAATAACCTTAGGTCTAGACGAACTTTCTGCAATTAACCTTTTGAGGCAGGAAAATGAGTCAGCCCTGGACGTTATCAGAAGGGCGCTGCAGGATTCTCTTGAATACGGTGTAATGAAGCATGTCCTAAGTTCAGTGGATACCAGAATTGCCGAACTTTCCAACAGATATAAGACCACAAAATCCTCTATTATCAACTTCCGGTATGATGTGGGGAGCGGATTAAGGTCCCCTGAGGAACTGAGAAGAAAAGAGGACAAGAGTGCTAAAACCACCAATCTCAAGAGTGCACTCGAAAAGAAGTGGGCAGAGCTCGAAAAAAGCAACAGCAACGAATAACCTGTAATATTGAAACTTACGAATTTTTAAATAAGGGTACAGACTCGTAATCCATGGCCCTGAAAGTTGGTGACAAAGCACCTGATTTTGAAGCTACTACAGATGAGCAGAAAACCATCAGGCTTAGTGATGTCCTGAAAGAGAAAG
Organism: Thermoplasmataceae archaeon; assembly: GCA_046705365.1. Lineage (GTDB taxonomy): Archaea > Thermoplasmatota > Thermoplasmata > Thermoplasmatales > Thermoplasmataceae > JAJZOM01. The sequence goes on from JBJKQM010000012.1 coordinate 20,466, forward strand.
AGGTAATTCTATACTTCTACCCGAAGGATGAGACCCCAGGATGTAAAGCAGAAGCCTGCTCTTTCAGGGATGAATGGGAAGGAATCCGCGATATGGGTGCAGAGATTCTCGGGGTAAGTTCTGACAGTGTTGAATCTCATCAGAAATTCAAGGAGCACCACAAACTACAGTTTACACTTCTGAGTGATCCCGATAGGGAACTGCGCGTCAAATATGATGTCAAAGGATCTATTCTGCCCCCTCGAACAACGTTTGTTATCTCAAAGGAAGGCAATATTGTGCATGTTTTTAATTCCCAGCTCAACGCAAGAGCCCACGTAACGGAAGCCATTAGTGCTCTGAAGAAACTGAGGGCAAGTTGAAAAAATTCCCGTAGTTCCTGAAATAATAATTACCATGAAAAACCTATGAGTATGATGTCAAACAACGTTGAACCCAAAACTGTTCTTGTAACTGGGGGAAATAGGGGAATAGGGAAATCAATTGCCCTGATGCTCGCAGGGTCAGGATACAATGTTATCTTTACTTTCAATTCCGGGAAAAAAGAAGCGGAAAAAACACAGAATTTAATCAAAGAGATGGGGGTTAGCGCAACAAGCTACCAGGTTGACCTGACTTCCCGTACAAGCCTGGAAGAATTCACCAGAAGGTTAAAGTCAGACAATCAGAAAATTTTCGCATTGATAAATAATGCAGGAATCTACCGGGGAGACACGCTGAATGAAATAAGTGATGAGGAATGGGAAAAAATAATTGGTTTAAACCTGTCTGCACCATTCTACCTGGCAAGGGATTTAAATAATATTTTAGAGGACGAGGGGTCGGTAGTGAACATATCGTCAGTTTACGGATTCAGAGCCGACCCATGGGCTCACGGTTACCAGGCCTCAAAAGCTGCTATTATCCATCTTACTCGGGCTCTCGCAAAAGAACTTGCTCCAAGAATTAGAGTCAACTGTGTTGCGCCGGGCTATGTAAGGACGGACATGAATCGGGAAGGCTGGGAAACCGAATCTTTTCATAATCGGATCAAAAAGATGACGCCAATGTCAAGATGGGGAGAACCTGAAGACATCGCAAATGCAGTTAAGTTTCTCATAGATCCAGTTAATAGCTTTATTACAGGTCACACACTGATAGTCGACGGCGGGATTGGTCTTTAGGTTTAGATCTTGATCTATCTCTTCACAAAAAGGACCGCATCAATGATGTAAATAATCCCATTGTCTGCTTCGAATCCAGAAGAGACAATTGTCGCCCCATTTACTGTAAAATACGGCTTCAAATTACCAGTGGATCTGAACTCAAGAAAGTGGCCTTCCATAGATTTTACCTCTGCGTTGTCTCTTTTTTCCAACAAGTTTCCAAGGTCTTCGGTAGTCAACTTTTCAGGAATTATGTGGTATCGGACAGCTTTTATGAGATTTTCCTTGTTCTCAAGAAGAGAATTAAAATAACTTCGTGGAACCTGGGCGACAGCTTCATCATTTGGTGCTAAAACTGTAAAAGGGCCATCGGAACTCAACATCTGAACCATGCCTGCGATCTTGAGTGCATCTGCCATGGCCTTTAGTTTATCTGATTTGGCAAGAACATCGATTAGGCTGCCCATATTCTGGTGATCATTACAATATATAGTATTAATGGTAACCTTTTGGATTTGAAATTTAAAAGTTAGAAATGTGCTATTATAAATTTCTCATTCGAGATATTTTTTAGTGATCCAATCAGCTTTTGAGTTTCTCTATTAAGTCGCTGGCTTCCTTCCTGGTCAGTTCTTCCAGTGATTCTTTCTTCAATTTCTTGAGGTGCGCGCTTACAATGCCAGATCCGTTGGGATTTTTCTGAAGACTCTGGATAAACTTTATCTGCTTGGCAGTGGGGCCCATTTCGGAAGCATCGAGCCTCTCCCCCCTCGGCATTTTCATTAATGTGTCAATTAACTCAGACGCCTCATTTATGGAGAGTTCATTCACCGAATCCTTTCCCAGGTTTTTCAGGTAATCCCTGGCGGCGGTTCTCCTCTCTTCAGTATCCTGAAGATTTGTGAGAAAACTGATCTGCTTTCCAGTTGCAAATCCCGCAGATAATGTTTCTCCTTCTACTTTGATTTTCTTGAGTGCATCTATCAGGTCAGAGGTCTCTGGTATGCTTAATTCCTGAATGTCATTTTTGTCCCTTTCTTTCAGGAACTTTGAGACGGTCTCCTCTCTTTCACCCGAAGCCTCTCTCAGCTTGTTAATGAAGTCAATCTGTTTTTTAGTTGGAGATGATCCTCTTTCTGCCATTTTAATCACGTTTTCAGTCAACACGATGGAAATACTTGTGACATTTCTTCAGCGAAGACCTATCTAAGCATATAGGCCAACTGATTTTAATCTTGTCCTGTCACGAATATTATAGGAGCCCAATTTCGGGATGCGGCTCGATCAGGGATATTTTTCGAAATCTGTTTTGATAGCGTTCCTGAATTCACGATTTTGTGTATATTCCAAAGCAGTATCGCTTAACACTTCAATCACTATTCCGAGAGATTTTTTAGCCCATTCAGATTTGGCAGCTTCCAGTGATGTTCTCGAATGCCACGGTGTCCCTTCCTTTGCTATCTGAAAATCCACTTCAAGTGCTGGCTTGACTTGTGAAACGTTGGCGAAATCTGTGGAACCACCGGGCTGCTTGGAAAAAGTCTCTTCCAATGGTGGGCAGTTTGCCCCTTTCTTCAATAATTTGTCCCGAATGAAATTGGAGAGTGTCGGGTTGATTTTGGTAGTCGCAAAGAGCGGCCCTATCTCTTTAAATTCATAGCTGGTTTCTGTAGCAATTGTGCAACCTTCCACTATCTTCTTGAATCGGGATACAAGTTTGCCGTGATATCTTACATCGGATGATCGGATACCATAGACAAGGACAGATTTTTCTGGAGTAACATTGGAGGCTGTTCCGCCTTCTTTTATTATGCCGTGCATTACTACGTTCGCATCCCGTCTCACATGCTGCCGCATCATATTCACTGCAGTGTAAGTAAGAATGGCGGCATCCAGGGCGCTTCTTCCCCGGTCAGGATCTGCAGCTTCATGGGATGCCTTGCCACTGAATGTTACTTCAAAATCCTGGACAGCAAGAGATTGTCTACCCACATCCCATGAGTCTCCAGGATGTGATCCCAGTATCAGGTCTATATCATTAAGAAATCCTCTATTGGCCATCAGAATCTTTGACCCGGAATACTTTCCGCTCCCTTCCTCATCAGGAGTGCCGATCACAACAATTTTTCCATTTTTGATCTTTCTCACAGACTCGATTGCCGAGAAAACCGCAGAGGCTGCTATCAGATTGTGCCCACAGGCATGACCTATTCCTGGCAAAGCATCATATTCGGCAAGGAACGCAATAACTGGTTTACCATTACCTACAACTTTTTCTGCTCTAAATGCAGTGGGAATATCAGCATAACTTTCCGTTATCTTGAACCCCTCTGATTTCAGGATACTTGAAAGGTACTTTGCTGATTCAAATTCCTCGCTGCCGTATTCGCTCAAGGCGTGTATTTTCAAGGCAACTTCCCAGGGTGTAATTTCAGAAGGCGCGGTAATTTGTGGCACTCTTATTTATTATATGAGCTCATTTAAAAATTTGCTTTAGCTTTCTAAATTTTTAAATATTCCACATCTTTATATTTATCATGAATAGAAACAAAACTCTAATTCTATTTGTTGTGGGAACCACGTTCTTAACACTTTTTGCATTTTCTGTGGCGCCTGCCATATCCAACCAGGTCTTTGTCAAAGAAGAGAGAAAGGCACCGGCAGTTTCAACTGATGGAACTTTTGCATACGTATCATACTTCACATCTGGTGGCAGTTTTTCACAATACGGATGGAATCTGGTGAGTGGGTCACCATCAATAACCAGTTCAGTTAACTATTACGGAGAGCCATCACTTGGTTTCAGTGGCCCTGGTGCAGTATGGACAGACCAGAATATCACTTCAGGTGGCCAGTTCGTCTCTTTCCAGTATGCAGTAAATTCAGCTGCAGGAAACAGCACATTTGAAATCACCACACCATCAGGAAGTGGAATAGCGTCAATAACGACTGAGGGCAACAGTGTAACAGTCAGTTCCAACGGAGGCACCTCTTATGCACACCCAGCTCCATCAAATTCTGCTTATCCTAATGGCTGGATCTACATCTCAGGAAATCTATACAACTCAAGCACAAACAAGCAGTTCAGCTGGACACTCCAACTCTTTGTTGATCAGACAAACTCTGTCTTTGCGACCATCAATGCACCTCTGGGCTATGGATATGGCGGAATAGAACTGTCAGATA
>JBJKQM010000013.1:0-13123 GCA_046705365.1 Thermoplasmataceae archaeon
TTCCCCTTCTTCTCAACTGCTGTTCAAGTTCGGTACCATAGAATGCTCCCCACTGATGTTTGGTTATGACCAGATCCTCATCCTTTACACCTAGTTCAGGAGGAAATTCTGCCCAATCCGCAGGGACTTCAACCCTTGGCAGTGATGCGTCTGTCTTTACGTTTATTGGGAGTCCGCCTCTGAAATCAACATGAACCAAAAATATTGTCATGCCATGTTCCCTGAATTTGTTTACAAGCTTTACTGCGTTATTCATTACAGTTGTAACCTCGTAAGGTTTTGTGTTTCTGCTTAAGATTCCTTTTTGAAGATCTATGAGTACAAGGGCAGTTTTCTTCCTGTCAAGAACCAGGGAATTTTCAGCCATAAGGGTGGAATCCTTTTTTTGCAAATAAATTTACCCGGATTCCAACTGACGAAAATAAATTAATAGCTGGCTTAACTAACTCCACTCTGTAGAAGATTCATAATGCCTGCAGAGACTGAGAGAAGTGGATCTGAAGGTACTGGAAAGCCTCAGACTTCATCGAACCATGCGTGGTTTGTCAGTTATCTTCTCTCCAACACGTCAAATGGGCTGACTTCGCCCCTTATTCCTCTCTTCATAGTCGTATATCTCCACGCAAGCGTTGTTGATGTGGGTACAGTTTCATCCATTGCATCGGCAGCTTCTGTACCTGCGCTGATATTCTGGGGCAACCTCTCAGATAGTCTGGGAAAAAGGAAAATATTCCTGCTCATAGGTTTCCTGGGTTCATTCCTTTCCCTGTTGCTCATTCTTGTTGTAAACAGTATTGGCATGTTTGCCCTGACACTTGTTATATTTCAGGCACTTGCAATGGCCAGCACCCCTGTGGCAACTTTACTGATACTGGAAAGTACTGTTGAGAAACGGTGGCCGAATGTGATGGCCAGTTTCAACATCGTTTCTTACGTTGGTCTCGTGGCAGGTCTTGGAGTCGGCACTCTCCTGCTGAACTTATATGGAAACACAAACACACATTTCCTGCCTGAGCTTTACCTGATTTCTGCTTTTATTTACCTGGGCGCGGCCATCAGCGCAATGGTACTGCTTCCGGAACCCAAGAAGAATATATCCAGGTACAGCCCAAAGCTCTCAAACTATTATTTTTTCAGGTCAGTAGAACGAATCAAATATTTTCCATCCCAGGTCATACATACCATTGCGTTCAAGAAAGTCGGTAAAAAACTTGCCGGAAGAACCAAGCTGTATATTTTCTACACCTGCTTCCTTATGTTTGGTTTTCAGCTTTTCTTCATTCCATTCCCGGTATTCTTCCTGAATAAGCTTCATGGGACAGAGTCAGAAGTATTCATAATGTACCTGCTGAACAACGTGGCTTCTGCCATAGCGTTCAAGCTTACCGGCAGATCAATCAATGTGATGGGCGTCAGCAGGACCCTTTCAATGGCATTATTCTCAAGAGTAGGAATTCTCGGTTTTACCACATTCCTGGCCTTCGCACTGGTGGGGTTCCAGTATTCTATCCCGCTTGCCATACTTTCATACGCCCTCATGGGATTTTTCTGGAGCTTTATCAGCATAAGCTGGACAACTTCCATATCGAAACTAGCTAAACCGGAGAACAGAGGAAAAGCAGTTGGCTATTACAATTCTTTCCTTGGTGTCGGGCAGATCGGAAGCGGAGTTGTTTCAGGTATAATCGCGTTCACCTTTGGCTACGGCGTGGAATTCATGCTGGCATCCCTGGTCGTACTAATTGGAGGATTATTCCTGGTAAGATTCCAGCTCAAAATGAATGAAATGATAATTGCCGAGGATATTAAAAATGTAAAACTGCCCTCTTACTAGAGGCTGCGTATCCTGTTCCTGTCAATCGCTATTCCGGATGGAGTCACCAGGAGAAAATTCTTGCTTATTCCCGCAACGTCACCGTTCATGTCCTTGACCAGCCTCTTGACCTCTTCAGTTACCCTTTTCATTATGTAGTCCTCTGAAGAAATAGGAGAGCAGTCGATGACCATGATGTCCCCTTCATAGATGTACTGCCCGATTTTTCTGACATCTTCCAGTTTTCTGACCTCTGCGACTCTGACAACTGAACGTATCTCTTCCATATCCTCCTGAAACTTGAAATCGTTCAGGTCGATGAACTTCCTCATTCCACCCTTTTCTTCGGAATCTTCCTTTGATGACTTGCGTTTCAGGATTGCCATGGCAATTGTAAACTACATAGTTGAACTAAAATTTTTCCACGAAAACTGTGTAAAAAACACTAAAACCGTAAAATATGAGCCTTATTCAGGATCCACCTACACGCTTTATGAAAACGTAAAATAGATTTGAAAAACCATCCCTCCACGTCTTCAGTTTAGGTTTGGTTATCCTTACGCCGTATTTTATGGGAATTTCAATGAATTTGCCCAGTTTGATTGCTTCAATTTTTATGTCCTGTGAAAAAGACATTCCGTCACTTAGGCCATCCATGTCCTTGTATAGGTGTGCCCTGAACACCCACATCCCGCTCTGGGAATCCTTCAGGCTTACCTTGAAAAGCAGGCCTATAGCCCTTGTAAGGACGCTGTTGCCGACGAAATGAAGTGTTGTGTAATTCTTGGCTGTCCTGAGTGTGATTCTGTCGCAGGAGATGAAATCCACTTCGTCCATCTCAAGAATCTGTATCAGCGGGGGAACTACATCGGTGGGATATGTGCCGTCTCCGTCCAGGCATACCGCTATGTCACCTGACATCTTGTCCAGGCCTGTTTTATAGGCGACGCCGTAACCCCTCTTAGGCTGTTTTATGACGATTGCCCCTTTTTCTTCTGCTATTTCCCTGGTGCGATCACTTGAATTTGTGTCTACGACTATGACTTCAACCTCGTGCCCAATCTGCTTGAGCCCATCGATGACCAAACCAATGGTCTTTTCCTCGTTTATTGTTGGGATTACTGCACTTACTTTCACTTGTTAACAGACTCCGACCGCTTGTCAGTATGTCCTGACAGTACTTCTTTAAACATTTCGTAATATAATTATTTGTTTCATCTTTATTGCTTTAAGATACAATTTTCGGGGAATGAATGAAAGGAGTCGTCATTTTGACCCCCAATTTCTTTCATCCTTGAATTACCTGAGAGACACCGCCTTGTTTTGAAATCTCGAAAACGTTGTCAGCAACAGATCCCAGTTCCTTATGATGGGTAACTATAACCATCTGGGGAACAGGTGTCTCGTCCCCCTTGAAGGTGTACTGTATGATGTCCTTCAGGTTATTCCTTCTGTCTTCGTCAAGATAGGTTGTAGGTTCATCCATCACGATGGTCTTTATGCTCTCCATCACATAGGTTGCCAGTGACAGCCTGAGCGCAATGGCAAGGGCCACTTTCTCCCCGCCGCTCAACATGTCTATGCTTTCCAGATTACCATTCTGGGAGACTTCAATGGCCATCTCCTCGTTTATTTTAACGTCATCAAAATCCAGGTTGAACGAGGATGAATATTCTCGTACCTTGTTGGTTATGTACACAGCTGAATCCTTTCGTATTGCTTTCTGTATGCCATCCCGGTCAAAGCAAGCCCTGAGCTTGTTTATTGTTCCTATGCTGCTCTTTATGTTTTCGAGCGCCTGTAGATCGCCCTTGAGTTTCTCAATTCCAGCCCTGAGATCCAGTATGTTTTTCTGCTCTGTCTCAAGCCTTGTCTTCAAAGACGATTCCCTGCTGATTGTGTCATGAAGTTGCCTGTTGATCTCCTCATATTTTGCAGATGCCTCTGAGAAGTTCTTTTCCAGGTTAGCAAAGCCGGAAAGCTGGCCCTCCAGCTCCCTTATCTCGCTTTTTAGTGATTCTATCTGCTCATTTTCAGATTTCTGGGTAGTGTTGAGGGCAAACAGGCTCTGCTTCACGTTCATGTGAGTCTTTTCCTTTTCCCTCATTTCACGTATGCGCTGGCGCATGTTTGGGTCAGGCTTGTAGTCAATGAGCTTCTCCATTTCCTGGAGTTTTGCCTCAACTTCCGTGATATCCTTACCGGTTTCCTCCAGCCTTCTCCTGAGATCTTCCTGGTTTGATGAGGATAGGGTCATCTCGTATGAACGGTATTTGTCATAGGAATATCTGAGAGTCTTCATCTTCTTCTCGATATCAATTATCTCTTCCTGATACTTTGAAAAGGCTTCATGGTCAGGTTTCAGAGACTGAACGGCTGCTTCTGTGTTCTTCTTCTCCTCTTCCAGGTTCGTTATATATTTTGCCTCAACAAGGCTGTTGTTTACATCAACGGAATTGAGGCTGCTTATTCTCCCCTCAATGAAAGCTTTCTTTTCATCCAGTTTTTTCTTGGCAGCAGCAAGGTCATTCAGGGACTTCCTGAGGGATTCTTCTTTGGTCGAGTATTCCCTGTCTATTCTTTTCCTGTGCTCCTCGGTCAGGTCCTGGAGGCACAGGGGGCACTTTGCGGAAGATGAAAGAAGTCCCTTGTTGTCGCTGATCTCTTTTAGATCACCGTTGATTTTCCCGACACTGCTCCTCACTTCCTGGATCTTTGTGTCCACATCGCCCTTCTGCGCTTCAAGATCTTCCTTGAGCTTCTGTATTGTTTCCTGAGTAATTTCAGAGATTTCGAACTGTCCTTTCAGCCTTGACGAGATTGTGCTGAGGGTGTTTCTTCTTCTGTCCAGTTCAACCTGTATTTCACGTATCCGGTTTTCCTCGGATCTGTATTTGGCCTCTTTCTGCTCCAGTTCCGGCCTCTTTGCCCTTAATTCATTGAGCTTGTTTTCGAACAGTGTATACGCCCTGTGTCCCTGTTCAAGGGATTTTATCTCTGTGGCCATCTTTTCCACCTGTTCTACTCTTGACGACAGATCCTTGAATAGTTCCTTTTTGGCGGGCAAGGTATCAGATAAGGTGAAATAATCGCCAATAGCATCCGCCTTGCTCAGCAATCCACTGTCAATCTCCCTTGAAAGTGCTTCAAGCTTGTCTCTCAGGTTCTTGATATCCAGGGTCCTGCGGTCCACTCTTATCTGCACCTGGTCAAGTGATTTTTTCCTGCTTTCCGCAGTGCTTGAAATGGTTTTAAGCCCCGCCATTGATGACTGAATCCTGCTTCTCTCCTCTTCAGCCTTTGACAGGGATTCTGTAATTAAGGCCTTCTCGTTTGAAACTGTCCCTATTTCAGTGTTTATCTTCTGAATTTCCTCTTCCTTTCCCCTGATGGTGTTTTCAATCTGTTCAATGTTTTCCGTGACATTGGAAAATGACTGGAGCCTGGATTCGGTGTCCCTTGAAAGTTTTCCGAGCTCGTCAGCATATTCTTTCAGTAGGTTCAGTCCAAGTATTCTGCTGAAGGTGGTCTCCCTCTCTGCACGTGTTTTGGAGATAAGTGTGTCTATCTCGCCCTGTTCCACAAAAACCGAGTTCAGGAATGTGTCCTTGTCTATACCTAGCTTATCAGCTACAGTATCATCTACGCTCTTAACGGTGGTCGATAGTACAGATTTATTCATGGTCAGTGTAGCATCTCTTGTTTTGATGCCTGTCTTTCCCATTTCCATTATCCTGCTTATTCTGTACTGGTCCGGGCCTATCTCGAAGTCCAGATCGACCTCCATATCCTGGGTGCCTCTTCTTATGAGATCTTCGATGTGCCCTCCACGCTTCTCTCCGAAGAGGGCAAACTTAACGGCATCTATTATGCTGCTCTTTCCTGCCCCGTTGTGCCCATAAATTACGGTGACCCCCTTGTCGAAATTAATTATAGAGTGATCATGTGAAAGGAAGTTCTTCAGTTCCAGTTGCCTGATTATCATTTGCCACCTCCAATTCCAAGTTTTTCCATAAGCCAGATGATTGCCTCATCCTTGTCCTGCCTGGCATGGCGGTAGAATTCCTCTGCAAGGGCAGCTGTCTCGGGTTCATCCTTGAAATAAGCCTTGATGTAATCAGCTGCTGTGTCCATTCCCGGCCTTGATTCAATTTCCACAGATTCCGAAAGGAATTCAGGTGGCCTGAAGTTGACTTGGGTGAATTTGGAAAGCTCCGACCTTACGTTCTCCTTGTCTGATTCCCCGTTTATCCTGACTGTGAGGAGCGGCTTCTTTTGGCCAAATGAAGATGCATGCTTCTCTATTGTATTCCTGATGTCCTGAACATAGCTTGCATAATTTGATTCGATGAGAAACTGGTATCTGACCGATGTGAGAGGTATTCTCTGTACATCAGGAACACCATCATTCAGCGTGACAAGATTCACGGATTTTCCCTGCTTCAGGAATGCCGGTATCTCCCGTATGCTCTTCATTTCTGTTGAACCCGCATAAGAGAAGAGTGGTGATTTCTCACTTTTTATGACCCCGTCATGTACGTGTCCGAAGGCGAGATATGAGTAATTCCTGGGAAGCTCCTCATATTTTGCCTCACAGGCATCATCTATGAGAAAGCCCGTAATCCCCTGATGGGAAATGAGAATAGAGTTCCTGTAGCCGGAAGTCAGAGTATCGGCCCTGGCATACTCCTCTTTCAACTGATCAGTATGCGACCCCTTGAGATTTGATATGCCTGCAATAAGAACATCTTCCCCATCCTTGCTGTAGACTTCAGTCTCCACTCCATCATGGCCCAGCAGTTTTATTCCAAGGAAATCGAATATCTTGGCAGCAGGATAGTCAGTTCTCTTTGGCCTGTCGTGGTCACCCATTATGAGGTACATTGGAATACCTGCGTCCTTCATCTTCAGGGCAGTTTCCTTGAATTCTGTCAATGCCCTGTTGCTTGGGCTCCACGTATCGAAGAGGTCACCTGAATGGACAATGAAATCCACTCTCTCCCTTATTGCAATATCAATTGCTTCCCTGAATGCGTCATAGAAATCCTCTTCCCTGTCATCACGCATATACTGCCTGCTTCCGAGATGTGTGTCCGAAATGTGTAAAAATCTTATCATTTTAATCACCCAGAATTCTGGAAATTCTCTTCAAATCGCCCGTAGCGCTGTTTTTTTCTTCCCTTATCTTCCTTGATTCCTTCAAAAGGGAAACGACGTCAATATCTCCACCGCCCTCCTGGCTTTCCCTTTCCCTGACTTTCACGTTGACTGGTACCTTCACAAACTGCCCGACAAGAATAGCTTCCCCGACATTCAGGGACGGCAGATCATCGATTACAGCCTGACTGATGCTTTCACCACTTTCCAGGACAGCCTTCTGATCCAGGGGGTTTGTGATCCTCAGGATGATTTCTGAATTGCACTGGCTCAACACATCCTGGTCGATCTTTCCAGGCCTCTGGGTTATGACAACCAGAAATATGCCAAATTTTCTGCCCTCTGATGCCACTTTCTTGATTATCTGGGAAATAAGCGTTGAACTCCCCGGAGGTACAAAATTATGTGCCTCTTCTATGAATATGAACACCGGGAATTTGTACTGGGAAGTAACTTTTGCCTCATAAATTTCATTGATTATTCTGTAGGAGAAGTAGTTGGCCAGAAACTGATCCATTCCTGATAGATCCAGTATTGACATAATACCGGGTTGAATGTAGTCGGCAAGTCCAGTGGTTCTGTCACCGAAGATTGTTTTTACTTTGTTCAGCAGTCTTAGGCGTCCCGCGATTCTGTGATAATCCTCAGCCTCTATGGATTGTGCAGAGTTCATGAAATCGTCGAAGTCTTTCCTGCCATGCATATTCTGAACCGATTGCTCAACAGCTTTTCTCAGATTGGTCCATGACTCCTTGATTCCCATTATTTCAGCTACATCATCCGCTTCAAGGTCTCCGAACCTAAGTGTGAACTCATTGACTATGCCCTGCTGGAAGGAGTCATACCTCCCTGTGCTCAGGGGAGTCCTGAATACCTTGATTGAACTGCTGTAAAAATTGCTCCTGTCAGATTTCCTCATAAGAACATAGTCTGAGTGGGGATCAAGAACGATTATAGACGCACCCTTCTTGAGCAGTTCCTCCATGAGTACCCCGGCAGTGTGGCTCTTTCCGGCGCCTGTCTGGGCAACAATGGCAACATGCCTCCTCATTCCTCCCACACTGAGTGATACCCTTACATCCGGCCTGTCTGCGAGTGCTCCTATATCGAGGGATTCGTCATCATCAAACCTGAAAATATTCTCCAGCATGCCTGCTGGAGCCCTGTAAACCCTGGTGCCAGGCCTGATAAGGTCCCTGGAGAGTTCAAGGTTGCTTCCATCCACTGCACCAAGAGTTCTTGCAACACAAATATTAACAGAGTAATTGAGGTCGCTCTCCACATACCTGTTTACACTCTCATAATCCATGGTGTCATTCAGCAGCTCACTTTTTGATACAATGCGCTCCACCCTTCCAAGAACCTGCTTTCCGTTTATCTCCATATATACATATTCCCACTTCTTGAGCCGGGTGTTTTCTGATAATACGAATCTGAAAACGTCAGAGGTGTTGTCTCCAACAACAAAACCAAGATCAGATTCTGAGTCTTGCACGTCTTTCACCTCTCGTTTCATAGAAGCTGATTCCTATTTCCTTTTCAAAAGCCTTCATATAAATATTCTCCACTTCACTGTTTCGGAATTTCACCAGCCGGTCAACATCGGCCAGCCAGATATTGTATGTTTTTAGATCCCCGTATCCCCAGAACATCAGGTTAATCAAATCATCCCTGAGTGTTCCTCCTTCAATCTCATCGGGAACAGGGTCGTCCATTGACATGAAAACATCTACCTTCAAGGGTAAATCGTTGAACCTTGGCACAAGGTGCGTTGTCAAGAGTGGAAATTTTTCATCACTCCGGCCCCAGAGTTTCTTGACAGGCTGCAAAAGAGGCTTTGTATATCCTTCCCCGGTGGCAAGGGACTTCACGAGGAAATGATCATTTGCCTTCAGGCTCTCCTCCTCATCCAGCATTTTGTCTTCCTTCTTTGCCCTCCTGAGCAGTGTAATCAGGTATCTCCGGAAGAGCGATGTTTCCGAGCTCTTAGCCATGAATATAACCGGTATCTTCTTGCTAGATGCCATTTCCAGCATATTCCCAAGAACAGAAAGGTACTCCCTGTTGAAATCGCTGAATCCATCTGCATCAAGAGGTTTGAATTTCCTGAACAGGCGACCGCTCAGTGAACCATCCACAAGTATGTAATCTGGGTGCTCAACCTTGAGCATTTCAAGAATACTTAGATGCTCACTGTGCTCCATGAGCATTATGGTGAATCTCTGAAGATCATCCCTTGAGACTGAAATGACCCTCGGGATGAAGCTTGGGTAAATCCTCTTTCCAAGCACCGTGTATGCACGAATCAGAATGAGCTTCTTCCCGTTATAAAGCTCCCTGATGAACTCTGTGCTGTCTGTTGAAGATACCTTTCCGGTTACAGGAACCGGCGAGGGAGCCGGAATGTAGTTATCCTGAAAAACCTCTCCATAAAGCTTCCGTCTCCATGAATCCCTTGACATCTCAAGATCATCCTTTATCTGATCCCGGTTATCCCTGAGAAAATCGATAAAGAGACTGAAAGTATCTTTCATTTGCTTAAGGAAAAGAACGGGTAACATATTAAACCATTTTCATTGTGGTGGCAAATGAGTGAAAATGAGCTTAGGGCAGCCTTGGCGGGTTCATTAACGGGACCGTTGTGAATGTCAGTATGAACATGACCAGCCCGATGATTCCAAGAACGACCTGCCGTCCCCTTATGGGTGAGTAATCATCCAGGGCAGGAGGATGCGTCAGGCCCATGAATACAACAAATATTGCAAGTAACCACCACCCGTTGTATCGGTAGCCTATAACGAAAAGGAAAGCCACAAAAATGTAGTCAATTATTGATGCCCGCTTGCCCAGAAGCCCCCTTACCACATGCCCGCCATCAAGCTGACCCACAGGTATGAGGTTCATTGCGGTGGCAAACATCCCCACCCATACTGCGAGAACCATCGGGAATATGGGTTCAGTTACAGCCGGAGTGGAGATATGAAGGAGTGAGTAGATGATCGGGAAATTGATGATGAATGTGGGGTGAGCGTTTGGAATAGGAACAAACATGTGGCTCAGGTATGAAGCAACAAAAAGTAGAGGTAATGCAGTAAGGAATCCGAAAAGGGGGCCAGCTATGCCTATCTCTACCATTGCCCTCTTATTGGGAACCGGATCGCGAAGGGAGATGAATGCACCAAATGTGCCTATCATGTATGGGAAAGGTATGAAAAATGGAAGTGAAGCTCTGACCTTGTGCCTTTTTGCAACCAGATAATGCCCCGTTTCATGTATCCCAAGAATGAGCATCAAAGGCAATGAAAAGAAAACGAAACCGTAAAAAATACTGCTCCAGACAGAGGCCCCGGTGATGGTGAAATATGATGCATACATTGAGCCTACGTAAACTGTTGAAAGCAATGTAAGTGCGAGCATTACTACATTCACGTAAACCCCATAATAGCTTGTCTTTGGCCTTCTGGATACTTCCAGAAAGTGTTCAGCACCTTCAGAAAGGAAAGGTATGTATCCCTTTGGAACCAGTTCAATTCTTATCTCGTCAAAAGCATTAAAAAGATCAGGATTGTCGCTCTTGAAATAATAGAACCTTATGCTCAGAGGATTGACCTGTATGTCATATGTTGTAAGCTTGTTGCTGACCACACCTACAACGTATTGAAGGTCTTCGCTCTGGACCTTGGTCCCTTTAAAATCCTGTTCCATCGTATGCTCCTTAAGGGTTAACTTTTCCCCAGTTTAACGGGAGCTAATCACGTTTCATAGTTCCACTGACCCATGGGGAATTTTTCGTCCGTCGCTGATCGGGAGATCACTGCCTGATGGCACACCAGATGCTTCACCCGAAGCCCATGACTAAACGAGTTATCGTCCCAAGTCGTCATATGTGATCATGAATCACACATACTAATTATTGGGACGGCATACATATTATTCACCCCTTATAAGTCTTTACGGCTGGGAATATTGAATTTCCCATTGTACTATACTTGGTCCATGAAATCCCAGGCACTAGATTCACCCGCAATCTGCAAAAATTATTACAGTTCTACTGGAAATACCTCTTGCAATGGGGAAAGATTCGAAAGAACACTACTCCTCAGAGGAAGGCGCCCGCAGATACCATGAATACTGGAAAAATGCGGCATTCCCAGAGTCATCCCTGATCAAGGGGAAGGAAAGAATTGACAGATTCCTGGAAACTGCCAGACCCGGGGGACTTATTCTGGATGCTGGATGCGGCACAGGATTCGTCCACCCATACTTCAACTCCCGGGGGTTTGATCTCATTGGTGTTGATACATCAGCGGAAATGTTGAGCATTGCCAAACGGGAGAATTCCAATATTGAGTACCGGGAAATGGAGATAACGAATCTGGAATTCGGATCTGACTCCTTTGACGGAATATGGAGCACTGGGGTTTTGGTACACATTCCTGAGAATAAGCTCCATGATGCCATCTCTGAATTTGGAAGAGTGTTAAGGAAGGGAGGGCCCCTATTTATTTCCACAAGAGTTGCCCCAATGGATTATCATCAGGAAGAATGTGCTTCTGAAGGCGGCAGGATTAAGGTTCACTACCACTCGTCCAAAACCATCCTTGACTTACTGGAAAAAAACCACTTGGTCCCACTTTGGAATTCCATTGAGCCTGATGATTCCGGCAGGCCATTCAACTATATTCACTTACTCTGCAGGAAAATCTGAAAGAAGCCTGATTCCAGTATTTTGGCAATTCAGGGAAAGCCTTAATACAACAAGTGGCGTCCAATACCTAATGCCACTGGATGATTTTCCAACCCATTCACCGCGATTGTTCAGGGTCATTGTTCCTGTCAATGACATAGATAAGGCTGAAGAATTCTATACCAGCCTTCTAGCCGTATCGGGGAAACGTGTATCACCAGGAAGGCATTATTTCAATTGCCATGGAACAATCCTGGCATGTTTTGATCCGCGAGCTGACACAGATAATTTTGATCTGTCCCCTAATCCTGACCATATCTACCTCTCTGTGAAAGACCTGGATGAAGTCTATGATAGGGCTGTGAAACTTGGAGGAGAGATTCTGGATCACATAGACATGAGACCCTGGGGCGAGCAATCTTTCTACATGAAAGACCCTTTCGGCAACAAGTTATGTTTTGTGAATGAGAAGACGGTTTTCACAGGCGATTAGTTTTCAACCTTTTGCTCTAATTCATCTTCGGCCTTCTTTATGTAAGAACCACCTTCTTTAACAAGGTGGCCAAGCAACGGACCAAAAGCAAGTGTTATGATTGTTGCCAGAAGGATAAAGGAATAATACGCCCAGAGTGAAGTGAACATTGTTACAGCAGGATCTGTGGGAGGAAAAGGGGCTCCGTTGGTTGTTGTTACCATTGCGATATAATAGAAGGAATTGACCATGGACCAGTTTTCCGAGAAGTGTATAATCAGAGTGGCCAACAAAATCGAAAGCACAAAAATAAAGGATGTGAACAGGACTCTGTCAGATAAAGGCGAGAGGGGATGTTTTCTGTCGAGCAGCACACGCATCGGCAACCTTTTTGCCATTCTGGAGTTATAAATTCAGGACTATTTTAACATTGGTTGTGTTGCTGAACCCTGCGGGAAAATAATAATAGAAGCTTGCATTCTTGAAAACTACAGGGCTTGTAGTCTAGCGGTTATGACGTCGCTCTCACACAGCGGAGGTCACCGGTTCAAATCCGGTCAAGC
The DNA here is from genome assembly GCA_046705365.1 of Thermoplasmataceae archaeon. Taxonomy (GTDB): domain Archaea; phylum Thermoplasmatota; class Thermoplasmata; order Thermoplasmatales; family Thermoplasmataceae; genus JAJZOM01. Next base: position 12,693 of record JBJKQM010000013.1, read on the forward strand.
CCATTAAAACTATTAAGCGAATACTTTAAATTGATTCGACAGTTATCATTATTATGACTTATGTTGCCAAGTACGATGGTATGCTGCAAGACCCTGACGTAAAGAGATGGTTCGAAAACCTGAAGGCTAAGTCGATTCTTACGGCAACGGTATATCTGAGAACTCTTGGGTATTACTGCGAGCTTACCGGTGAAACACCACAGAAAATCGTAAAGGATTCCATGGAAAATCCGATTGAATTTAAGAACAGATTTTCAGACTTCATAAGGGATCTTGAGAAGAAAGGAAAAGCAGGATCTTATCTCGCCAGGTTCAAGAGGGTTTTGCGTTCATGGACAAGGTATCACAATATAGACGTAAAACTCGACATAAACATTGCAGGAGAAAATGAGTCTCCCACTCTTGTCAATGAAAGAGTGCCCAGTAAAGAT
>JBJKQM010000014.1:0-10040 GCA_046705365.1 Thermoplasmataceae archaeon
GGGAGCAAGGGAAACTGCTCGCTGGTGTGGGACGACGAAACGCTTCTTGTTTTTGATTTCGGAATAACAATGAAGAGATTCAGGGAGAGGCTCAGACTTCTTGGCATAGAACACAAAGAGTACTCCATGTTCATCAGCCACGAGCACAGTGATCACAGCCGTGGAGTTGGCATGATCAGGAAATACGATCGGTTTGACCTCTACTCAAGAGAAGGGACACTGGATGCCATGAGGATCAGGGACGGATTCTCAATCGGTGATTCTGTGGCCATTGGCAATTTTCATGTCAAGGCAATCTCTGTCTCCCATGACGCCGCGGACCCAGTTGGTTATGTTGTAAGATCGGGAAACACAAGAGTGTCCATTGTCTCAGATCTGGGGAAGGTCTCAGAAGAACTCCTGAATGAAACAAGAAATTCAGATATACTGGCATTTGAGGCAAACCATGACGTCGAAATGCTCAGGAATGGCTCATACCCGGAAATGCTAAAGAGGAGAATCCTCAGCAATCATGGCCACCTTTCAAATGAACAGTCTGCCGATGCCCTTTCCAGGATCGCAGGCCCACATACAAATATTATACTGACCCACCTCAGCCAGCACAACAATACAGCAGATACGGCCTTCAGTACAATAAAGAGCTACCTCGACAATCGTGGGATAGCATACGGTTCACTTGAGTGTGCCACACAGGAATCCGGTTCCAGTCATCTCACTGCAGGCAGAGATTAATTTTTTAAAGGCAACCTTATAACATTTTCATGAGTGAAATCGGCTTCCTGGGACTCGGTAAGATGGGTAATCCAATCCTGAAGCGCATCAGTTCCAAATTCAAAGTGAAAATGGCCTACAACAGGAACAAGGGGAAAACTGCTGCTCTCAGTGGTATCAGGATTGCTGATGAACCTTTCCAGGTCGGCTCAAGTTGTGAAATAATCTTTGTCATGCTTTCAGATGACCAGGCCTGTGAATCAGTTATATTTGGAGAGAATGGGCTGACCCGGACCCTAAAGCCACAGAGCATCGTGGTAAACCTCAGCACAGTCTCGCTGGATTTCAGTATTTCAGCTTCCAGAAGACTTGCTGCTAATATGTGCAGATACGTGGATGCACCGGTACTTGGAAACACAGATATGGCAGAGAATGGACGACTTACGTCCCTGGTTTCCGGACCTGAACAGGCTTACAACTCTATCTCCAAGATACTGGAAGCATATTCTGAAAAAATATTTTATCTGGGAAGCCAGGGAAATGCTGTTAAAATGAAACTTGTATCTAATCTGGTCCTTGCCGTAAACATGGCTACAATAGGGGAAGCACTGCTTCTTTCAGAAAAATCCGGCATAAAAAAGGAACTGGCACTTGACATCCTGGAGAAAAGCGGTGGAAATTCAAGCATTCTGGAACTGAAAAAAGAGACTATGCTGTCCGAAACATTCGAGCCTACTTTTTCATTAAAAGACATGGTGAAGGATCTCAGGTATATTTCAGAACTTTCAAGTAATCTCTCATCTCCGGCAGTGCTGGGGAATTCCGCTGAACAGTTTTATCTGGCAGCCCAATCAATTGGCCTTGGAAATCTTGATTTTTCCTCAGTCATCAGGGCTTTCAGGTTTCTGGTTGGAAGGGCATAGGTGTAGAATTGAACCTGGTTGAAACAATAACATATCTGGTAATCGCCGTTTCAATTGGCTCGCTTGCCTATGGAAGCTATACAGACGTGAAAAAGAGAACCGTAAAGGCTCTGCTTTTTGCACCTCTTGTGGTTCTTGCAGCCTTCCAGGACTATCTTTTCACAGTCCCAATGGTATACCTTATCATTGGAATCCTGATTTTTTTCTTTACTTTCCTGGCCCCGGATACATATGCTTATGAGCTGATTGCCGCAATATTTGTTGTCCTGTCGGTTGTGGTCTTATTCATGTCAGGTTTCTACTGGGGATTCCAGCTCATAGTGATGTCCATGGTTTTTGTTCTGGGTTTCAGGGAAAGAATGTTTGGCATAGGCGACATCAAAGCAATACTAGCTCTAATGTTTGCTTCGCCTTTTTACTCGCCCATAGTGGCTACAGTCTACCAGGGTTCAAAAGACTACACAATACTTCCAACTTCGCTTGCTCTCCTGACTGATGTATCAATTTTTGCAGTGATTTTTGTGGCCTATGCCATAGTAAGGGTTTACAGGCATGGTACTGTGGATATACAGGGGCAGCCCATGGCCATGAGGTACAGCGATGAAGTGATGGCAAAGAAACCTGCAGCATACAGAAAACTTGAGAAAGACGGCATTCAGTACATGCTGTACAGGATACCTTTCATAGTCCCAATAGCGCTGGGATATCTTCTTTTCATAACTGTTGGTTTCTTTCCCTATCTCTTATAGGCTAAATTTTTAGTGTTATGAAAGGTTTTCAATCTATGTCCTCACTTTTGATTGAAAACGCCTCGCAGATACTTACAATGGCTGGAGCCGGCTGGGAACCTCTCACCGGTGCGAAGATGAAGAAACTGAGGATAAGAAACAACGCAGCCATCCTTGTTTCTGAAGGGAAGATCCTGGAAATTGTGGATCAGGCAAAAGCGTCAGCCCTCAGGGAGAGATACAACGCAGTCACCATAGACGCCAAGGGCAAAGCTGTGATGCCGGGATTGATTGATTCCCACACCCACATCGTTTATGGGGGAACCAGGGAGGATGAATTCTACATGAAGGTCAAGGGCAAGAGCTATCTAGAAATCCTCAGCTCAGGGAACGGCATCTACAGAACTGTTGACCAGACCAGAGGCGCCAGCGAGGACAGGATGTTCTCGGAAAGCCTATCAAGAGTTTACGACGCAGTATCAACCGGGACCACTTCCATGGAGATCAAGACAGGCTACGGCCTTACACTTGAATCGGAAACCTCAATGATGAATGTGATTGACAGGATCTCCGGGCTTGGAATCATGAATGTGGTTCCAACATTCCTTCCACTCCACGCAATTCCCAAGGGAACTACCGAAAACTCATTTGTCCATGAAGTTATAGAAAACATGCTTCCAAAATTCAGGGGAAGGGCAAAATTTGTTGACTCTTTCTGCGACAAGGGAGCATTCTCTCCCCAGGCCACGGAGGAATTCTTCCAGGCCGCATCCGGCATGGGATTCAGGCTGAGGATGCATGCAGATGAACTAGCGGACATAGGATGCCTCGCACTCTGCGAGAAACATGACATACAGAGCGTCGATCATCTGCTTTTTACAGGGGAAACTGGCATGAACCATGTCCTAAGCAAAAATACTGTGGCAACTTTCCTTCCCATTACTGCATTCAACATCACGGATGGTATGTATCCGGATATTGGAAAATTCATATCCAAAGGAATACCTGTATCGATCGCAACTGATTCCTCTCCTGTTTCTTACAACTCGAGCCTCCTCTTTGCGCTTTACCTTGCAGTGAGGTTCTGCAATATCTCCATAGAAGAGGCACTGAATGCAATAACCGTGAATGCTGCATATTCATTGGGAATTCAGGACAATGCAGGGTCAATAGAGCCTGGAAAGAGGGCGGATATCATAATTCTCACAGTGGATGACTACAGGAAAATACCATACCAGTATGGATCCAGGCTGGTGGACACCGTTATCAACAACGGTGAAATTGTAATGAGAAACGGCATTATGGAACTCTGAAACCTGGTTTCCTGAAGATCTGCCAAAAATTACTCAACTCTTAATATTTGTTATAAATGAGGTGTCATTGACAACAAGCATTGAAGAAGTCATTGAGCAACTGGACAGCATGAACGCGAAAAAGGTACTGCTTCAGTTGCCGGATGGCCTTAAACCTCATGTTTTCGATTATTTCAACGAACTTTCAGCCAGATATTCTGTTATTGTCAGTTCAGATCCATTCTATGGAGCCTGCGACATCAGCACACCTGATGTGTACAGTGACGTGGACTGCATCGTTCAGCTGGGTCATTCTGAAATTCCAAACATAAAGTATCCAAAACCCATGATTTTCATGGAATACAGGGTATCCAAGGGAATAGAAATAGATTCCAAGGCATTCAAGCCCCTTCATGACCTGGGTTACAACAGGGTGGGGCTCCTCTGTTCCATCCAGTATATTGACCAGATGCACAGGGTCAGGGAAATTATGGAAAAGGATGGTTTTCAGATAACTGTGGGCAGGCAGGACACCAGGATGAAGTATCCTGGACAGGTCCTTGGCTGCAATTTCAGTGCTGCACACTCAATATCCGAGGAAGTGGACTGTTATGTAGTCGTGAGTACAGGCAAGTTCCATGCGATCGGTGCACAGCTTGCCTCTGAAAAGGATGTATTCATTCTGGACATGAATGAACGAAGGCTTGTGGAAATAAGGCCAGAGACAGATAAATTCCTCAGGAGAAGGTATGCAAAACTCTTCAAAGCCAGAGATGCCAGGAAAATATGCGTGGTTGCGGATACTAAAATTGGTCAGTACAGGATAAAACTTGCCAATAAGGTAATGGAGCAGGCCAAATCCCAAGGTCTTGAGGCAGTGCTTCTCACAGCGAACGATGTCAGGCCAACAGATTATGAGAACATGAGGTGCGACGCAGTGGTTTTTACCGGTTGCCCAAGGGTTTCACTTGACGAAAGCGACAAATTCCCCATGCCTATTCTAACTCCACCGGAATTCCAGCAGATTTTCGGACTCAGGGAAAACAACAGGTATGTAATGGACGAGATAGTTGCAGTTGACCAGCTTCCTTCATAATTTTTTTCCAATCAGGTAGGTTCCAGCCCGTTCAACAATCTCAACTTCAATTTTTTCATAAAGCGGGTATTCACCTTCAATGACTACAGGCCTGTATGAGTCATCCCTTCCCACCATTGTGCCAGGTTTACCCTTTTCGGTAAGAAAAATTGTCTCAGTATTCCCTACCAGATCGCTGTATCTCTTCGTAAGGATTCTTTTGTGCAGATCAGTGTATTCTCTGGTCCATTTCTTCACTGAGTTTGAAGGTGGAAGTTTGGCATTGAAATCTGGGGTGTAAGGTCTTGGTGAAAACCGGGTTATGTTAACAATTTCGGGTCTGGTGTCTTCCAGCAGCTTTACTGTCCTCTCGAAACTCTCCTCATCCTCATCATGATAACCGGAGATGATGTCAGTAGAGATAGTGCCATCAGGGAACTTCTCCCGGAATTTTCTTACAATTGTGGTGAAAGCGTCTGCATGATATTCACGGTTCATCAGGTCAAGGATCCTGTTGTCGCCGCTCTGTACCGGGATATGCAAAAATTTGAACACCCTGCTGTCCTCGAATTTCTTAAGCAGGTCATCAATGATGTCCATGGTATTCTTCGGTTCCATCATGCCAACCCTCAACCTGAAATCGTCCTCAATTTTCAGTATATCGCCAATAAGTTGCGGGAGCGAAATTCCCAGTTCTTTCCCATAAGCCGCTGTGTCCAGTGAGGAAATTCTTACCTCTCTGATGCCTCTTTCAAGCTGCATTTCAATCTGTTTCACAATCTTCCCGGGAGTTCTCGATACCAGTTTCCCTCTTGCAACATGGGAAATGCAGTAGTTGCAGCTCCCAGTGCATCCCTGATTTATCGGTATTCCGTCAAATATTGAAGGTTCCTTTATCTCAACATCGTCAAGATTTCCAGTGTAGAATGACCTGAATTCCCTTGGTTTCAGCACTTCTATCCTTTCGGTCTCAAGTACCCCGCCACTGACAGAGGGAAGGCAGCCCATCACTTTTACACGTGAGTCTTTTGATAAATCCTCTATTCTTGAGAGCATCCGGTCCTGGGTATGCTTTATTACCACACAGGTACCAATCACACTTAAGTCAGCCTCTGCAGGCGAGGATACAAGCTCACCGCCCTGGCTCAACATTTTGTTTACGTAAAGACCCGCTTCTGATTTAGAGAGCGTGCAGCCATAGGATTCGAAGTAGATCTTCAGCAGATGCACCTTCCCCGGAACATTAAGAGAGACTATTTCTCATTTTTGTAAAATTGCATTAACTTAATACATGTACATACTGCACAAGATCACCTAACAGAGTTCGATACATTTTGTTTTTTTTCGACAATCAATTGTTAAATATCAACAGAACATGACAAAATGTGGAAGGCAAAGAAATTAATGAGCAATATCTGGAAGGATACAGTTGCGATATTGCCATAAGATGGTCAAAGATCGACCCGTCCCTTCTTCCTGTGGATGAACTGGACAAGCAAATCATATGTTTCCTCAGGTACAATGCAAGGATGTCCAACGCTGAGATGGCAAAGCAGCTTGAAACCAGCGAAGCAACAATCAGGAGGAGAATAAACCAGCTGATCAAGAAGAAGATCATCATAGGATTTTCAGCACTGGTTGATATCCAGGCTGTTGAAAACAGCATTAAAGCCTACCTCAAGATAAAAGTAGACCCCTCTAAAATGGATGATGTTACAAAGAAGCTGGAGGATAATATCAGTATTCTGAGCCTTTATAGAAGGAGAGGGGAGAACGAAATCCTTGCAGAGACACTTTTCCTCAATATGGAAGCGATTCAGGATTTTGAGGACGACTTAATAAAAATAAACGGGATTTCTGATTTTGAGACAATGATTGTCTCAAAGGCGTACAGGAAAAATCCATGGGTAGGTATCTGAGCAGTTACTGCCCAGGTACACCGCTTGCCATAATCTTATCGAAATCCTCTTCACTGATTTTGCCGGTTGCCAGTGCAAGATTCTTGATGGATTTCCCTGTGTGAAGGGCCTCCTGAACGATTTTTGCCACATTGTCATAGCCAAGGTATGGATTGAGGAGAGCCGCAGAGCCAAAGCTCTTGCTCCTGTGTTCCTTGCAACTGTCGGGATCTGCCTGAAGGCCATCGATCAATTTTTCCCTGAACATTGTAAGCCCATTGGAAAGAATATCCTCTGATCTTGTAAGCTCGTAATCTATGTGTGGCATCATTACGTTCAGTTCAAGCTGCCCTGCCTGGGCTGAAATATTAAGCGCCTGTTGTGCTCCGAGGACAGAATGGCATATCATGTTCATTGCCTCAGCAATGGATGGGTTGATCTTGCCGGGCATAATTGACGAGCCCTGCTGAACTGCAGGTATTTTGATCTCATGAATGCCAGCTCCAGGCCCCGAGTAAAGCAACCTGATGTCATTTGATATCTTCGTAACATCGATAGCAATGTTCGCCACTGCGTTCATTGTTCTTGAAAAATCTGTCATGAACTCCATTATGCCAGGCAAATTCAGGCTCTTCCTGTATGCAAAACCGGTGAACTTCTTTATCTCGTTAACTACATTCTCCTGATAATTTGGGGCAGTGTTTATACCTGTGCCAACAGCGGTTCCGCCAATATTGAGCTCCAGAAGGTGCTCTGAAGCAAACTCAAGTTCCCTCCTGTTCTTTTCAAGGGTGTATGCCCAGGCGGAGAGTTCTATTCCGAGAGTCACCGGTGCCGCATCCTGCAGGTGTGTTCTGCCCGGCTTCACAACAGAGTTCAGTTCCTTTGCTTTACTCTTTATTGAATTTATCAGCAAGTCCACTTCTTTGAGCAGTTTCCTGGATTTTTTGTAGGCTGTGAGCCTGATCAATGTGGGATAAACATCATTTGTGGACTGGCTCATGTTTACATGGTCGTTTGGATGAATGTATGAATATTCCCCCTTCTTCTTTCCGGCACCCTCCAGTGCCACATTGGCAATTACCTCGTTGGCATTCATGTTGTATGAAGTTCCCGCTCCTGCCTGAAAGACATCAACAATGAACTGGCTGTTGAATTCCTGGGCAAGAATTCTGTCACAAGCCTTTACTATGGCTTCTGATTTGTCCTCTGGAAGTTTTCCTCCGAGCCTGTTGGCAATTGCAGCTGATCTCTTGATTGTAACAACTGCTTCAATGTGGTCAAAATCGGCTGTTTGACCGGTTATCTTGAAATTTTCCCTTGCCCTGTAGGTATTGATTCCATAGTAATTTGAATCCTCAAGTTTCACGTCACCTATAACATCGGTTTCCGTTCTTGTCATACTATCTTAATTTCTGAAAAATATTAATTGTTTTTCACTTAGAAATTCAGTGTCTAAAGTAGCCGTGAAAGAGCCCATAAGCATTAATAAGTATCATAAATATACAGAAGATTTGCAATGAAGACCGATGAGGTAATAGTCAGGGTCGGAGGCGCAGCTGGAGACGGTGTACAGTCAGCCGGTCTAATCATCGCCAAAACTTTTTCCAGAAGCGGCCTGCACGTAAACACATACAATTACTACCAGAGTATAATTAGGGGAGGACAGAGCTGGTACCAGGTCCGTGCCAGTGACAAGAAGGTCAGATCCCAGGGAGATGGACTTGACATCCTCATAGCCCTTAACAAGGATGCACTTGTCAGGCATACAAACCCTCAGATAAATGAGGGCGGCGCGGCCTACCTCGGTAAAGGAGCTGTGGCAATTTTCGACTCCTCAATGAAGGACTACGAACAGGGCGAGGGAGACTTCTACCCGATGCCTCTGGGAGAGATAGCATCAAAATACAGCAAGAATGCACTCATGAAGAACACTGTTGCAATCGGCGCTGCAATGGCTGCCATTAGCATGGATTTTGAAACCCTCGCAGGAGTAATAAGGGACCAGTTTGGAAACAAGGGAAAGGTGGCAGAGGAGAACGTGAATGCTGCCAGGGAAGGATACGAATATTTTGCATCCAACTTCAAGAAGCTTGACATCAAATTAAAGACTTCAAAAAAGAAATACCACTTAATGAGCGGAGGGGAGACCCTTGCTTTTGGAGCAGTAAATGCAGGACTGAAAATGTACGTGGGTTACCCTATGACACCGGCATCATCAGCACTGCACTACGTGGCAAACCATCAGGAGGAATTTGACATATTCGTCAAGATACCTGAAGATGAGATCTCCGCCATAAATATGGCAGTGGGAGCTAACTATGCAGGTGTCAGGGCAATGACAGGTTCTTCCGGAGGAGGGTTCTCACTTATGGTGGAAGCTCTTGGTATGGCAGGAATGATGGAAGTCCCACTTGTGGTTTATGAATCGCAGAGAGCTGGCCCATCCACTGGTCTGCCAACAAAGACGGAGCAGGGAGATCTCAATCTGGTCCTTGGAGCTTCACAGGGAGATTTTGCAAGGATAATTCTTGCACCAAGGAATGTGGAAGAAACTTTCTACCTTACAAGAGAAGCTTTCAATCTTGCAGAGAAGTACCAGACTCCAGTGATTGTGATGTCTGATCTCTATGTCGCAGAGCATTACGAAACTGTGGAAGACTTCGATCTGAACTTCAAGATAGAGAGAGGAAAGATTGTCAACAAGGCAGTGGACGACTACAAGAGATACGAATATACAGAGGACGGCGTCTCATTCAGATCATTCCCGGGAACTCCCGGCAACATGCACAATGAGGACACGGATGAACACAATGAATACGGTGATGTAGTAAGCGATGCTGTTACAGACCCAACACTTAGAGTGGAATCCATGAAGAAGAGGATGAGGAAACTCGACAACTACATCAAGGAAATGCCGCCCACGCCAACTTACAGATATGATGATGCAGAGATTGCACTCGTACAGTGGGGCGGAACACAGGGTGTCGTTGAGGAAGTAGTTGATAGCCTCAGGGAAAAGGGACACAAGGTGGGAGCTGTTGAGATAAACAGACCGCATCCCCTGAATCCGGATATCGGGAAACTACTTGAGGGAAAGAAGAAAATAATCGTCATCGAGAACAATTATTCCGGTCAGATGAACAAGCTCATCAGATCAGAATTCCTGGTTAAAACGGAATTGATAACCAAGTTCGATGGAGAGAGTTTCTACCCGGGAGCCCTCGCTGAAGAGGTAGAGGCAGTTATTAAGAGGTGAAATAAATGGTTACAATGTTAGATTATAAGGGAAAAGTCAAACCGGACTGGTGCCCCGGATGCGGAAATTTCGCACAACTTTCTGCAATAAGTGGAGCACTTGCAGATCTTGGAATTGAACCCAAGGATGCAGTGGTATCATCGGGCATCGGATG
>JBJKQM010000015.1:0-8004 GCA_046705365.1 Thermoplasmataceae archaeon
ATGTGGTCTTCTGTGTAACAGGAGATCATTCCACTCCCTGCAGCATGAAGGATCACTCCGGAGATCCTCTTCCAATTCTTTTTAACACTTCTGGAATTAGAACAGACAAGGCTATGCTGTATGATGAAGTTTCCTGCACATTGGGCACTTATCACATAAACAGCAGTGATGTCATGAAAATTTTGATGCAGCTGGCAGACAGATCTGAAAAATATGGTGCTTGATTTAGAGCCCCTATTTTATTACATTTTTCAGACTTGAATTTTTGATTTACCGGACAGACAAAAGCATTATATATTAACCTGTTTATTTCATGTCTGACAAATGGATGACACGTAAGACTTTTGGATTGGGCAATTTAAAGGAAGACCTGAAAATTCGAAGTATTCAGAAAGAGTACCAGAAAAGGAACAAAAAAGATATACTCACCTATTCACAACCAAAGGGAATTTACTACACAGTTCTGTTTTCACTTCTGCTTTGGTGGATACCGATCGCTGGCCCTGCAATTGCAGGGTACGTTGGAGGTAGAAAATCAGGCAGCACCACAAAAGCACTCACTTCTTCACTAATCGCCACATCTGTCATAATGATCCTGACATTCATGCTTGCACCTTTTACAAGTGGTCCGCTTGCAGGAGCCAACTCATATTTTGGAAATGGTGTGCTGACTCTAAGCCAGAGCAAACTTTTCGCCTATTCTGGCCTTTTGAGTGACCTATACACCGGATACGGCATTTACAAGACATTCTCCATCATTCTGCCAGGTTCGCTCGTTATACTGAACATCTTCAGTTACACCGGTGGTTTCATGACTACACTCAGAACTCAGGAAGACCATCTAAACTACAGTTATATGAGCCAGAACATAGACGACAGACTGAGGGCTGTTCGATCTGCCCCAAAGGTTCAGGTTGGAAGAAGAGTCATAAAAGAATTTACTGACGGAACAAATGACGATGATGAGGGAATAGGCGGCTGGAGCTATCTTTAACCTCCCCTAATAATTTATTAGCCCTCTTTTCTTACTTATCAGAAAATGATAGACATTAAGCTACTCAGGGAAAGCCCTGATCAGTTTTATAACTCCTGCAAGGCAAGAGGTTTTGATACGGCCCAGCTTGACAGGTTCTTTGAACTTGACAGGGAGTGGCGAGAAAACCTGAAGCAGGTTAACGAACTAAAACATCAGAAAAACGATCTTAGCATGGAAGTTTCAAAACTTGCCAAAAGCGGCAAAGATTCGACTGAAATCAAGGAAAAAGTAAAAACACTGAATGTAGAGATAGACAGAATTGAAACTGTCCAGAAAGAAATTGAAAACTCAAGAAACGGCATTGCCAGGCTTATTCCTAATTTGATTGACAGTTCCGTCCCGATATGCATGACCGAAGAGGAGGCCAAGGTTGTCAGAACCTGGGGCAAGCCTTCTATCTATCACGACGACGTTGAATATTTCAAGGAAGCTAGCGACGGCAAGCTTGAATACAAAACTCTTGATAAACGACCAGTAAGCCATGTGGACCTGCTGGAGCAACTCGACATCGCAGATTTGGAGAGGGCTTCCAGATCCTCTGGAGCAAGGTTTTACTATCTAAAGAACAGGCTTGTTAAACTTGAACTGGCACTAGTCAACTACACGGCAGATTTCCTTTCTGACAGAGGATTCCAGCTTTTTGAACCCCCGTACATGCTCAACATGAAAGCAATGGAAGGGGCAACAGATATTGAAACCTTCAAGGATACACTTTACAAGCTTGACGGTGAGGATCTCTACCTGATTTCCACTGCAGAACATCCATTGGCAGCCTTCCATCAGGATGAAATCCTTGAAGAAAATATGTTGCCATCCAGAATGGCAGGTATTTCCCCGTGCTTCAGGAGAGAAGCTGGATCACATGGCAAGGACACAAAGGGGATATTCAGGGTCCACCAGTTCACTAAAGTAGAGCAGTTTGTCTTCTGTAAGCCTGAAGATTCCTGGGACTTTTTCGATGAACTTGTGAAGAATTCAGAAGATATATTCAAGAGCCTTGAACTCCCGTACAGGGTTGTAAATATATGTTCCGGAGACCTTGGGAACCTCGCTGCAAAGAAACTGGACATTGAGGCCTGGTTCCCTGCGCAGGGCAAATTCAGAGAAGTGGTGTCTGCTTCAAACGACACAGATTATCAGGCCAGATCATTAAACATTCGATATAGGACCAAGGAGGGCAATAAGTTCGTGCACACCCTGAATAGCACTGCAATTGCCACCACAAGAACACTTGTAGCTATAATGGAAAATTATCAGGTGAGGAATGAACCCGGCTTTGAAGTACCAAAAGTTCTGATACCTTACACCGGTTTTGATTTTATCTCCTGAAATTACCTTGTTCTCTCAGCATACGCCATCTTTGCGGATGTTGAGGAATATTTTTTCCATCTGTCCAATATTGGGAGCCTGTCCTCATTCACCTGATCCATTACATTCAGGTAGTCCAGAATTCCTGTAACAGCCTTGTCTGCGTCACGAACTGCGCTTATCAGGTCCTTGGATGCGTTTGTGGAGTCGCCTCCAGAGAACAACCCCTTGATTGAAGTCATGTTTACCTCATTAACAATAGGCTGGCCGTGGGGGGTTAACCTGAGTTGCCTGAGATATTCATCACCCATGAAGCTGTAATCTGTCTCCTGGCCTGTCGCTTCAACAATGTAGTCAACATCTATTTCGTGAACTTTGTCCTTTATAGGGACTGGCTTGGCACGGCCACCTTTTTCCATAACCATTTCATTCTGCCAGTATCTGAGTTTTACAGCCCTGTCTCCTTCTTTCACGTATTCAAATGGCGTGACTTCCCATACATAATTTACAAATTCTTCTACCGACTCTTCCAGCTCTTCATCTGCATTCATGCTCGGATAACCGGGTCTGTCCACTTCCCTTCTTCTGTACATTATATAGACGTTCTTGGCGCCAAGCCGCATTGAAGTTCTTGATGAATCATTTGCTGTGAATCCACCACCTATTATAACAACATTTTTTCCTACAGGAATCTCTTCACCAAAAGATACCCTCCTGAGGAATTCAGTGGCATGAACTACATTTTCTGCGTCGCTTCCCGGGGTTCCTGTCATGTGTGGTTTTTGATTTCCCACCGACATGTAAACCGCATCATGAGTATTCATGATTTCTTCAAAAGTGATGTCCTTCCCTATCTCGGTATTGAGTTTAACATCGACACCCTGTGATATGATGAATCCAATTTCCTTATCCAGGGTTTCCTGAGGAAGCCTGTACCGTGGTATTCCGGTCTTCATAAAACCGCCAAGTGCAGGAAGTTTTTCATAAAGGGTTACTTTGATTCCCTGGATTGTCAGGTAATATGCGGCTGTGAGTCCAGACGGCCCCCCACCGATAACAGCGACTTTCTTTCCAATGAATTTCTTTCTCGGAAGGTTCAGGATCTCGCCATAATCTGCAAATTTGTCTGCGGCGTATCTCTTCAGGTGTCTGATGGCGATTGGCCCGCCAGAATCATACATGACACATATATCCTCACAAAGGTGGGTACACACCCTTCCTATAATTGCAGGAAAAGGCAGGTTTTCGAAAACTATTCTCACTGTTTGGGCTGGGTCTCCCACCGCAGTGCTGTTTATATAACCCCCAATATCAAGACTTGCAGGACATGCCTGTGTACAAATGTTACAGCCAATGCATCTGCTGGATTCAGCAACAGCCTCGCTATCGCTGTATTCCTTGACTGGCTCCAGATTGAAGCTCTTAACCCTCTTTTGGGGGTCTTCGTGTGCTATTTTGACACGCTCAAAATTAAGCATTTTTCGACCCTGTCCTCAAATCTCAACATTAATTATAAACATTTTTTTACGAAAAGAGTTAATTTCAGGGAATTTCGCCATTCATTCCATTTAGAGTAACCTTGGAACCACAATCATTGCAAAGAATATGTTGAAAAGGACGATAATGCTCATTGCTACGTATAACCTGTTCTTTTCCCTCAGGAAATCGATTATGGCGATGAACACCACAGTAATTGGCGTGAAAATCAATACCCAGAGACCAAGTGTTATGTAGTAAATCCCATCAAAGGATGCAATTCCCTGGGGTATCTGTGACAGGGGTATCCCGCTGGAGCTAAGGGTCTGAGTATAATGTGCCAGATAATTCAACGAGTAGCCCATGCCTCCGTTCCTGATGAATAGCAGTATGACCCCTGAAACAATTAGCAAAAGGCTGAGAACGACTCCGGTCCTGAGTGTGTAGCTGGTGACTATGTCCAGATCAATTTGCTTTGGCATCTTTCTTCACCCCCCTAACAGTAAATACGTATAATCCCAGAATCATGATAATAGAAAACACCATAGAAATTACAACTTCGTTGAGGGAAGTAATTGCGACTACGCTGTCTTTCTTTAATCCATTCAGTAGCATTTCTATCCCAAGGAACGACAGTATGGTGAAGAAAATCCATCTGACATTCTTGTTGGTGATCCTCATGAGTATCTTAGCTCCGATGAATGACCCAATTAGGACTCCTATAGCTGTTGCAGCAGCTATGAAAACCTGAATGTAACCTTCATACCAGTAGATTGAGCTTCCAGTTGCGGCTGTTATTCCGATCATAAAATTACTGGTTGTCGTGGTAACCTTCATGGGCAGGTTCATTGCCCAGTCCATCCCCAGAACCTTCAGTGCTCCACTCCCTATACCAAGAAGACCAGATATAAGGCCGGCAAAAAACATGATTATCTCTGCGAGCCACCACCTAATGCCAACATAGCTGATTTTCCTGCCTAATCTCTTGTCAAAATATGAACCGGTTAATTGAAATAATTTTGTTGTCCAGTCGTGTCCTTTCACTGGGGGTTCTTCATATTTCCCTCTCTGAACTGTTGGAATAAGTGAAGTCAGGAGCACCACGCCAAATATTATATAAATTGCCCAGTCGAACGAATGGCTATACACATATACGGCGGTGAGAGAACCAACTATTGCACCTATTGTGGTTGCAATCTCGAGCCCTATGCCTATCTTGACGTTGGTTATTTTTTCTCTTGTGTAAGCGCTTGCACTACCGGCCGACGTGGCAATAGTTGACACAAGGCTTGCACCGGTTGCAAATATGATCGGAATCTGGTAAAATAGTGTTAAAAGCGGAACCAGAACAGTGGCTCCTCCCAATCCTGTCAGGGAGCCGATTATTCCAGCTGCAATTCCGCCTATAATGATTAGGATAAACTTGAAGGCGATGAGTAAAATTCCAGTCATCCTCTACTGTATTCCAACTTACTATAAATTAGGTTTTTGGCATATGTCTGAATTTTTTTAAGAAAACGTATTCAGCTTATCCTGTTGAGGTAATCTTCTATTGAACCTTTCCCTGAGTAATCGAGAATCTCATTGACCCCAAAGTGTTCCCATAATAAACCAATAATCTGAAATTACCATTCCAGCTGATTTCCTGACTTGAACCCAGTGGTACAATATTCACTGAAAATGTACCATTTGGAGTCTTTGTATAATTCTTCTGTGCCCAAAGATAACCGTTCATGCTTGGGGCCGCAGAATATGGTATGACTCTGAACTGAAGATCCTTGATGCTTAGATTCTCATTGGTGGGTGCAAACGTTACCAGCATCCCCGTTACGTTGCCGGAGGAAACTCCAGTAACCTTTAGCGAATCAAACTGGACTTGATTGCCGTTAACCTGATCCTGACCAGAATAATGATAGAATACCGGTGCCGATACCACTACAACCAGAACTACCGGAACCACTATTTTTCTGATGCGCCCCAGGCTTCTAAGGCTGGGCATCTGCATTCTCGGGGCATCGGTTTTATTGTGCCTGCCCATTATAGAAGGCATTAAAAATCCAATTATGGGCCAGAAGAGAACATAGCTCAGCAACAGACGGTAATTAAACAGGAAGATTATAATTGGAAATGCCAGGAATGCGTATTTCAGATTTCTGTAATATATGATATAAGAAGTGATTCCAATTATGAAGAAAGCAAGAACCATGAAAGTGAAGAAAAATCTGGAAACAGGAATTATATCAAGGAACGCAAACTGCGATGGCCCAAATCCTATCCCTATTAATTGCTGCATTTCGGGACCGGCCATTGATTTGTAGAAATATGCGGGACTCTCAAAGATGAAGATTGAATTTACAATCAAGAAAGTTATGAGTGTAAACGCGATCCACTTCATGGATGACTTTTTACCGGATTCCCTGAGGATAAATACGAAGAGGAATGGGACCAGTAGCCAGGGTATCTGCTTCACAGCCATGGCAAGACCCATCATCAAACCGGAAAATCCAGGTTTGCGGTAATAGAAAATAGATAAAACGGTAAAAATGACCCATATTATATCTGGATACCCAAGGCTGACCTGTACCAGATAAGATGGGTTCAAAAGAATCAGGAAAACGGGGATAATTGCCACGGATTTCAGATTATTTTTCACATATGCCCAGTATACAATCAGTGGAGGGATAGAGTAAAGGGGCAATAGGGTGAGAGTTGGATAAACGCCAAATACGTTGGCTGGAATGAAAGAGAGGAAAGCCAGAGCAGGATATGTTAGGTTTGTGACAAAACCTCCGGAAGAGTAAGGTGTTGCTTCACCATATGGGAACCCATTCAGTGAAGTCAAAAAGGAAAAGACATTGGCAGTGTTCGAAGGAATATACGGGTTAGTTCCATTCAGAAACTGATGTGCCGAATAGAAATCCAGCGCAGATTCATCTGTTGGAAATTTGGGAGTACCGTACCAGAAAGAAAATGCCCAGGTTAGCCCAAGAATAAGGACAGGGAGCACAAAATAAAGTGGTCTTACATTAAAGCCCAGTTTCTCTTTCTTATGGAAATATACGAGAACACCGATGCAAGCAACTGTGATAATTCCGAAAAACAGAAGTGTTGTAACAGAGGGAAGGGTGTACCCTGCCATAGTCGCGATTCCATATGGAATCAGAAAATACGGTGTCATGAGAAAGGCTAGATATGGCAGGAAATTTTTTGCATTTCCTGATTTTCCTACCACGGGAACCGATGAACTTAATTTAGAAGATAAACGCAAAATAATACTATTTGGCTGAGTTGAAAGGGAAATCAGAAGGAAAACGAAACCAGCTAAAATTAGGACAGAGTCCACAAAAATAAGAAATGGTCCCCCGTAACCAAGAATCACCCATAGTATCTGAGGTAGCACTACAGAAAAGGAACTTAACGAAATTAAAACCAGTCTGGATTTAACTAATGCAGCATTTTCTGATTCATCCACTATTCCTTGCCTCCCCAAACGAAGAATGTTGAGGAAAGGTAAGTAATGATGAATGCTGACATAATGCCTATCAAATCCGCAAATGCAATTCCTGTCACGGTGAAAGGAAAGATGTGTCTCTTTATGAGTACATAAACTATTCCTGTGTTTGCTGCTATTCCCACTATGCTGAAAAAGGTGAATTTTCCAAATCTGTACAGGAACGTGGAGTTGATCTTTGCCTTTTTCCTGAAAGTGAACTTGTTGTTGAGCATGAAGTTGGACACAACGCTTGCTTCAACAGCTAACGGTTCCGCAAGAAAATGCGTGTAGCCGAACAGAAGGCCAAGTATGAGCAGGTTTACAAGAATTCCGGAAGCCCCCACAATGGCATATCTCATCACGTTGCCTTTCTTGAGAATCAAGGAGAGAAAGTTGCCAATGTCATTAGTCTTAAGTTTGCTCTTGCCTTCATTCCTCTTGTAAAAAACAATAGGGTATTCCTTTACTTTGAAACCGGCTCCAAGAAGCCTTCTCAGGATATCTATCTGCCCAGCATAGGATGGACTGATTGGTTCCTGTATATTTGACTCCAGAAGAAATTCCATGGCTCTGGTAGAATAAACCCGATATCCGCTTGTAGCATCTTTGACTCGAGCCGAAAAGGTTGACCTGAAAGCTATGTTTCCACCAAGGCTTATAATCCTTCTTTTCAGGCTATCCCCATTCTTTC
>JBJKQM010000016.1:0-54161 GCA_046705365.1 Thermoplasmataceae archaeon
AAATATGAATACCACGCTGCCAGAAGGCATTCATACCTAGCTTCCAGGCTGTCGAACTTCAGGTTATTGAACAGTTTTTTAACTGCCAGCACGCTGAAGTGCCTTGCAACTTCGCTTCCTGAGTTTGATATCAGTGTCTCAATCGCGTGGTCAAGTGCCCTTATACCGGTGGAATGCCAGAGGTCCGGCGGTGTTTCCATTGTTGCTTTCGGATCCAGGAACACGTAAGATGGCGTGATTGCCTTATCCCTGATTCCTGTTTTTTCACCACCTATCGTATATCCGGCGATGTGGGAGAACTCCGCAGCCGATAGTGTTGTGGGGATTGCAATATGCCTGACTGAAAGATCGTAATAGTACCTGACAACCTTTGCTGCATCGTTTACGCTTCCTCCGCCTACAGACAATATGACGTCACACTGGTGATTCCTGAACATTTCGGTTGCGTGCTCTATTTCTTCCATGGGTGAGTGCTGGGAAATTTCGATGAATTCAGAAAACGTAATTGGAAGGCGGGTCAGAAATTCCTTGTAAAAGGCCGTTCTGGAAACCGATCTGCTTGTGATTACAAGCGCTTTCTTTACCTTCAGTTCCTTTAATAACCTGGGAAGGTCCCTGACGGAATCTATCCCATGGTAAACTCTGTCCATTGGAAGGTAGTTATAAATCACTTGTACCACGAGGACATGTAATCGCTGTCTTCCAGTTTAAGGGCATCTTTAGTCAGCTTGAGTGGTTCGTATGCTTCTACCATGACCGCAACCTCATCTGTTCCTTCTTTCCCGATGGCCCCCTCTACTGCCCCAGGTTGTGGCCCATGAATCAGTCCCCTCACATGCAGCGTGAGTGAACCTTCTGAAATTCCCTTGCGACTCATGAAATTCCCGGAAGAATAAAACAGAACCTCATCTGTGTCTATATTGCTGTGGTAATATGAGATTGGTATGGCCCTCGGGTGGAAATCATACTTTCTCGGAAGGAAAGTGCCCAGCATGAAACCCTTGCTGCTGAATGTCTCATGCACTGGAGGAGGCTGGTGAAGTCTCCCGACAATGGGTGCCATTAGTGAAGTGTTGATGGCCCATGGATAAAGATAACCATCCCAGCCGGCAACATCAAACGGATGCTGGTCTCTGATTTCTTTCAGGTAGTAATCATGGAAGTCCACTATCACTTCAAAGTTCCCTGTTTCATTGCTTGGAGGAGAAAGCCTTGGATAGCGTATATCCCTGGTGTAATAAGGGGAGCCCTCTTTTATCTGTCCGTATATATTGAGATATCTCTGGGGAATACTCACTCTTTCCCTGGATTCAACGAAGAAGAATTCTGCCTCGGGAGAATACTCCATTATGTACGTTGTTCCCTTGGGGATGTACAGATAATCACCCTGCTGAAATTCAAGTTCCCCGAAAGATGATTTGAGTTTTCCCTTTCCATTCTGGACGTAAAAGACCTGTTCCATGAAGGCATTCCTGTAGAATGATTTCATCCCGGTCTCTGGCTTTGAAATTCCAAGGTAGACGCTACTGTTGAACATCAGGTAATTTCTGCCAAATATTAGATCCCCCTCACGATTGAGCTGGAATCCTTTAATGTGTCTGTGCCTGAGTTCGTCCACCGAACCTTCTTCCAGTGATGGCCGATTTTCCCTCACGATTGATTTGACTCTCGTTGGTTCCCTTTCATGATATAGGAGGGAATATGGCCCGTCAAAACTTTCCTCGCCAAACAACTCCTCCTTCAGTATCCTCTCCGGATCCTGGAATGTATGCCTGCTTTCCGGTAATTCTCCCTGCTTCACATAGAACGACAATATTTCACCTCAAATAATCCTTGAATTCAATTCTCCAAATACTTCAGACCTGAAACTGACTGAGTCCCCGGGCTTAAGCCAGTCCTGTACTTCAGTGCCAAGTTCCAGGATGCAACCCTTGCCCAGTGTTCCGCTCATTATGACATCTCCAGGCTTCAGCGTTACATCCGTGGATGCCCACGATATGAGATCCTGGAATGTCCAGTGCATAGTATTCACGTTGTTGCGGGTAATTTCTCTACCATTAACACTGACACTGATGTCAGCATTGATTTTGTAGTTCTCATCCATTAAAGCCATAATCTCATCCGCAGTGACAACAAGCCGCCCAAATGAAGTTGCAAAATCCTTGCTCTTGGAAGGGCCAAGGCCAATTGCCATTTCCTTCCTTTGCTGGTCCCTGGCGCTCCAGTCGTTCATGAGGGAAAATCCGAAAACATAGTCCAGCGCTTCGCCCTTGGGTATGTTCCTTCCCTCCTTCCCAATAATTGCAGCCACTTCCAGTTCAAAATCAAGTTCGGAGGTGAATGAAGGCCTCTTTATCTCAGAATCACTGGGATAAAGAGAAGAATTTCCAGTGTAGTAGTAGGCAGGGAATTCGTACCATTCGGGAGGAACATCCAGGTTCCTTCTCTTCCTTGCGTTTCTCACGTGCTCCTCGAAAGCGTAAAAATCCCTGATCTGGTTTATATGAGGAACTGGAAGCTGGAAGGATCTTGGAGATAAATCCTGGAGAGAACTGAACTTGCCTTCTGCCATGAAATCACCTATCTTCTGCAGATTTTTCTCCATTAGAAAATAGAAGGAATTGCCTGAACTTTCCAGGTCGACTCCCGTTATTTCATTCAGATCATAGAAAGCCCCGTCCTGAAAAACAGACATGCTCGGGCCGTCGTCGGTTACTATATGAGACAGCTTCATCTTTAGAGGTTACCTCTCTTCTCCTGTTCAAGCTCTATTGATTTAAAAAGTTCCTTGAAGTTTCCTTTCCCGAATGAGGTTGCACCTTTTCTCTGGATCACCTCATAGAAGAAAGTTGGCCTGTCGCCTGTTGGTTTTGTGAATATCTGCAGAAGATACCCGTCATCGTCCCGGTCTACCAGAATATTCAGCTTCTCGAGTTCCTCAAGTTTTTCGTCGATCTTCCCGACCCTGTCAGGCAGTGTCTCATAGTAACTTTCAGGTGTGTAGAGGAATTCCACCCCCCTCTTTTGCATTTCAGAAACTGTTTTGATTATGTTGTCAGTCTCGATTGCGATATGCTGCACACCAGGTGAGTTGTAGTAATCCAGGTATTCCTGTATCTGTGATTTCTTCAGTCCGAGAGCAGGTTCATTGATGGGAAAAATGATTTTCCTGTCGCCATACTGGACTACTTTGGACCTCAGGGATGAATACTCTGTGCTTATGTCCTTGTCGTCAAAGCTTATTAGCTGGTCGAAGCCAAGACCCTTGATGTAATAATTGACCCAGGCATCCATCATCCTGTCCTCCACGTTTCCCACTACATGATCGATTTTCTTCAGGCCAACTGAATTTCCTTTTATATTGACCTCTTCAAAACCCTGAGGAATGTCGGTTTCTGCCTCGCTGAAATCTGTCAGAGTATGTACAGTTTCGCCATATGAGGAGAGTTCGGCTGTTTTCAATATTCCTGAGTCAGTCCTTGATTTTTTCTCATTTCTCACTTTCACGACATCTCTTTTCCTGACAAAGTCAAGGGTGTCGCCTATATTGTCGACTCTCATTGAAACATCCTTCACTCCGTCCCCATGAAGTCTTACATGATCGGCAACCGGAGAATTGTAGTTGAGAAAGCTGGTGAAAATTAATCTTACATTTCCCTGTTGCATAAGATAGGAAACCCTGTCTCTTACTCCTGTTTCTGGTCCTGCATAAGCCTTTAAGTCAAAACCCAGTGCATGTTGATGATAATAAGCCCACTGTTTTGCTGATCCAACGTAATATTCTACAGCATTGAGTGAATTGAACAAATTCTCATTATCCATAAATAATCATGATTGAACCGTTATAAAAATTTATGGTGGAGTCGCTATTTTTCCGTGTCACTGAATAACAAAGTCGGTTTTCCCCTAATTCTTGACATGTTTTCCTCCGACCCATTTATACAGAGAAGAAAGCGTTTCATAGAATGGAAATCAATAATTACCAAATTGGAATTGTCCAGCGAGATAATTGACTGCTGGCATATACATTTCAATTCTGGCATACAAATTCACCCCGGATTACTGGAATTTATCACCTGAAGAACAGCAGGGAATATTCAGCAAGTTGAATGAATTCTTCACCGAATACAGGAAGAAGATGATACATCTTCGAACTTACAGATCCATCAGGCATGACTGTGACCTCATTATCTGGACGTCATCAGAAAGTCCTGAAGATCTTGCATCTCTGAGAGAAAACCTTAACAGGACCCTTGCCGGGTATGGTTATCCTGATTTCAGCATGTTCAGCCTTTACGAGCATTCTCCATACCTTAAGCAGGGCCAGAAACTTTCGGATTCCCTGAATTTCCCTCCTTTGAAATATTTCGTTGCCTACCCCATGAATAAGGACCCGGAGTGGTACCTGGTAGACCCAAAGGAAAGGAAAACAATAATGTCAGAACATATAGCAATGGCAACATCAAACCCTGAGAATGAAGATATCAGATCCTACACTACCTACTCTTATGGCATTGCAGATCAGGAGTTTGTTGTAATGTATGAAACAGATTCACTGTCCCGATGGTCTCACGTAACAGCCAAACTTAGAGAGGCGAGGCAGAGGAAGTGGATTACGAAGGAATATCCCATTTACGTTGGAATCCTTGCCGAGCCATTCCAGTTTTGATCAACAAGATTTTATGAATAGTATAAATGACCAGAAATTGATAATAGTACGCTATTCCGAGGTAGGCCTCAAAGGGAACCGGGCAAGAAGCATGATGATCAGCCGGCTCAAGTACAACCTTAATGACGGGTTGAAAAGACTCGGAGAACAGGCCAGAATAACCACGGAAAAGGGAAGGATTTACATTAGCGAATACGCCAGGCAGGATTTAGTGTTCGATGTCTTGAGCCGTACTATGGGTGTAAAGAGCTATTCACCTGTTGTCCAATTCAACTACAGTACACCGGAAGAAATCGCAAAGAAAGCTGTTGAACTATATTCTGAGAAAATTAAGGGAAGAAAATTTGCAGTCAGGTCTAGAAGGGCCGGTGGGCAGAATTTCAACACGAAAGACCTTAACCTGATTGTGGGGGACGCGCTTTATGATTTTTCTTCTGGAGTTGACCTTACAAACCCTGAAGTGGAGGTGGATATAGAAGTGCGCAACAATCGTGCATATTTATACACTGAAACGTTCCCGGGTCCCGGGGGGCTCCCGCTTTGTTCAGAGTCACCGCTGGTTGCCCTTGTTTCAGGAGGAATTGATTCACCTGTTGCCGCATGGATGTTAATGAAAAGGGGTTCGCCTGTCGATTTTGTTTTTCTAAGCCTTTCCCATCCCATAGATACGGTTGAATTCCTGACCGGGGTGAAGGTGCTTGTGGAAAAATGGAGCCTTGGATACAACCCGAAAATCCACATCATTGATGGAAAGCCTCTAATCGATCTGCTTGTGGTATCGAAGAAGTTCAAGATACCCGGTGTCACCTACAAGCGAATTCTCTACAGGCTGGCCATAGAAATAGCCAGGGAAAGGAAAGCATTTGGAATAATTACAGGAGAATCCCTTGGGCAGGTTTCATCCCAGACTCCTGAAAACCTTCTTGCTATTAACCATACCATTGATTTTCCTGTTTACAGGCCACTTATCGGCATGGATAAGGATGAAATTTCTACTATTGCCAGGAAGATTGGAACATTTCCCGTTACAAGCAAGGGTGAATTCTGCTCCCTATTTTCCCAGAACGTGGTGCTTAACGCCTCCCCGGAGGCCATAGATAGGGACTTTGAAAATTTCACCATACTCGGGACTCTCCTTGAAAATAGAACCACACTGGAAGGGACGCAACTGGATGGTTATCTCAGCTCTATCTCGGACGAAGACTATGAGATCAGGGAACTTCCTGCAGATTCTGTGGTTATTGATATGAGAAGCAAGGCTAAATTTGAAGAATGGCACCATTCCGGGGCATTGAATGTACATCTCGGAGGCATAAGGAATCTCATTGAGGAGAACGGGAAAGACAAAGTGTATGTATTCTACTGCCAGAAAGGCCTTCAGAGCGCTTATGCAGCAAGTGAAGCTAGAAATCTTGGTGCCAGATCCTATTACACT
The DNA here is from genome assembly GCA_046705365.1 of Thermoplasmataceae archaeon. GTDB lineage: Archaea > Thermoplasmatota > Thermoplasmata > Thermoplasmatales > Thermoplasmataceae > JAJZOM01. Next base: position 6,105 of record JBJKQM010000016.1, read on the forward strand.
ACAACTGAAAAAATGAAGGGAATGAAGAATCCCATGCATACCACAACAGGTTAATATCACTATATTCTTTGTAATTGGATGGGACAGGAATATCAGGAATCCTCTGACCTATTGGAAAAATTGCCTGACGGATCAAGGGCTGAAGGAAGATTCGTGGTAATATATGATGGAGCATGTTATTTCTGTGTACTGACATCGAAATTTCTCAGAAGTGTTGATTTCCTGAAACAGTTCAGTTTTGTGACCCTCCAGGAATTTTCCTGGATCAAGGGTTCAAAGATCCCCTATTCTCTCCTGCAGGAAAGCATACATGTTGTTGACAGGAGAAAGAAGAAGGTCTGGCAATCAACCGATGCAATATCCAGATTGCTCCTGCGTTCTCCTCCAGCATTTCCAATTCTGCTTTTGCTTTTGTTCCTTAGATTGATTCACGTTGCCGAACCGGCTTACCATTGGGTTGCACAGTCCAGATATGCCATTTCCTCCATACTGAAAGGATGACTTTTTAACCAGTACACATTCAGGATTCAGATGAACCCTTTCAGGTTACTTTCCGCACTGCTTGTGGCATCAACTGTTTTCCTCGGCATTGGAGCATTGATTCTGAGAATAGAGAACCTGGTCCCGCCAGTGCTTACCTTTTCAACATTTGTTGTAATACTGGTAATCCTTACTGTAGCTCATTTCACCTGGCACGAGAAATTTCTGTGGGCTTCATTAGGTTCCATACTGGCCGTGGTTTCAATCATATTCAACAGCCTGCAGCCACAACACTTGTCCGCAATCCTCAACCCGTTCACTTCTGCCTCAATCACAGCACTTGTTGTATCAGATGTCATGGGATTCTACCTGCTCCCGGCCCTGTATCTATTGATCTATGCCTTCAGGTACAGGAAATTAAGAGTTTTCTGGGCGCTGACAAGACTTCAGTCATCCGGGTAATTTTCTCGCCCTCAGCTATTCTGTGGGGTTCTGGTCTTCAAGGTCCTTTTCCCTGTGAAGCGCAGCTTCCTGCAGTGCTATATCCACAGCCTCCTGGGCAGACTGTACATGGAAAACATCCCCTTCCCTGTCCTTTCTTCTCCTCAACTGGAGATCGCCGATAACTATAACCGACTTACCTTCAGAAACTGCAAAACTGGCCTCGGAAAGTGTTCCATTTGAGCCGTCTACAGCTATTATGGCTTCAGATGCCCTCACAATCAGGAAGTTTCTTGCAAATCCTATTCCCGATGGTATCTTAATGGAAAGGTGGCCGTTGCCTGCCTTCATGCTTGAACCCGGAAGGATCCCCACAATAGTGCCATTTCCTTCCTTAACTCCTTTGGAAACCCACTCCATGACTCCGGTCATCCCTCCACAGAAGACTATGGCTTTCCTCTGGGCGAGGAGCCTTCCAAGTTCTATTGATACGTCTTTGTATCTTTCGTCTGCCTGGCTTCCTCCTATTACTCCTATATTGTACAACTTAATTCGCCTCAAGTGTCAAGTATCATGTGGTGAGGTTTCTTGTGAGGTGCCTGAGTGTGTAAACACCTATTTTTCCGTCCTTGATGTTGAATTCCACCTTTTCTTTATTTGCATATTCATCAAGGTTGCTGGCACCTGCTATTCTTGCTGCCTCGGTAAGCCTGTCCAGATATTCTCCCATGTCCACAAATTCCTTTTCATGGAAAGTTGCAAGCCATACACCCATTATCCTTTTTAGTTCAGGCAGTGGGTCCTGTGAATCTTCCACCCTTATGTCCATATACACATCAGAACCTTCCTCAAATGGCTCTTTTGTTGAGGAAATGTATATGCATGCACTCTGCCTTCCACGCTTGTCTCCTCCCTGTTCTTCAGCAGCAAAAAGGGCAGCCATGATCCTGTCCTCAAGCTTGCCTTCCTTGTCCATCTCCCTTGCCATAGCTTCAAGCACAGATGGGCCTGCAAGAATGTTTCCCTGTACCGAATAATTCTTTCCTGTTATATGGCCTGCATAATCCATGCATTTCTTGCCTGTGAATGCCATTGGATTACCCTTTGAATCAACTGCAGCAACCTGCCTCTTTTCACGGTCTTTGTCCTTTGCTGTAAGTGCCTCAATGGTCTCCTTGGAATTCTTGGTCCTGAGTAGTTCCAGGCCTTCCGGTCCGTAGGTATAATTGGCATAAGACTGGGTGGCAATACATCCTACTCCTGCTTTTGCCCATGGAACAACTGAACCTACAGAAAGGAATCTGCTGGCAACGCCAACCCCCCACTTTTCTTCATTTGGATCATAACATACAACTGAAAATGTCACTCTTAAAAAAAGGGAGGGGGATTGATTAATTTTTCTTTTCTTCCTTGTTTTCTCCCGGTACTTCCCTGTGGATAAGTGAGGGCGTTTCGGTCTTCTGGGTTGCCTTCTTCAGTTTCTTCTTCATGCCTCTTGACCTGGCGGATACTGCTATCAGGGCAATTATAAGGATAATCAGCAGGAAGAGTACTCCTATGTTCATAGGCGTGAAGGTGAAATTGGATGTCAACTGCTGTATTGCCGTAGGAGTGACTTTTTGATTGAAGTTGTAGGTCTGATGGAACTGTTGTGCAGTATTATTCAGGTTCCACTGGACAACCAGCTGTGCCTGATATGTCTGTGTTGCTGCTGAGGAACTGACATCCACAAGGTAGGTCACCGTTATAGATTGCCCTGGATTCAGCTGTGCTATTGTAAAGTTGTCCGCTGTCAGTGCAGAAAGCGGGTTCGATGATGGTATGTGGATGCTGACTACGCTTGGTGAGAGCAGATGCACACTTACATCATACATTATGTTGTTCCCGTTGTTTGTCAATGTAAACTGCTCAAGTGCAGAACTGGCCCCCGGAGTAAGCGTAGGTATTGAGCTGCTGATGCCAACTGTTCCATGGTCATGGAGATATAATGGAACAGCAACCAGTTGAGGTCCCATGTGGAAGTAGAGATATTCCTGTCCGGTTACATTCATTGCATTAAGGAGGAAAGTGAAGTTCTCAATTGAGCCTGAAGGCATATATGCAATATTATATGGATTTGTCAGGGAGGTGAAAACCGAGGAATTGATCCAGAACTGCATGTTCTTAGCCGGACCTGCACCTGTGTTGGAAACCACTGCCGTGAACTGGATGAATTTCTGATCCTGGTAGATTATTGGAGGATTTGTGTAATAATTCACCAGTGTCAGTTGTGGTGTTCCTAGAACTGCAACCTTGAAAACCTCAAACGATGGGTTATTAGGTGTTGCATTTGTTGTAACTTCCAGTGCAACTTCATATACGCCCTGGGCTGCATTTGAACTTACATTTACCAGCTGGTTTATTGTCACCGACTCACCCGGGCCAGTTGGCGTGAAATTGTAATAAGTCCTCTGCTGAGTGTTTGGTCCGGAGATGTAACTGTAGCTGAATGGTGAACCCGGATAATATGACAGGTTGACGGATGCGTTCACATATGAGAAACTCCCTGCCACTGTAAACTGGACAAACAGCGGTGTGTAATTTGAACCTGGTGACACCAGATCAGTAGAGTTGGCGCCATACCAGTAGGCATTAGTTATAACAACTGGCTCGAAAGAAGGAGAGGCATGCGCCGTTCCAATGGTGCCGAATGCACCTATTATGGCTAGCAGTGTTAGTGCAGATACTGTCAATTTCTTATAATTCACTTGTTTCACCTTTTCTTTTTCCTAATATTTCGTTTTTCATGAACAGGGTCAGGGTTACCATTATGGCCAGGAAAATGAGGCCAATTATGTAGATGTAATCGTATGCTGTGCTGGAGGGGAACGTGTCAAAAATAGGGAAAAACGGCATTCCGCCCACCGGGTAGTTGTAGACTCCCAATAAAACGGGCATTACGTAAGTGCTCTCTATAACGCCACCTATGGCTGGAGCAATTGCAGAACCGATATTCCTGAAGACCACATTCATTCCCGTGGAAACTCCTGCGTCTTTCCTCGGTGTCGAGATAAGCAGTATGTTTATCACGCCCACAAAAACAAATGAAAGGCTGATACCCAGTAATGTGGTATCCTCAAGAATCGAAATAGTTGTCTGCCTGTTAAAAAGAAGTGCGAGATACGAAAGGAAAAGCACTACCCCCCCAATGAGAATTGTGACTTTTGGGCCGCGCACATTAGTAATCCTGGCAGAGAGTGGAGCAAAAATCATGGAAGCAATTGCTGCGGGAAGCATGATTATTCCGGAATTGAAAACTGACATGCCAAATCCGGACGGGCTTGGATCCTGCAACAGCACAGGAACAGTGTAAAAAAGGAAAAACATGCCCGTCATAGCAAACAGGCCCGCTATATTGGCAAGGAAAATGTTCCTAACTTTGAGCAGACGCAATTCAATGAAGGGCATCTTCACTGACCTCTCTATTGCTACAAAGGCGATGAAGCTCAGTATTGAGAGTACAAAGGTTGCCACAATGGAAATGGATTGCCATCCCCAGTACTCGCCCTGGGATAAACCCAGAATAAGGAATATAACTGCCATGGAAAGTGCAAAAACACCTGCGAAATCTATGGATTCCTGCCTTCTGACAGGGCTCTCCTTTACCACAACAGCTGCTGCGATCAGAAGGGCAAAAGCCACAGGTATAGCAGAATGATATGACCATTCCCAACCATAGTACTGGGTGATATAAGCGCCAAGGACAAGGCCAATTGCAGCCCCGCCAGTAAACGTGGAACTTATTATACCCTGGGCGAGTGCGAGGCCCTCCTTGGGAACTTCGTCGTTCAGGAGTGCGTATGCTACAGGGAACATACCCATTCCAACTCCCTGCACCGCTCTGACAATTATGAACTGTTCAAGGTTGGTTGCAAATCCACCAAATGAAACTGCAACTGTATAGACCCCGGCGAGTATGAGGAAAATCTTCTTTTTTCCATATATGTCTGCAAGCCTGCCAAAAATGGCTGCGGAAACTGTTCCTGCAAGAATATATGCGGTGATAACCCATGATAATTTGTCATAATTTGTGTGGAAATCGTTTACGAGTATAGGCAGGGCAGGAGTTACCATAGTTTCCACATACGTGATGAGAATCCCCATCATTGCCATGATTCCGATGGTTAGTTTTGCATTTCTTGTGAATGCCACACTTCCACCTCCCCTTCAACTTTCCTTAGCATCTTCTTCAGTTCTGCAAGGTTTTCCAGGGCTCCGTTTTTCTTCATGATGAAACCAGCCCTTACAATGGACATAATTTCATCTCCAAGGTACTCCAGTAGTTCCCTGAAAACGGTCGCGTCATCCAGGTTCGAGAGAAAATCCAGGAAGAGTGCGTTTTCATTCATGGAATCCACAAAAACTCTTCTCTTCAATTCATTGCGTATGGATCTGACTTCCTGCACATACTTTTCTCCCTTGTCTGTCAGAGAATAAACCTTCCGCCTGCCGCTAATCGAGAAAGTGACAAAGCCGTTGGATAGAAGGTGATCCAGAACAGGTTTCAGTGTTCCATTTGAAATTCTTTCATTCTTGGTAGCTATAAATTTAGAAAGCTGATAACCGCATAAATCTTTGAAACTTAACGCCATCAAGACCCTAGTTGCATAGTCGCGGTTAATCATGAGTCGAAATCGACATATGGTCAGCATATATTAAATTGACTCGTGCAGTAGACAGTTTCACACATTAAATGGCTTATTTTGGAATTATTTTATCATACATAAAACCCGCCATTACTTAGTTTTTTAATTAACAAAAAGTAATTATCAATATAACAATGAGGGCCATAGATGTTTTCCAGAAAGATTGAGGAAATGAATCCTGGTGAATTGCTTGAATTCATGGATGAGAACCAGGAATACCTTGTGGTTGATGTGAGGGAACCCTCTGAATATTATGGCGACATGGGCCACATCAAAGGTTCGCAGCATATCCCGCTGATGCAACTGAATGACAATCTGGATAAATTGAGAAATGAAAAAAGAAAACTCATTTTTGTGTGCAACAGCGGAGAGCGCAGTTATTATGCCTGTTCATTCCTTAAGGATCAAGGTATAGAAGATGTCGTGAATCTCAGAGGCGGGATGGTTCAATGGCATCTCTCCGGACTGGATGTAGAGTATGAGGAATAATTCAGAAAAGGTAAGAATAGAAAACATTGATAAAATTAATTTTACAGAGCAGCGGAATATCCTGACTTCCTCAATATCTCAGGCACTTGGAGATCTTGATCCTTCAACCTTACTGAAAAAAGAAGTTGAATCTACTTACCGTTCCAGAAAGGATTTTAAAAATTTGTATGTGATTGGTTTTGGAAAAGCAACACTGGCAATGTACACCGGTGTGAGGGAAATTACTTCCGGAGATGCCATTTATTCTGGAATCATAATACCTGAGGGCGAGAATTATGAAGAGGACTTTTCGGAACTTGAAGTTTTAAGGGGAACTCACCCAATTGCATCTGCAAAATCTGAAGAATCAACCAGGATTCTGCTTGACAGGATCAGGGGTCATCACCCGGAAGATCTCTTCATAGTGTTGATTTCTGGGGGAGGGTCCGCCCTTTTTGAATTACCAGCCCAGGGCATAACCATAGAAGACATTGGAAATACAGCAAAATGCCTCATGGAAAATGGAGCGGATATCCGTGAGCTCAACATTATCAGGCATTCCATGTCCAAAGTGAAAGGCGGTAAACTGGCAGCATATCTTTCGCCTTCGCAGGTAAAGGCATTTGTAGTGTCGGATGTGCCTGGAGACGATTTGCAGATGATCGCGTCTGGGCCTCTAGTTAAGCCAGCTTACAGCACTGATGATTTCAGAAGAATTGTCGATAAATACAAAAATAAATGCCCTGGTGTCGGTAGTGTGGAGAATAAACAGTTTGTAACACCGAATGAACAGATTTTCTCCAGGGTCGAGAACAGAATAGTCCTGAAAAACAGAGACTTTGTCGAAAATATCTCTCAATTTATATCTTCCTCAGGTGAAAACGTTGTTAAGATCACGAAACCTGTCACTGGAGACGTTGAGGAAGTTGCGGAATACCTCGCCTCGCAGGCCAGGAATCATTACGCTTCTAAACAGGCGCCATTCTGGTTGGTATGTGGAGGAGAAACGACTGCCCAGGTAAAAGGAGACGGCATTGGTGGAAGAAACTGCGAACTCTCACTGAGGTTTGCACTGAATATGAATTCTGATGAGGATTTTCTTTTTGCAAGCTTAGGAACAGACGGAATTGACGGTGTCAGTCCAGCCATGGGTGGAATTACAGACTCATGGTTTCTGAAGAACACCCAAAAAGATGAAATCAGAAGTTGCCTTGAAAACAGTGATTCATATTCACTATTGAACTGCAGAAGATCAGCTATTCTGACTGGGTATACAGGAACCAATGTTTCAGATATATTTGTCTTATATTACAATGGCCTAAGGAAAGGAGAAAATGTATGACAATTCTGGTTCTTAAATCTGCAAAAGCTTCCGGTACGTTTGATTCATCCAGAAATGTTGCTACAATAAGGGGCAAAGAATACACAATTTCACCGGCATCTGTGATCTCCGCTGGTGACAGGATAATCATTAAAGGAGAGGAATTTGCCGCGTTGAATCCTGAACCTTACCATTTCAGGGATTATGCCAGGCGTACAGCCCAGATCATCCAACCATGGGATGCAGCCGTGATCCTACTTTATGGAGGGATATCTCCCGGCAAAAGAGTTCTGGAGTCAGGTGCCGGGTCTGGAGCCCTTTCAGCTGCAATTCTTCATGCGATTGGACCGGACGGGAAGCTTACAACCGTTGACATCGACAGAAATAACCTTGAAAATGCCCGGCAAAACGTGAAATTGTCTCTTGATTGCAAAAACTGGACTCTTATAGAATCAAGCATCGAGGATTTCTCTTCGGATGAAAAGTTCGATTGCGCTGTACTGGATGTTCCCGAACCCTGGGGAGTTGTTCAGAAGATCAGCAAAAATATAGTTTCAGGTGGAATGGTATGCTGCTATTCCCCCACCTTTAACCAGTTGGAAAAGAATGTAACAGCCTTGAAAAAATCTGGTTGCCTAGTTCTCGAAAGTGTGGAGATTCTGAAGAGGGAGATACTGGTGCGTGAAAATGCTACGAGGCCTGACAATGACATCATTGGGCATACTGCGTTCATGACATTTGCGGTAAAACTCTCCGGAAGACTCACTAAAGATGGGTTCTGACATCAAAGGATAAATAATATTGTCGCATGTTTAGATGTTGGAAGAAGATCTTGTCTGTGAAAGGTGCAATGGCACCGGGAACATTCTTGACGAAACCGGCCGCCTGGATGTGTGCGATATGTGTTTTGGCCTTGGGCACGTCAGGGAAGTGTATAACCCGCCGCCTCTTTCTGAAAGTAAGATCAAACTGAAGCGCGCCTTCTTATACACCTTTATTGCGCTGACTGTCTATTATGCCGCCTTTTCCTACAGTTTTATCAGATTCTCATTTGGCCCTGTAGAGACCTTGATTATCCTGCTAATTGGCCATATAACAGCAGTGTCATTCCTTGTTTTTTACATTCTTTTTCGAGCAGTCCGGGATTCAAGTTGACACTCCCAGAATTTATGCAACATTATTATAGAATATAAAGTTATAATAATTGGGTTAACACATTGTTACCTGAAAAGAAAAAACAGGCAGTCATAATAGCCTCTGTAGTAGTTGCTGGCATTCTTATAATCACGGGAATTAGTTTTCTTGGCCCATATTTGTTTGGGCCAGTTTCAATCGAAGGAGGCAGCACTTCGTATTCCTGGCAATCTGATTTCCTTTCTAATTCAACAATTCATTATCTTCCAGAACATAATTCAAGTAGTGGAACTGGCATTGCTAATTCTGGTCACAATGTTTTGCCAACCACCTGGCTAAATACATCTGTATGGGGTTCATCTTCAGCTGTTGGGGGGACACCAGTTTCAGCTGCAAATTTCCATCTGAATTTTGCAATTAATGGTTCCTTGAATAAGACATTCGGGTTTTCAAAATTGATTTTCAGCATCAGCCTTACTCATTTCAATAGTTCCCAAGACCATCTTCAGGCCTCTCATTTGGTTCGCATGCAAATGACCAACCTGAATACCACTTACAAACTTGGAGAAAATTGGAGTTCCAGTGGCTCCTGGTATCCTCAGAATCCAGCCCAGAATACAGGTTCAAAATACAGGTTTAGTTTAGAATTAAGCTATAACGCAACAATTTCAAATATAATTCCTGGAAAAGGATTCAATATTTCCATTTCACCTGAACTTTATGGCACTTCAAACATTTTTATGCAGACTTTGACATTAGTTATTTTGGACACCAATGCCATCTGATTTTTTGAATAATTAATTAGCTTTGAGAACTCAACTGTGTGCAAGCGATGATTACACAAGAAAGAGGTCTCGTATATTTCAAAGAGTGGATAATCGTGTACTGCACATATATTGGATAAAAGAGGATAGTCCCGACCTCTAGTAATTCACGCAATCACGATAACAATATTGGCAACCAAAATCACCATTGTGTCATTCACTTTAGGTAAAAACATGATGCTGAAACGCAGATAAAATCAAGGATTGAGCAAAAAAATAGAGTCCCGGCTTCCGGATTCGAACCAGAGGCCTGCGGATTACGGCGGTATTCCATGCCGTGGATTCCCTCTACAGTCCGCCGCTCTACCAGCCTGAGCTAAGCCGGGTAGACCAGTAATAATCAGGCTTAATAAAAAGGTTAAGGTTTTCAACCATATATTTACCCTTAGGAAAAACTGGGAATGTGCACACCAACAGTTTGAGAATCAGATCCGCGTTGGGCTCATTTATTCTTTTTGCTGACTTTTGGTTTAACCACCATTCCGTAATTGGTCATTAGATTCCTTTGATACTGTCTTGTAGGATCTAAATTTGCCAAATATCTGTATTATTAGTCTGAATTTGTCAATTTGTCGAAACTGAGTTGAAATCTGAACAGTACCGCCCATTACCTAAAAATACTCTAAAGTCATATCCTGAAACTGTCATTATTCAAACTTTTAAGGAGGTTAAAATGGAAGTTGAAGAATTAACTGCAACTATGGAAAAATACTATGGCCAGAGGATTGTAACCGCACTGATAGGTATAGAATGCGATGTCAACAAAGTTGACAATGTTGCTTCTGCAGTATGTGATTTCCAGAACGTGGAAGACACCTTCGTGACCACCGGGGATTATGACATCCTCCTGAAGGTAAGATTTCCGCATTATGATGATTTTCAGTCTTTCCTCGTTAATGACCTGGGAAAACTAAGCGGGATTAGGAGAATCAAAACAATGATGGTTCTTTCCATTAAGAAGGAAATGGGCCAGAAGATAGGAGAGTGAACCAAATGGATCAAAAACTGTACGATGAAGTGTTGTATCTTTTAGATGAACTTGGACAGGACACAACTGTCCCTAAAAATGTAAGAAAAAGCGCCGCCGATTCAATAGCCAAATTAAGCAAGCAGAGCGAGAGCCTCGATATTAAGTGCGCAACAGCCATTTCAATGCTTGACGAAATGGCAAACGACCCCAACGTGCCAGCTCATGGCAGGGCTGCACTTTATACCGTGATAAGCAGACTCGAGGCGTTAGCAAAATCTTAATTATATTTTCCTTTTTTGCAGATTAAGACGAAAAAAGTATCATTTTATCGAATTTCTTCTCAAATGTAGAAAGTAAAGCGAATAACACAAACTTTATAAAATACGATTAGATATTTAATAAACTATAATAGTGTGGGCGAAAACAATGGTGCTCTCAGAAATGAATGATAAACTAGCGAAATACCTAATTATTTCAGATATACCAAGAAGCGTTGCATATACACTGGTCTATATCAGAGATAAAGGAGAAATTACGAGTGTAGAAATTGAACGCGAGACAGGACTCAGACAGCCGGAAGTATCCATAGCCATGCAATGGCTAAGGAGAAAGGGATGGATAAACAAGCGTAACATGAAGAAAGAGGGCAAAGGCCGTCCCATACATGGATACAGACTCTCCAAGAGCTTTAACGAGATTTTAGAGGAAATTATCCAGGATCTCTCTAACAAAATAAGTGAGATTAACAGCAATATAGAGCAGTTAAAATCTTTCCAGGACTAATTTTATTTTATATTTATGGTACTTGGACCATTTTTGGTCCCAAGTATAATTATATTGCACAATCCTGTAAATATACCTACTTCTGCCACGCCAGGGATTTTCTTCAATTTTGATTCCAGTTCAGGAGGATTTCCAATTATGCCGAAATCACAGTCCAGGATGTAGTTTCCATTATCTGTTACGAAGTTTCCTTCTTTACGAAGGGTACACTTGCCCCCGAGTTTCTCAACATTCTGCAATGTATTCTGGTGCATAAACGGGAAAATTTCAACAGGAACTCCAAACTTCCCAAGACCCTCCGGTTTGTATTTTGTATCATCAGCAATTATGCATATCTTGTTGGAGTTGGCAGCTACAACTTTCTCCCTGAGAAGTGCGCCTCCTCCCCCTTTAATCAAGTTTCCTGCCTTGTCGATCTCGTCAGCACCATCTATATCCAGATCTATTAGCCCGGAGTAATCCTCGACTACATGTATCCCAAGCTCTCTGGCTCTACGTGCAGTATCTTTAGATGTGGGAACTCCGGTTATTTTGTAGCCATTTTTGATCAAATCAGAAAGGCCATCGAGAAGGTATTTAACAGTGGATCCAGTTCCGAGGCCAAGGACCATATCGTCCCTTACCAACTTCAATGCCTCAAATGCAGCAGTTCTTTTGAGTTGTTCCTGTTCATTGGACATTAGACAATAGATCGTATAGAACTAAATATTACTGTTGTTGACCCTATTGCTAAACTGGCAATGACCGGCATTTCCATGAAAGTGTTAATACACTATCAGTACTATGGTAGTATGCAGAAGAAATCATGGAAGGAGTCGTATACTGAGTTGCAGAGATTAGTCCTTCCCCCAGATACCAATGTTTTCAATGATCTATATGGCGGAAGACTTGTAGAATGGATAGATAACGTGGCTGGAATTGTTGCTGCGAAGCATTCGAGAAAAAGAAATGTTACGGGCAGCATTGACAGCCTGTTTTTCCTCTCACCCATAAATCTAGGAGACATTGTACATATGACTGGAAGAGTAAATTATGTTCACAAATCCACTATGGAAATTGAGGTGGACGTATTCTCTGAAGAAGGCCTCACTGGAGAAAAGAGCTTCACGACCACATGTTTTCTCACATATGTAGCCATAACCCAGGATGGACGCCCTACTGAAGTCCCTGAGTTAATTTTGGAAACGGAAGATGACAAGCAACGCTTTGCCCAAGGAGAAATAAGAAGGGAACAGAGGCTCAAGAATCTGAAAGATGTAAAGAGCAGAATTCCCAAAGACATGTAATTTATATAACAATTACATTCTTTCCATTAATGGACTTTAGTGCAATTAGTGAACTTATTTTACAAAATTCACAATTGACCGTTTCTGGTCAAATTCAAGGGATGATGACCAGAATCTACGAGGTTGTAGCCTCAGTATCTGCTATTCTGATCGCCATTCTCTGGATCCCCATCGCGATAGGCTTTTTCAGTACTGATGAAAATAAAAGATACGAAGCCAGATTGAGGCTCAAAAATGCCATGATTGGAACTTTTGTATATGTAGTAGCCGTCAGCGGTTTTCTGTATACTTTAGTAAATTATCTTGTTACAGGATAGGGTGCCGGTCCCTTGCAAGTACTCCCCATGATTCTCGGTCTGCTGAATGGGCTTGATACAATTTATAAGGCACTTATTGGAATCCTTTGGGATTCAACAATTTCTTTCGGGTTGAATCCGCATTATGCATTTCTTGTGCCATTTACTAACTATGGTAAATTCAAGATTCTTGGTTCCCTCATAACAGGAGAAGTCTTCTTTCAGTTCGCTTCTCTGGTTGTTCTTGTATCAAGCGTGATAACCCTTGCATTCAACAGCTTCAATGAACCTAAACCATACGGCAAGTACATGGTTAGAATAACAACCGCTGTTATTCTTGGAGCAATTTCTTTTTTCCTGATGACATGGGTCCTCGCTGCTTTGGGTTCCGTTTATTCCACAATTTACAATACCTCCGGAATTCAATGGTCTAACTTCCTTCTATTTTCCTCAAATGCGTTTGGGGGATCGAGCCAACCAGTAGTTGAAAACAATTACACTGCAATCATTGAAATATTTGTTTTGACAGGATATTTTACGGCTGCTTTGTCCCTTTTTGCCGAACTGATGTTACGTCAGGCTCTAATGTTGCTTGCTCTTTTGCTGCTCCCATTTGGAACAGTTCTATACTCTCTGGAGCACGCAAGGAAGTTTACCGTGATCCTCTGGGAGATACTGATCGAGATGTCAGCTTATCCTTACATAGTGCTCGGGTGCCTGTATCTCGGGCATATATTCGCCTGGGATATGCCACTCCAGCTTGCTTTCCTGTTTCTGCCTTCCCTGATTCCAGGAATTATGTTCGCTACCGGGAATAGTTTTCTGTCGGCACCGGTAATGGGCTTCATTGGAGGCCTTTCACTTTCCCGAACAGTTGGGAAAGGAGTTGAGGCGGGAAGCATTGCAGCAGGAGCAGTTGAAGGTGCTGGAGCTGCATCAACTTTCCAGCGCGGAGTCAGCTTCCCGGTTACAGAGAGGAATCCGCTTGCTAAGAACATGGTATACCAGAAAAAATCAAATGACCTGCCATGGAAGGAACTGCTTGATGAAGAACTGAAATACAGGAAAGAGTGATTAAATTGCAGTACCCAAAACTGCCAAGAAATAGCTATTCCTATAAAGCATCCATATTTGGGATACCCATCCGGGATGCCTTAATATTTAGCATCATAGCCTCTATTTCAATTCTTTCAGTTAGAATTAACATTTACACCCCCATATTGGGAACTGCATCGATCGTGATTATTCTCCTTTTCAGAAGGAGACTTTTTTCAGGATTGAAAATCACCAAGAAAATTAGACTGAAAGGAAGAAAAATCAACATTTTCTTCCCGGTCAAAGTTCAGAGTCACAATGAACACCTGTTCACGCTGTTCGGAAAGAGCATTTCCATTTTTTTAGAAGTCGAAGGGATAAATATCATGGCAATTAGGGTCAATGACCAAAAAACGATTTTAGAGGGGTTGCGACACGCATTAGAGGTTTCTGAAATGAACATAGACTTTTTTTCCTGTTATCAGAGACACAGTGGGTCCAGAAATGGCATCTATTCTTTCAAGACATATGTCAGAATTTTTTCCGGAATCACCGTCTCAGATCTTGAATTGTCCATGGGTGAACTTGAAAAGAGGGTATCAAATTTTGAATCTAGTCTTGGAATTAACGGATTTCACGCAAGAGAGCTGAGGAAAAAGGAAGAAATAGAGGATCTATTGAAAATCCTTATTCCATAGGGGCGTTATCTAATGTTTAAGAAAAGAAAAGGAAGAGTTAGGGGCGATTCTAAAACCAGTTATATTGGCCACAGAAACTTCACAGAGTCCAACGTATTTTTTTCAGACATCGCTGTTTCCGAGATGGATTATGAGCTTGGGCCGTATTATCTCACTTCACTGGAAAGCTCCGGAATACCTTTTGATCTTCGCGTCAGCCTAAGAGATGTGAATGATGCAAACAAATCAAGATTCCTGAAAAGAATGCTTTCAGAAAGGAAAACGGAGGTGAGAGTTACAGGCATAAGCATATCCGGAAACGAGACTTTGAAAAGGCAAATCTCTGACCTGGAAAATATTCTTTACCAGTACGAAAAAGAAGACGTAAAACCTGTTAACATTTCTTTAATTTTCCGAATATTTGCAGAGCACCCCGCCATATTGAATGAAAGAGTGGAAAGGGTGGCAAATGACCTTAGAATGTTTGGAATCCAGATTGAAAAAATTAGGAGCTCCAAACGTTCCGTAGCTGATTTCTTTTCTACTGCAGTTAATAACAGGTACAACTACCTGATGAATACAAGGCACGCTGCTACAATTGTTCCTATTTTCAGAGAACCCTCGGATAACGTGAATGGGGCAATAATAGGCGTAGATGACTTAACAGAAAGGTTTGTGAGGTATGACCCTTTTTCACAAAACTCCCACAATATCCTTGTAATAGGAGAAACTGGCTCGGGAAAATCTTACTTCGGTAAACTGTTGCTTACAAGAAATATCAAGATAGGCACCGCTGAAAGGGCGATAATCTTTGATCCTTTGAATGAATACTTCTGCAGTTTCTTTGGTTCAGACTGCCATGAAACCGATATTCAAGGTTTTCTTGAAGAAGCAAATTTGAAAAATTGGATTGATCATGACCCAGAAAGAACCCCAAATTGGGCCGGAGTTGTAATAATCAAACCCCGACCTGGGGACCTTGATGAGCCTGACCTGATTTACCGGCTTCTTGAGCATATGAATTCAATGATGATGGACCAGTCGGGTCAGAGGACTCTCATCCTTATAGACGAATGCCACGTTATACTAAGAAATTCAAAAAACGGGAAAATTCTCAGCCAAATGGTTAGGCATTCTAGACACTTTAATACGGGAATTTTGAACATTTCTCAGAATACAGATGACTTCCTTAATGAAAGGACAAATTCCATTGCATTTAACAGTAACAGAATTTTCATTTTCAGAACCAGAAATTTCAAGGAACCCCACAGGAAAATATTAAAATTGGATGATTTTGACATTGAAACGCCGGAAAGGCTAATGGGGGGGAAAATGCATCCCTACTCTGAATGTATAGTCACAGACGGAGAATTCTGCAGAAAATTAAGAATTATCTCATCTCTATCAGAGGATGAGGTGCTTCAGCGTTTCTGAGTAGCTTTGTCTTCCTGTTTTACCTGCTCTTGTACAAGCCATAGTTCCAAAAGACCAAAGACTACGAGGACAATAGTAAAGGAGTAAAGACCAATATCAGTCCAGGTCCCATATAAGACAGACCAAATAACATAGAAAGCCACGCCTATTGTGAGAAGCCCAAGTCCCATGAATCTTCCCCAGAAGTGTCTCCTCCAAAGGGGCAAATTTGAATCTGCTGCATCTAGTATTGCCATGATACGGTTGTTGCTAATTATCCGGATGTATATCAGCATATCGTTATATTGCACAATGAAAGCATGCCTCTATTGCATCGGCACACGTAACTGTCTTGCATCAATAAGAAGGGATAAATATTATTCCATTTAACTTATAAAGCCTTTTTATAGCCATTAGGAATGTGGGTTGATGCCCCAGTCCCAAGAAAATGCCATTAATGTTTCCAATCTGGTGAAGACTTACGATGGTAGAAAAATGGCAGTGGATGACATTACATTCTCCGTTAGAAAAGGTGAAATATACGGTCTCCTCGGAAAAAATGGAGCCGGAAAAACCACGACAATAAAGATTCTTACAACACTTATCCCGCCTACTTCGGGGAAAGTGGAGGTTCTGGGGCATGATCCAGTCAAGACACCGGTCTACATCAAAAAACATGTTGGTGTAGTTCAGCAGGAAGAGTCATTCGACTTTGCCACAGTTGAAACTAACATGAAGATTTATGCAACTCTGTGGCAAATCCCGCGGGAAGAGGCAAAGGCACGTACTGAGGAACTTCTGGAACTGTTTGAGCTGTCTGAAGTCAGGAAGACTAGGGCATTCGAGTTATCCGGGGGCCAGAAGAAAAAATTGCAGGTTGCAAGAGAACTGCTTCATGATATGGATATATTGTTCCTTGATGAACCAACAGTTGGCATGGACCCAATTATGAGAAGAAGAATCCTGGATAACATCAGAAAAAGGGCCCAGAATGGGATGACGGTCCTTTTTACAACACACTTTCTCGAAGAAGCAGACTACATATGCGACAGAATTGCAATAATGTCTAAAGGAAAAATAAGGGTTGAAGGAACTTCGTCTGAACTTAAAAACACTTATGGAGGTCTGAGAACTTTGGAGATAACCTCTGCCACAGTTCCTGAAGAGAATCTGGTGAACAGGCTGAAAGAGGAACTGACTGCATCCAATCTTGCCCAGGATGTCTATATTGAGGGAAAAACACTCAAGATTCTAGGGAAAGGAATAACGCGAGTACTAGAGGATATATTGAAACTCGCCAGATCAAGCGTGGGAACAATAGAGAGCATAAACCTCCGGGATGCAACACTTGACGATGTCTTCATAGAAGTGGTGAATAGCTCATGAAAGTACCGGCATCTATCAGACTGACATACCGCAATATCCTGGTAAACATGGACATGGGAACCATGGTCTTCATGCTTGGGCTGCCTGCAATGTATCTGCTGGTCCTTGGAACAATGTTCCAGTCCCTGATCCCCGGTGTTCCGGTAAACAACCAGAGCATTAGTTATACTCATTTCCTTGGCCCAGGGATTGTAGCCATGCAAACGCTCACTGCCGGAAATATTGGAGGCAGTATGCTCTGGAGCGACAGGCGATGGGGTATGTTCGAGCAGCTCCTGGTAGGGCCGTTCAAACGAACTGACTACCTGATGGGGATAATGTTTGTGGCAATAATTTTCACACTTGGAGGCAGTTTTATTATGTTTATTCTTTCTGAGGCTGTTTCAGGCGGCTTTATCCTGACCCCGGTCTCATTACTGCTCACAATAACTTCACTGGTGCTCGGGACTGTGCTATTTTCTGCAGTTTTTCTTATTATTTCATCCATCGCAAAAACCATGCAGACCTACAATACAGTCTCGATTGTGATGTTTTTTGTGCTTGATTTCGCCAGCTCAGCTTTCTATCCCATAAGCTCATCCTCAGAAAGTGTGGTAAGGTATCTTTCGCTTGCAAATCCACTTACATATGTGACAGATATTGTAAGGACTGCATTGATTGGAGCACCGGATACAGGCACACTTGTAAACCTGGGAGTAGTTACTCTTATTACTGCAATACTTTTTGCCATTGCAAGACAGATGTACAAGAGAATAAAGATGGGGATATAATCAAAAAATACCTCTCTTTTTAGGTACATTACGCACCATGTTTTCCAGATCGTACAGACGGTGCCGGAGGAAATTCCATATGTGATACTATATCGTGAAAATGTTTATCACTGTCGGTGCAATAAAGGAAAGCCGATGCAAGACCCCGCCAACAAATATTTCAATTGTTCAGACAGGGAGAGAGCTATATTTGAAGCCGGAATAAAGCTGGGTACTGTTTATCACCAGTATGTGGGTGCCCCCCTTAATTTGAGTAATGTTGATTCGATGGAAAAAGCCATGAGTGACAGCGCCAAAGTGCAACCGTTTGTAGAGGATGCCGTGGTCAGAATAGACAAGGATATGATTTCAAAGAAACAGGGAGTTTACAAGTATATTACACTTGGCGGAGAAATGCTTGACGTATCCATACGAATAAAATACGGTTCAGAAAAGATCACTGCAAGACTGAGATATGTCCCCGATATGGACTACCCGCTGATGTATATTGAGGAGTGAGATAAAAATATGGCAGTAAAAATAGGGATAACAGGACCCGTGGGGTCAATCAAGGCTGAAGCACTTAGAAAAATCATAGAAATGCTTGAAAAAGACGGCACTGTTGTACAGGGCGTACTGGTGTCGGAAGTTACTGACCATGGCAAACTGTCCGGTTATTCCCTTTTCGACATCAGCACAAAGAAAAAGATTGTTTTTGCCCAGAGCAGCATTGCTTCCAGGGTAAAGATCGACAAATTGGGAGTTGATACCCGACTGCTCGAGGAAATATTAATACCAAGCCTCCAGAAAGCAAGGGAAAGCGCTGATGTGATCGTGATAGATGAAGTCGGCAAACTGGAGAACACTACAAAGAATATCCAGTCCGAAATAGAGACCACTCTGAAGTCGGAGAAACCTCTCATAGTGACACTCCATAAAAAATCAAGAAATCCTGTTTTGCAGGAGATTAGAGCCCTTGAAGGGATCCGGGTTTTTGATATTACCCCAATTAACAGAAGCATTCTGCCATTCAGGGTCCTTATGGTTTTGAGGGGAGAAGAAGGGACATAATTGATCCTTGAAGAAGGACTTTCCAGCATAGAATTACCTGATTATGAAATAGACAAGGGCCCCGGGACCAAGAGGGCGGGTTTTTACAATACTCAGCAGGTCCTCAACCGTGATATAACGATTCTTTTGCTTAATGCCCTCAAACCTGCTACATATCTGGACGGGTTTGGCGGATCAGGGATCAGAGGCATAAGAGTTGCACTTGAAACAAATACAAGTGCGGTTATTTCCGACATAAACCGGCGTTCCGCAGAAATAATAGAAAACAATGTCAAGAGGAACGGAGTGGACGTTGAGTTTCTCAATGAGCCTTTCGAATCTGTGGTGTCCAGGAGGTATTTTGATTTTATCGATGTCGACCCATATGGTTCTGTTGTTCCCTTTATGGACGTCGCTCTAACTCATGTGAAAAACAACGGGTACCTGGGACTGACGGCAACAGACCTCTCAGCTCTGACGGGATCAGTCCCGGCAAAGACAAGAAGGCGCTATAACGCTTTTGTGAAAACGGACATGCTCAAACATGAAACTGGTATCAGGCTGTTAATTGCATACGTGGCCCTACGGGCTGCGGCAATGGATAAAGCAATAACACCGCTGGTGTCATTCTGGAAATCCCATTATTACCGGATAATTGTAAAAGTAAAACAGGGTTCAGGAATTGCGGACAGGATGCTTCAGAATATCATGGAAATCAGCAAAGACACGACAGTTTCCAAGATTTATGAACATCAGCCCGAAGGCCCAATATGGACAGGGCGGCTTCATGATGAAGAAGTGATAAAGTCCGCTATCGGGATAAAAAGCAACAGCATATTGCCGTCTACCTACAGCGTTATTGACTCCCTGAGAAATGAGGATACCCGAATCTTTTTCTTTGAATTAACTGATTTTGCAAGGCATTTTAAGCGGAGTCTGCCACAGTTATCTGTGTTCATGAACAGGATAGAGAAGGAGAAAAGCACTCCGGCTTACAGGACACACTTTTCCCCGACCGGTATAAAAACAGCAATTTCAGGAGAGGAATTCATGGATCTTTTTAAAAGAAATTCTGTGCCATAACTGAAGAGAATTGTAATACTAGCAATTCGTAAATATAATAACTGTTTGTATTTTCTCGGTTAGAATGAACTCCTGGTTGAGAATAGTCAGGCCAATTAATGGGCTTATGGGGGTAGTGGCCACCATAATCTCCGGTTTCATAGGCGTTGGGCTTTCTCTTCCTAGCCATATTTATCCTTTAATTGCGGCATCTGTAGCAGTATTCCTTGTAACTTCAGGTGGCAATATCATCAATGACTATGTTGACGTTGAGACAGACAAAATGAATCATCCGGACAGGCCGCTTGTCACCGGATCTATTTCACGCAGTTCAGCTAAAACGGTTTTCCTCGCTATGTTTATTGCAGCTGTAATTATTTCCGGAATATTCATCTCCATTGTAGCCCTGGCTGTGGTAATACTTGCAGAGGCTTTCCTTGGAATATATGAATTCCGCACCAAGAAAATGGGTTTCATCGGCAACGTAATGATAAGTATACTTGTCGGAATGATTTTTGTTTTTGGCGGCATCGCTGTTGATTCAATAAACAAGATGCTGATTCTTTTTGTTATGGCAGCACTTGCGAACCTCTCGAGAGAAATCATAAAGGATATCGAGGACGTCAAAGGAGATGTAGACCGAAAGACCCTGCCAAAAAGCATTGGGGTCAAATATGCTGCAGTTGTTGCAGCTGTTTCGGCACTCATCGCGGTTTCATTCTCATATCTCCCATACTATCTTGGAATTTTCAAAATATTTTACCTCTTTATAGTGGCGGTTTCCGATGCCCTGTTCATTATTTCAGCCATTACTATAATAAGAAATCCCGGAATCAGTCAGCAGGTATCGAAGATTGCAATGATAGTTGGGCTCCTGTCTTTCGCCGTTGGAGGAATTATATGAACGTTTACAGCCAGATAAAGAGCATTACAGAAAAGAGAAAGGTCCACATGACCCTCATAGATCCGGCCAGCCAGAATATCAGAAGATCTACCGAAATTGCGATTGAGGCAGAAAAGGCAGGAACGGATTTCTTCATGATTGGCGGGTCAACATCCATTGACATGAATGTTATGGATGAAACCATTAAGAGCATCAAGAAAGAGACTAAAACTCCAGTCATAATTTTTCCAGGTTCCTCATCGATGATCAGCAGGTATGCTGATGCGATATACTTCATGAGCCTTCTCAACTCAAGAAATCCTGATTTTATAATCGGCCATCAGGTCAAGGCAGCACCGATTTTGAAAAAAATGGGAGTTGAAACTATACCCATGGGTTACCTTGTTTTTGCGCCCGGCATGACTGTTGGCAAAGTTGGCGAAGCTAACCTAATTGACAATGGAAATTCGGATATTGCAGTGGCATATGCCCTTGCCGCACAGATGATGGGCATGAAGTTGATCTACCTTGAGGCTGGCAGTGGTTCACCCGAAACAGTCAATCCCGATATTGTGAAAGCCGTCAGGAAAATTACAGAAGTCCCCCTGATAGTGGGAGGAGGCATAAGGAGCCCCGAAAAAGCCTCATTGATTGCTTCAGCAGGTGCGGATGTAGTGGTTACAGGCACGATAGTGGAGAAAACCAGTAAGGTGTTGGAAGCTCTGAAACCTATCGTTGAAGCTGTGAAAGAGACCCACACATTTTAATTTTTGATCTCAATCTGGAAACACATGGCAAGGATCAGGGTTGAAATAAAATTCCATCCAGGGGTTGAGGATCCGGAAGCCCTTACGATTCAGAAAAATCTGAAACTGCTGGGTTATGAGGGTATCAAAAGTGTGAAGACTTCAAAGACATATGAGTTTGAATTTGACGAGAGCAACACTGATCCTGAAAAGACTGTCAGGGAGATATCGGAAAAACTCCTTGCAAATCCGGTCATTCAGTCTTTTACAATAAAGGAATAAACAATGTCAGAAAAAAAAGCGGCTGGACGTTTTTCAGAAATTATAGATCTTATTAATTCCGACGACAGGACACTTAACGACATCTCCTCTGCTATGTCACTTGGACTGAGCCAGGAAGAATTGTCAATGCTCAGGAATTATTTCAGGGAACTCGGGCGAAACCCCACAGATGTTGAACTTCAGGCTATGGCACAGGCATGGAGTGAACATTGCTGCTACAAATCCTCAAAGTTCTACCTTAAAAAGTATTTCTCCGGCCTCAGCAAGGGCAATGCGATGCTTGCAATGGAAGACGATGCAGGCGTTGTCTCCTTTGATGATGATTACGCATACGTGGTGAAAATGGAAAGCCACAACCATCCTAGTGCCCTTGAACCTTATGGGGGTGCAGCAACTGGCGTAGGTGGGATCCTGAGGGACATACTATGCATGGGGGCACAGCCGGTTGCAGTTTTGGATTCAATATACTTTGGTGATGTCTCTATCAGGAAATGGGAAGAAAAGAGCCTCCACCCGAGATTCATACTTAACAATGTTGTGGGAGGAATAAGGGACTATGGCAATAAAGTGGGAATACCCAACGTAGCAGGTTCAGTTGATTTTGATGAATGTTTTAATCATTCCCCGCTTGTAAACGCAGGTTGTGTTGGAGTTGTCAGAAAGGACAAGATTGTTAGAAGCCTGATTTCAAAGCTTGGTGACCTCTTACTGCTTGTGGGAGGGAGAACTGGCAGAGACGGAATTCATGGAGTGACATTTGCCTCAGCGGTGCTCAAGGAGGAAAGCAGTGAAAACAAATCAGTTGTTCAGCTGGGAAATCCCATCATCAAGGAACCCCTCATTCATGCTGTCCTGGAGGCAAATGACAGGAATCTAATCGATGGAATGAAGGATCTCGGCGGAGGTGGCCTCTCAAGCTCTGTTGGAGAATTATGCCTTGCAGGAGGTGTATCTTCCGTGGTTAAGCTGGACAAAGTGCTTCTCAAGGAGGAGAACATGAAGCCATGGGAAATCTGGATAAGTGAAAGCCAGGAGAGGATGCTTCTGGCCATTTCCCCGGACAACCTCGATGCTATTTCTGAAATCTTCAATAACTGGGATATAGAGTTCTCAGTCATAGGGGAAGTGGTAGAAGGGAACCATCTTATTCTTAAATATGAAGATGAACAGGTGCTGAACCTTGACCTTAATTTCCTCACTTCAGGACCGGTTTACTGCAGGTCATATGAACTTCCAAAGAAGAAAATGCTTGATTATGTCATACCTCCTGAAGATTTTGAACTTAAAGCATTCCTCAAGGAATTCCTTTCAGATCCTTCCAACTGCTCCAGAATGAACATTACGAGACAGTATGACCACACAGTGAGAGGGGACACTGTGATACGGCCAATGACCGGTTACCCTAACGCAGAAACACATTCAGACGCAGCCGTTGTAAAGCCCCTGGAACATTCATCTAAAGGGCTGGCCATCACTGCGGGCTCCAGATATGACATGGTGGCAGTTGATCCAATGGCGGGAACCTTTGGCACTATGACAGAGGCCTATCTCAACATACTCGTCACAGGAGCTAAACCTTCCTCAGTAGTGGATTGCCTTAACCTTGGTAATCCGGAGGATCCGAAAATAATGGGTCAACTTGTTCAGATAGTGGAATCGATGTCTGAGTTCTGCCGCAGGCTTGAATTGCCGGTAGTTGCTGGAAATGTAAGCCTTTACAACCAGTTTTCCGGAAAAAATATAAAACCGGTTCCCAACATAATGATGGTTGGTGCAATGGACGATGTTTCCGGAGCAATAAGCGCCGATTTCAAGTATCCGGGTAATCTCATTTACATAATAGGGATGGAATCCTCCAACCTCGGTGGGAGCCAGTTCCTTAAATACAGGAAAATCAAAAGCAACACGGTTCCATGGTTCGACATGGATGAGCTCGCAATCATCTCGGAGAAATACCTTGCAGCATCTGGGAAGAACCTGCTGGTTTCCGGCCACGATGTTTCTTCAGGAGGTCTTGTTCAGACCCTTTTGGAAATGTCATTTGGCTTCAACATTGGCTTTGATGTAGATCTTTCTGACGTTTCAAACGCCAGAACTATGGAGAAAATCTTCGCAGAAGGCGGAGAACGGATTGTGGTGGAGGTAGCTCCCGAGAAAAAGGAGGAATTTCTCAGCACTTTTGAAGGCGTATCTGTTACTGAAATTGGAAAAACAACCCAGGATGTAATTCTTATCAGGGACAGGAATATGGACGTGCTAAAGGGAAATGTTGAAGAATTTAAGATTCCATGGGCGCATGGCCTTGACAGATATATATGATGGAATAATACGAGGATGTAAAAATAATGGCAGATGACTACTATTCAAAAAGAATTTACATTGAAGAGAAGAATGTAACAGTTGATACCAGCTACAGGCTAAATTTTGATGCCGAGAGAACTTGCGGATTCACAAGAGTGTTCGTTGGAAAGGTTGAAAATCCTACACCTGATGACGAACTTTACGAGATTTACATGGAACTGCACGAATGTGGCCTTACACATGAACAGGTCGAAAAGAAAGCTGAAAAAGTGATTGATGAGATAAAAACAGGGAAACTGGACGTTTCTTTTTAATTGAATGGCCCTGTGACTTCTACTATGACTTCACTGCCATCCTCAATTCCCAGTTTTTCCCTCAGGTATTCTGTTGAGATAATTTCCATCACGTCACTGTAGACTGATCTTTCTGGGAATATTATCCCACACTCTATTCCGGAAATGTTTCCCAGGAAGATTTTAACTGGACCGTAAGTTCTGTCTTCAGTTGTAAATCCGTCTATGTGTATTCCATCCATGCTCCTTAGTTTGCGAAGCGCAAGTTCCGAACCAGGTTTTATTCTAAGATTCAAGGTACCAAGATATGGTATAAACCCGAGTTTCTCCTGGAACTGGACAATATACCCTTTTCTCGAGATATAATATCGGCCTTCCCCGAGGCCACTTTGAACTGTTCCTTGCAGTTTCATTTTAACCGGTTTTTCCAGAAGGATGGCAAGATCCGAGTATTCCTTGGCCAGGAGATTCATTCCTTTCTCAGTAATGCTAACTTCCTGTTTTCGCCCGTTCATCTGCCTCTGAATATATCCACCGTTCAGCAAATTCAATATGAATCTGGAGGCAGACTGCTGGCTGATACCCATGAATTGCGCCAGCTCTGCAGATGACAGGGAAATAAGGCTCTTTGAACCGCCTAAGCTCTTTATGGCCTTGAGTGCCCAGTAGTTGTTATCAAATGTATCTCCCATTAGCCCTCAACTTTTGGTAGAATAGTTCCCCCGCTAATATTATTTTGCGGAAAGCGGTATTTGTGAGGAATTTACGCCCCTTTCAGGTAAAATCAATTACTCTGGCTCTTTTGAAAGAAAGGGTCCTGATGCCGGATCGCTTTGCCCTTGAAATAAGCTCACGATCATTGGTGAGTATGAAGAACCTATTTTTCGATGCAAGGTTGAGAATGCAGTCATCTGCGGGTCCATCGCCCTCAACGGCAGGGAAACTGCCTGCAAGAGTCAGTGCACCTCTAGCATATCTAACATCCTTTGACATTTTTTCAAGTTCCTTCAGAACACAGGTGGGAACAACAACACCAGAAACTTCCGGAATATTTTGAAGAAGAACCCTGAGATCCGCTTTATGCTCAAGGGAATAAATAAGAGAATTTGTGTCCAGAATAACTTTTGAAGCTATTCCTGAAGGCATCAGTTTTTCTCTCTGTCAACTACCTCAGCAATCGCGGTGTTGTTCCTTATTTTCTTGATTAGGACCTTTACTGTATCACCCTTCTTTACTCCTGGAACAAATATGTTGAAACCGCGGTAAAAGGCGCGTCCTTCTCCAGAATTTCCAATCTTGCTGATTTCCACAGTGTAAGATTTGCCTTCTTCTATTGTGGTATCGTCTGTCTTTACCTCCGAAGCTATTCTGATGGGATGTTGGGCTCCACAGGCTTTACAGGCAAGTACATATGTTCTACCGATTTTCTGGATTTCTGTATCTGGAGAGTTACATTCATAACAGACAACATAGGACTCCATGTACTGCCTGATCTTGGCAGAAATCTGGTCCGCAGATATCTTTCTGTTAATTGTAAGCCTTCTTCCATTTATTGTTACTCCAATTCCAAACTCAGTCATGAGGAATTTTGAGATGTGCTTTGGGTCCCTGTTAATCAGTTCAACAATGTCCTGAAAATTTCTGACAATTGTTACCTTACCTTCCTGGATAATATCGGGTTCTGGAATCTGAAGCCTCTGTTGACTTACAGTTGATTTTGAAAGAATGTCTTCAGTTTTCTTCAATAAGCTCTCGTAATCGCTAACGTCCATGAAATGTAATTGAGATCACTCATATAATCTTGTCAATAACAACACTTCAAAGGAATGAATTTATTGATTGCATGTTATAAATACATACATAGTCTTACCATAATTATTATGTTTGAAACCCTACTAATTATTAAGTAACATAAAATCCCCTATTTTAAAGGATTACAAAAGCTATACAGTTTGATACAACAGACATACATTTCGCATCAAATGTACGTACAAATAATAACATTTAAATACTTACAACAGTATTTTGGTTAGAAGTCTCTTGAGTGTTGATAACAAAGATACCAAACTAACTCTGCGAATATCTGAAGAAGATCTTTCAGAGATAGATGAATTTCTTAACACCAACCCAAGATTCGGCAGTCGCTCTGAATTCATTAGACACTCAGTTCTGGATTATATTTCCAGAACTCGTATTGGCATACTTGATTCCAGTGACACTGGGATCAAGCTCAGTAAGAACATGGACAAAATGATCTCTATGGTCGTTCAGAAAGGCTTTTTCAAGACTAAGGACGAAGTCATTGAGGAGCTGCTGGAGAACGCTGTTAAAACAGGAGAGCTCCATAACATTATAGAGGAAAAGATGCAAAGCTTCACCTCCATAATGAATGATCTTGAAAAATTCGATGAACTCACTGACAGATTCAGTGAGAATACAAGTAAGAATGGGAAATTGAAAAAAGTTTAAGGTAGGTGCAAAAGTGGAAACGATTGGAACAAATTATATGGAAAGTGTCGTGAAAGGGCTGATCAGAAAGTACTACCAGGAGAGGATGGACAATGTTGTCCTCGCTTTTGGCAAGGCCGGAGACAGAGTGGTTAGAAATATCAAACCACTTCAGATAAGGAGAACCGCATACCGATCAATTCAGGCCAAGGAGGAAAGGGCATTCACAATGGCTTCCCCTTCACCTGAGACAACTGAGATAGAGATATCTGAACCAGACCCTATGAAAGTGACACTTCTTTCCAGGGAAGAGTATGAGTACAGGAAAACCCTGAACCAGTTTGACCAATGGGATGAATCACTGGAGACCGCATCTATATCCACAACTTACTTCGGTGCAGATGGAGACTTTGAATCATTGTCTAAAGAACTCCTTAATGACATAGACAAATCCAATTCCTATGTCCTGGTTAGCGGTTTTGGGGGAACCTTTGCACAAAAAATGCATGTAAACTTTTCCAAGCTTCTCACAAAGAGGAAAATAGCACATGTGAACGTTATCATAAAACCATCAAAGGAAGACCTGAAGAGGAGAAAACTTGCGGAAAGTGGAATAAAGGAAATTGAGGCCACAGGTGCAAGCGTAATAGTCTACGACAACCAGAAGCTGGTTGATAAACAGAAAGCTTACATTAGAGACAAATCAAAAGTCATAAGAAAAATAAATGTGGATATTGCCAGGCATGTGGAAGTCCTTTCAACAAGGCTTTCCAATGCATCTGAACTTATAAAATATCAACTTTCTGCATAAATTAGAGGGAACTTAATATCTCCCTTTCATTCATATTTCGTTCGCAGAAGTTGCACCTTATTACAAGAGGTTTTTTTGACACCAGTGAAAATTCACTGTTCACGGGTTCCTTGACATTGGTTATACAGTTGGCGTTGTGGCACTTCACAATTCCAATGATTCTCGCAGGGAGTTCCACTGTGTATTTCTGAGTAACCTCGTAATCTTTTACAATGCTTATTGATGCGTCAGGTGCAATAAGAGATATCTTGTCAACTTCAAACTTCTCGAGATATCTGTTCTCTATCTTAATAACATCCTTGAAGCTCATCTTGCTGCTGGGTACCCTTATCCCAATGCTAACGGAATTGTTGCT
This sequence comes from Thermoplasmataceae archaeon, assembly GCA_046705365.1. Taxonomy (GTDB): domain Archaea; phylum Thermoplasmatota; class Thermoplasmata; order Thermoplasmatales; family Thermoplasmataceae; genus JAJZOM01. The sequence continues at coordinate 34,284 of JBJKQM010000016.1, forward strand.
CTTCTCCTCAATTTTAAGTATGGACAATACTTTCAATGCCTTTCCAGCCGAAATGTGGTCTATAACTGTTCCGTCCTTAATCTTGGTTATTTTAAGTGTTCTGTCCATTTTTATCACCCCAGTATCATGGAAATAAGAGCCATCCTTACAGGAACTCCGTTGCTGGCCTGCCTGAAGTATGCAGCTTTAGGTGAAGAATCAACTTCAGGTGTGATTTCATCTATCCTCGGAAGTGGATGCATTATCACTGCCTTTTCCCTCATTTTGTCCACGGCATCCTGATTGATTGAGTAGGACCCTATGACGCTCAGGTACTCATTCTGGTCAGTGAATCTCTCTTTCTGGATCCTTGTAACATAAAGCACGTCACTTTTCTCAACTGTGCTGTCAAAGTCGTTCGTGATATTTACTTTGAAATCCTTGGGCAATCTTGACAGTATATATTCTGGGATCTTGAGAATATCCGGAGATACCAGGTTGACCTTTACGTCAAAATTAGAGAGGGCAAGAAGAAGGGAATGCACTGTTCGTCCATATCTTAGATCTCCAACCATTGTTATTTCCTTTCCATCAATTGAACCAAGTTCTTTCCTGATCGTATAAAGGTCCATTATGGTCTGGGTTGGATGCTGCCCGGAACCGTCTCCTGCATTAATTATGGGTTTGGACGAGAATCTTGCTGCCAGCTTGGCCGCTCCTTCCATGGGATGCCTGATTACAATTACATCCGAGTAGCCGTCTGCCATGCGGACCGTGTCAGCCAGTGTTTCACCCTTGGCAGCTGAAGAGGATTTTGCTTCCGAGACTGAAATTACAGACCCTCCCAGCCTGTTCATCGCACTCTCAAAAGAAAGGCGGGTTCTTGTGCTCGGCTCATAGAAAAAAGTGGCCATTATTTTGCCGTCAAGGTTCTTCAGGGTCTTTCCCTGTTTTAGCGCACTTGACATCTCATCAGCTTTTTTGAAAATATCATCCAGTTCGGCAAGGGAGACATCCTCAATGGATACAATGCTCCTGTTCTTTAACATCAGTAAGTCAGATTGTGCAGAGAATTAAATATCTTTTTGAAGAGTGAATTTTCAAATCTTGAAAATCATTATTTGAATAGTAGTTATTTCAATCTGCATGGACAGGAAGACTTCAGAAATATCGGGTTTCTACAAATTATCAGTTCCTGAAAGGCTAGAAATGCTCAGAGCATTTTCTGACCTTTCCAATGAGGAGATGGAGACCCTCTTATCTACAGGCTCCCTATCTGCTGAACTGGCAGATAAACTAATAGAAAATGTAGTCAGCACACTTGAATTGCCAGTGGGGATCGCGGCTAATTTCAGGGTTAACAGCAAAGATTACCTGATTCCCATGGCCATCGAGGAGGCATCAGTGGTGGCAGCGTGTTCAAATGCCGCCAGGATTGCGAGGTCTACCGGAGGCTTTGTGTCGGAGTCGACCGAACCAATAATGATCGGCCAGATCCAGATAACGAAATATGACAATTATGAATCCCTGAAAAAGACGATTCTTGAACACGAGGCAGATATAATTCAGTTGGCGAATACCAGGAGCAAAACGTTAAGCTCCCTTGGGGCCGGAGCCAAAGATATAGAAGTCAGATTGCTTGACGACCCGGGGAAAAGTGCCGTTGTTCACATGCTGATAGACGTTCGTGATGCAATGGGGGCAAATGTGGTGAATAGCATGTGCGAGGCGGTTGCGCCATATCTGGAAGAATTAACAGGTTGCAGAACAAACCTGAGGATACTGAGTAACCTTACACCACACAGAATTTCAAGAAGCAAGGCAGTGTTTAAGCAGGGACTAATTGGTGGAGAAGAGGTTGTAGAGAACATAGTGCGGGCGTATGAGATGGCAAACGTAGATCCATTCAGAGCAGCTACCCACAACAAAGGCATCATGAATGGAATCGACGCCGTACTTATGGCCACTCTCAATGACTGGAGATCCGCTGAAGCCAATGCCCATACATACCATACCCTGACCGGAAACCTGTCCCTCACAAAATACAGTAAAACTCCGGAGGGAGATTTACTGGGAGAGATCGAAATACCCATTGCTGTTGGCACTGTAGGTGGATCGACAAATACAGTGAAGAAATCAGCCATATTCCGGAAAGTGCTCAACGTCTCAAATTCCAGGGAATTTGCCAACGTCCTTGCGGCTGTTGGCCTTGCCCAGAATTTTGCAGCAGTGAGGGCACTAAGTGCAGAGGGTATACAAAAGGGCCACATGTCATTGCATGCCAGGAGCCTGGCTGCATCTGTTGGTGCATCTGGAGAAGAAATTGACATTGTTGCTGATAAAATGATAACCGGGAAAACCATAAGTATGACCAGCGCAAGGGAAATACTAGAAGAAATTCGTAAAAGAACTAATAAATAGAAAGATAAAATCATAGGAGTGAAAAGTTAATGGAAGAATCAGTAGAGATTGCAATAAAAAATGGAGACGTGCTTCTTCAGAAGGAAAAGGTCATGGATGCCATAAGGGAGTATCTAAAGGCCTACGAAGTTATCAAGGACTCACAGGACAGTGATACTGCAGATCTCTGCTACAGGCTTTCTCAGGCTTATAATACCCTTGAAAGCAAGAATGACGAGAATTCCAAGACTTACGCTGAACAGTCCCTGAACATACACCAGAAGGCTGGAGAAAAAGATCTGGTAGCCCTGGATTACCTGAATCTCGGCTATATAGAAATGGATGCCAAGAAAAAAGGCGAAAGCGAACAGTTCTTCTTCAAGGCTTTCGAAATTGCAAAGGAAATTGATGACCCATTCCTGATCTCAACCACCCTGAACGCTGTGGCAGAGCTTAAATCCACGTCAGCAAAAGAAAGGCCTGAAGCAGCACAGATTTACGAAGAAGTCTTGAAAATATCTGAAAACACTGAGGACTGGGAAAACTTCTTTGAAGCTATGAGAGGAAAGATAGGCATTATAAGAGAATCAGGCGATGAAGAAAAAGCTCTAAAGCAAGCCATGGAAGCCATTGAGCTCATCGACAAGATCGGCCTTAAAATAAAGAACAAGAAAGAGAAGAAGGAATTCAGGAAATCTCTGGGATTCATTTATGATCTTGCCTCAGATATTGCCATGGAACTTGAAAACGTGGATGAAGCAATCAAGATAGCCCAACGTTCAAAAGCAGAATAAACCTATTTTTTATTCCATTTCTCCTCTATTTCTGCAAGAAATTGTTTTGTGTCAATGCTCTCATCTGACATAATGGAGAGAAGTGCTATTTCGAATGGTACATACTTCACAGATTTTAGTACCTCTCTTGCCCTTGTTATTGCATCCTTCTTGGTCATCTTTCCTGAGGCAGAAATGGCTTCCAGTATCCTGTCCACAAGCGGCCTCTCCCTGGAATCGGAAAAAAGCTCTCCTTTAGTGACAGTAAAGTCAAGCGGCACAATTACACCAGAAGTGCTGAAATTAGGAATGTAAAACTTCTCCCTTCTCACCAGCAGACCTTCGTTCGAGGCCTGGGATATGAATTCCTTAACCGTTTCCGGGTCAAGCAGATTTTTCTTGAATGAAAGGCTGTTCACAAAGTCCTGTTCCGTATATCCCTGAGTGGATTTTTTTCCGGATGAAACTATTGCAATTAATTTTCTTGAGAGGTCTTTGTTCACGTTACCATAATGATCCCATACTATATTTTGTTTCCAACCCCCTGATACCTTTTGCTCTGCACTATGAAATAAATAAAGTATACCTGGATGGGACATGGAAGATAGGGGCTGAATATGCAGAGGCTTGTAATGCCCAATTAACAATACATTTAAAGTGCAATGCCGGTGAAGTGATCGACTTTCAAGCTGAAGGAGACCAGCTAAAACTTGAAGTGGAAGCTCCAGGCTTGTATAATCTTATAAAAGATGACAGACTAAATGGGAAATCTCTAAAAATTGGGGTGCCAGAAGGTGTAAGAGTTTACTCCTTCACCTTCGGTTATGCAAATTCTAATTCAATTTCGCAAGCTCTGATTTTACCGTTTCGTAATCTGGTTCTTTTCCAGGGTCCTCTGAGACCCAGGCATATTTTACGGTGCCTTCAGAATCCAGGACAAAAACTGATCTCTTGGAGGCGGTAAGTCCCTGAACATTAACAAAATTCTCGTGCAATGCTCCGTATGCCTTGCTTATAGACCTGTCTGCATCACTGAGAAGGTCGAATTCAAGCTTGTTCTGTTTTGCGAATTCTGCAAGTGAGAATGGCTGGTCCACGCTGACACCCACAACTGTGGCATCAAGGTCGTTGAAAGCGGCCATGGAGTCCCTGAATGTGCACATTTCCTTTGTGCATACAGAAGTAAAGGCTCCCGGGAAAAATGCCAATACAGTCTTGTGGCCCTTGTAATCTGACAGTTTCTTTTCTTTTAGTTTCGAATCCAAAGCTCTGAACTCGGGTGCTTTTTCTCCTACATTTACTGACATATTGTAACCACTCAAGCGATTGCGTAAATATATAAAACCGTAATCATGCTCTAGTCGAAAATGAGAGCCATAGCATTGCTGTCGGGAGGTAAGGATTCCTTTATGGCGGCCCAGATTGCCAGGGAACAGGGTTACGAGATAGAGGCTGCACTCACTGTGATACCTGAGGAGTTCTCCATGATGTTTCATTATCCCAATGCTGCCAAGGCGGAACAGGTGGCTGCATTGCTGGACATACCGTGGTTCACAACCTGTGAATCGAAGTTCAAGGTTGCAATAGAGAACTATGCGGGAAAAGGAATAGAAGCTGTCATTTCTGGCGCCATAGCGTCGGAATACCAGAAAACCAGAATAGAAAGATTATGCACCAAGCTGGGGATTGAATCTTTCACCCCACTCTGGAGGAAGAATCAGAGAGACATACTTGATGAAATACTCCTTCGAGGAATTAAGGCAATGATTGTTTCTGTATCGGCAGAAGGATTCGACGACAATGATCTTGGAAAGATCATAAACGAGAATTACATTGAAGAGCTCGAATCTAAGAACCTGAAATACGGCATTAACATATCCGGGGAAGGCGGCGAGTACGAGACCTTTGTCCTTGGATGCAGAGGTTCGAAACAGCTTGAAGTTACAAAATACAAAAAAGTCTGGGAAGGATCGCACGGCTACTTCATAATAGAGGAGCTTGAAGAAAGATAGATCAATCCAGAGTTGTCTGAGTTCCTTCCTGGTCAGACATCACGTATCTTTTTACGTCAAGTGAATAAGATATAAGTTCTCTGAGCATAATCATAAGTTTCTGGTTGTCCCTGGATATCGGTTCCATCATCAGGTTGTTTTGCGGAACCTTGATGCCCTGTTCATTCAGTTTTGAAACATATTCCATTCTTCGCTGTGGAACAACTGTTCTGTACTCCCTTGGCAGTTCAACGTTGCATCTTTCAATTTCTCTGACAAAAATTGGCCTGTTAAAAAGATAATACAGCAATTCCAGGGCATGGTCTCCAGTATTCTCTGCTGAGTATTTCCTGGCAGCTTTCCCGATCATGTCATAAATATCTTTTCCAGGTACGCTCTGAATTGAATAAATTCTTGATGGTTTTATTTCCTTTTCCCTTAGTACACCTGTATCGACAAGTGCTTTCAGGTAACCGGTTAGCACAAGCCTGTGTGTGTTTATGCCTCTGGCTTCCAGGGACTTCTGAAGTCCGGATATGGACTTTTCCTCGTCCACCAGTTCAGAAATGATTTCCTCTTTCAGGCTTTTGTCTGGTTTCAGACTGTCCAATTCATGCACTTCCCATTGCCAGGCTTCTTACTTTTTCTGTCTGGTCCAGAACTTTCTTGCAAATCCTCTCTGCACTTCCGACAAAACTTGCCGGGTCCATTATGGATTCTAACTTTTCACCGGAAAGATTTTCCAACGCACCATTCCTTTTCAGGCTCTCCATCAGTGTAGTGTTATTGGCGTAGGCATCCATTGAAGCCTTCCTCACCATTTCATGAGCTTCCTGCCTTGGAATTCCTGACATGGTCAATTCGGAAACAAATCTCTCAGACAGCACAAAATCGTCGGATTTGAGGTTGCTGAGCATTCTTTCACTGTTTACCAGGAGATTATCAAAAACTGTGGTCATTTTGGTGATGATGTGATCGGAAAGGATGCAGGAATAAGGAATTGAAAATCTTTCTGAAGCACTATTGGTCAAATCTCTCTCATGCCACGTGACCGCAGCCTCGTACTCCGGGATGATGAAACTTCTCACAAGGCGTGCAAGGCTGACAACGTTTTCGGAAACTATTGGATTTACCTTGCTGGGCATGGAACTTGAACCCACCTGTTTATCCCTGTCAAAGAATTCAGAAACTTCATTTATTTCCGGCCTTTGAAGGTTTCTCACCTCAGTACCGAATTTCTCCAGCGAGGTGGCAATCCCACTTAAAACAGAAAGTAATTCCACATACCTGTCTCTGTTAACAATCTGGGAAGATGCAGTTTCTGATGTGATTCCCAGCACTTCCATGACCCTGTCCTGAATTTCAATGGCTGCATCGCCCAAAGATGCCCCGGTCCCTACCGGACCCATTATTTTTCCAGCGATTACCCTTTTTCTAGACTGGACCACCCTTTCAATATGCCTGTTCACTTCAGAAAGATAAACAGCCATCTTGAGACCGAAAGTGATTGGACTTGCATGCTGACCATGTGTTCTGCCAAGCATCACAGTGAGTTTGTGTTCATCCACTATTTTTGACATGGAACTCTGGAGTGAAAGCAGATCCTCAATAAGATAATGGTAGAAATCCCTGATCTGAAGTGCAGTCGCAGTGTCTATAATATCATTTGAAGTGACGCCAAAGTGGACATATTTCTCGCCAACAGTGCACTCCTCTGAGAGAGCCTTTACCACAGCCATTATGTCATGCTTGATCTCAGCCTCTATCTCCTTAACTCTCTCCGGCTTAACTTTACCTGAATCCACAACATTCTGTATATCCTGGTAAGCATCCTTAGGTATGAGGTTGAATTCAGCTTCCACCTGGGCCAGTGTCTTTTCAACCTTAAGCATGTAATTTAATTTTGCCTCTTCTGAAAATATATTCTTAACTTCCTTCCTGCCATACCTGAATTCAATCGGAGAAACAGACACAAAAGCATATTAGATTAAATCACTAAAAGCCTTTGTTAGATCCTGCAACCATTTCCCGAAATTCCATGATTATTTATCATTTACAGGAGAGTAGTATAGGTAGACCCGATGAAAGATATTCCCTGAATTTTGAACGTTTTGTAAAACACAATGATCATCTTCACATTGAATTTATGATTTGTTTCAAAGGTATCGATCCTAGTGAATAAGTGACATTACCATTTTTGATGCATTCACAATGTGAGAAAAGTTGTAATCGCATCTATAGATATTTATCTAAAATGGAGTATACAAAACAATCATAATTTGTTTATTGTGTCAGACAGAAAGATTATTTATCATGTTTTAAATATATATTCTGATGCTAGAGTCGTCCAGGGCTTATCTTTTGAAATTTGATCGTGTTATTGTTCCCATGGCTAAGGGAGATCGCTCCCGTGTGGTTCTGGATATGGCTTTCAAGCTCTCGGAAACCTATAAAACTGAAATCACTGCCCTGACCATAAAAGAGGAACTGAAAGAAGTCACGTGGAGTGACAAGGTAAATGTCATCATCAATGCATACCGAGATGGCAAGGAAAGGAACATTAAGGTAATCCCAAAGGTGAGAACTTCTCGCAGTGTCAGGCAGGGTATTACGGAAGAAGTTTCCACAAGAAATTACGATTTGCTTCTGTTGGGGACATTTAAGCGGTCCATACTTTCAGGCTCTCTGTTCGGAGGCATAGGAGATTATGTCATGAAGAACTCGAACATCCCCACTGCTGTCTTCAGCATAAAAGGAAGTGAGTTCCCGTACAGAAAAATACTGGTTCCAGTTTGTGAAACTCTTAACACCAGGGCATCTTTTGCACTGGCCATGCATTTCAAACAGGCTCTGGGTTCAAATCTGGTCCTTGCGGATTTGAGGAAATACGACAAGAAGAAAACCCACGGATTCAGCACTGTTTTTGACAGGATGGGTGAAATGATCTCGTCCTATGGTGACAATATTTCTGTCATAAGGCCCAGTTTATCCACATCCCTGCTTGAGGAAATGGAACTGGTGATCAGGGACCAGCGACCAGACCTGATTGTTTTCGGGGTCAAAGACAGCAAAAGCGGAAAAGTAAGATTTAACTCTAATATGAAGAACCTTGTGAAATCAACTGTTCAGGACATAGTAGTCCTGAAAAAATAACTCTTACGACAGAACATTGGGCGGCAATATTTTCATTGCTGTCAGGTAGTTGATAATCCAGACATTGAGAGACACTGTATTAACATAATAGGTTCCGAATATGGGAAAATTTCTCTGTTCATTCTGGTAAATCAGTGAATTGAGCTGTGTTTCAATATTTGTCATGGAGATATTCATATTTACGTTCTGGCCCAGCCCATGTATTGATGTTGCAATTCTTGCCACCTGATCTGTTGCGCCAAGAACAGGTATATTTGGATCCTCTCCTGATGCTGAATATGCGACCATGGCATAGGGAATCTGAGAAATATTCACGGTCGGATTCTCGGATTTGAACTGCTGTATGTACTGCAAAGTCTGGTTAAGAGTATTGTTGGTATTTAGAGGATATTCATTGCTGGCAGCTGGCCTGGCCTGGAAGAAGTAGGATGCGTTGAATGCGTCTGCCAGCAGATAAGAACCGTAAATGGTCCCGTTTATTTCCACCGGAGAACCGGACGACTGGTAAGGCAATGCCACCTGCGTAATCTCTGCGGTAACTGTCGGATAAACGAATCCCAGTACAAACAGAATAGTAAATGCAAACGCGAAACCCTTCAGAATGCGCTTATAGTTCACCAGGTCACCCCCACTGCAATCATCACAGAATAGATCACTTTTATCAGAATAAATGGAAGGATAATTCCTCCTAAACCATATATGGAGACATTTCGCTTGAGGAGGTCCCCAATAGAGGTGGGCCTGTACCTTACGCCCCTTATTGCCATGGGTATGAGGAGCAGGATAATCAGGGTATTGAAAATAAGTGCAGCAGTAATTGCAACAATAGGGTTCTGGAGATTGAGGATATTGAGGAAATCGAGTTCCGGAAGAATTGTGAACATGGCTGGCACAATTACGAAGTATTTGGAGAGATCATTGGCAACACTGAAAGCGGAAAGTGCACCTCTGGTTATGAGAACCTGCTTTCCCAGGAAAATTATATCCATGAGTTTTGTTGGATCATTATCAAGATCTACCATGTTTGCAGCATCCTTTGCCGCCTGCGTGCCATTATTCATTGCAAGGCCAACGTCCGCTCTGGACAAAGCTGGAGCATCATTTGTACCATCTCCCACCATGGCAACCATCCTCTGCTGGTCTTTTTCCTTCAATACTACATTGTATTTGTCCATGGGAGTACTGTTTGCCACATACTCGTCAATGCCACTCTCGTTAGCTATGAATGCAGCTGTCGTTTCATCATCCCCGGTGCACATTATGGTCTTTATGCTCATTTTCTTGAGACGTTCGAGCCTCTGCTTGATTCCTGGCTTGAGTAGGTCATTTAGCTCTATGACCCCGGCAAACTCTTCGTTTCTTACTACAACCAGAGCGGTTCCTCCCCTAAGTGAGACTTCTTTGCACAAACCCTCTATGTAAATATCGGAGAGGTTGTACTTCTTCTCAATGGCTTTCAGTGCACCCTTGAAGATTTCCTCCTCCCTGGATTTGACTCCACTGGATTTTGTTTCAGCTGAGAACGGCACGAATTTGTAATCCTTGAGGTCTTCCTTCTTAACTTCTATACCCTCCCGTTCAGCAAGTTTGACAATAGACATGCCTTCTTTTGTCAGATCATCAAGGGAACTCATGGAGCAGTACCTGACAAAATCAGCGTAATCTACTCCTTTGTTGGGGTAGAACTTTACTGCTTCCCTCTCACCCATGGTGACTGTGCCAGTTTTGTCCAGTATTATAGTATCGATATCACCTGCGTTTTCAATCGCCTTTCCGCTTTTTGCGATGACATTGTATTGTGAGATCTTGTTGATAGAAGCGACTCCAATTGCAGGAAGCAGTCCTCCGATAGTTGTTGGGATCAATGCAATAAGCAGGACAATCAAAACCATCAGGTTAGGCGTGAGTCCGGAGAAATATATGGTGCTGAATAGCGCTGATACAACAATAAGGAAAATTAACGTGACACCGGAAAGGAACACAGTCAGGGAAATTTCATTTGGAGTCCTTGAACGCCTGGAGTTTTCCACAATGGAGATCATCTTGTCCAGGAAGGTTTCGCCAGGGTTATTGGTTACAACAACCTTGAGTCTATCCGTGACCAGTTTTGTGGAACCTGTCACGCTGTCCCCGAAAATCTTCCTGGATGGCCTTGATTCTCCTGTGACGTTGGATTCGTTCACGAAACCGGTGCCTTCAATGATCTCACCGTCGATTGGTATTATGTCTCCTGCTTCAATAAGGAGAATATCGCCCTTCTTGAGATCTGAGGAGTTTACCTCCTTGATCTCATCTCCGACTATGAGTTTGGCAATCACTTCTTTCTTGAGCTGCTTCAGGGAATCTGTAATTGCCTTGCTTTTGCTCTCTGAAATGGCAAGGCTGGTATTTGAAAAGAACAGGGTAAGGAAAAGATTGGTTACGACTGCTATATAGAAGTAAGTATATGGCGTGCCGGTTGGTGCATTAAACCACGTGGGGAAAATAGCGATAAAAATTGAGATTATGAATGCAAATTCGGTCACAAACATAACCGGATTTGAGAAAAGATACTTCGGGCTGAAGTTTTTGAGAGCCTGTATTGCCACCTTAAAACCCTGATTCAATGTAACACCCCCATTATCGCAAGATTAAATGCGCGGGCCCAGGAAAGGAATGGCCCAAGTGCCAGTATCGGGAAGAAGGAAAGCACACCAAGCAGTATCATTACAGTAAGAAGCATGAGCCCGTAGAGAAAAGTACCAGGATTTATGCTCCTCCCGAATTCAACTTTTGGGCTCTTGGAAGAAAATGAATCAGCAATGGCAAGCTGGAAGCCCATTAAGAGGAACCTTCCCAGGATCATTATTATGCCGTCCAGATAGTTGAAATAGCTCTGGTTGGTAAGGAATCCCCCAATTTCAGATCCATTATTTGCGGCTGCTGTGCCAAATTCATAAAGGACCTGTGTAACCTGATCCGGTCTTGTAGATGGAAATCCTGCAAGCAGGGAGGGGAGCATCATTGTGACACCAAATGGAATGAGTACAAGAAGCGGGTGGGTGACAAGGGATAAAGTTGAGTACTTAATTTCCTTTGAACTGATTTTAAGGCTCATGAGCTCCGGTAGCTTGCCTACCATTAGTGAGGTTATGAAAGTGGTGAAAATTACGAACATGAAGAGATTCATCAATCCGGTTCCAACGCCACCTATGGGATCGTTGAGAAGAAGGTTTCCAAGTATTCCAAGCGTGCCTGCAGGTGTAAATGCAAGCAGGGATGAATTAGCGGCACCAGTTGAGGTGAAAACCGCACCAGTGGCAAATATGGAACTCTGCGACAATCCTATTGCAGTTTCCTTGCCCAGCATGTTTCCAGTATATAGGGTGCCGAGGTTGGAGAGTGCCGGTATCCCTGTGTATTCACCGAAAAATGTTAAAAATGTTGTAAAAAGGAATACGATCATGACAACTGCGTACAGCATGTTTGAAAATCCCCTGCTGTTGAAAACCCTGCCAAGGGAAAATATGGAACCCAGCGGGATCAAGGTGAAACCCACAAACTCCGAAAGATTGGTGAACCAATTAGGATTTTCAAAGGGGAACCCGGCGTTTGCGCCATAAAATCCGCCTCCATTTGTCCCAATATTCTTGATGCCTTCAAGGGTTGCAACAGGGCCCAGCGGGATGTTTACAATCCCTGATCCGCCAAGAACCTGCACATGCATTGCACTCGCCAAGGTCTGTGGAACTCCAAAAAGGAGAAGAATGACAGTGAGGCCAATTGAGAGTGGAAGTATCAGATAGAATATGGACACCAGGAAATCGTGGTAAAAATTACCAAGAAAACCTTTGTCATTAAGTATTCCCCTTATGAATGCCATGGATGCAGCAAAGCCAGTCCCTGCACCTACGAACATGAGGCCTGTAATAACAAAAGTCTGGCTGAAATAGGTGAGGCTAAGGGGATTTGAATAATGCTGCAGATTTGTGTTTGTCAGGAAGCTGGTTACAGTATTGAACGTCAATGATGCATCAAAATGCGAATATCCGCCCCCAAAAGGAAGGAAATTCTGGAAATAAAGGATAAAAAAAGTTATGATGCCCGCGAAGGCGTTAAACATCAGGAGGTTAAAAAAATACTCCCTGAATTTCATGGTCTTTTCCTGGTTTTCCCCGAAGATCTTTTCAAAAAATGCAACAACTCTTCCGGACACTGGGTCAAGAAAAGTTGGTTCTCCAAGATACAGCTTTTTTATGTATCCGGAGATGAAAAATGCCATCACTGACATTATTAGAATGTAAATCAGAATGATGAATGAACCTGAAACTATCCGGTTGTTAAGGAAGAAGTTACCCCAGAACGACGGCGTTCCGGTGGACAAAAACAATGAACCAGTATAACTCAAAATTTCTCAGCTCCGACTATTGTGTAGAAGAGGTAAGCTGCAAGACCTAAGACAATAAGCCCAACCGCTATGTACGCAACAATCATCGGTTTCCCACTTTAATGTAACGAGAGTATTTAAAAATGACCTGAAAGATTTATTTGGGCGAATATCGCCACAGCCATATATATAAGGAAAAATCAGTTCAATATTTTTCCCATGTATGGGCCAACCCTTTCATAGCCCTGCTTCCTGAAATACCCTCTTACGCCTATACCGCTTATGACAAGTATCCTGTTGAGCCCGAGTTCGTCTCTTGTTATTCTTTCGGCCTCCCTAAGCAATTCTCTTCCTATTCCGCGGTGTTGCCAGAGTTCCTCAGAGTGTGTGCCAACAGGTACTACTTCACCTAGAACCTTGATCTCTCTTATGACAGAACTGCCCAGCATTTCTTCACGGTGATATAGTTCGGATGGTTTTCTCAGCCTCAGGAAACCAAATATGCTTTCCGGATTCTCGTAAGAAAGAAAGATTTCCTTCCCGGAGGCTGCATCATAATCTCTTCTGACAAGTTCCATGTCCCTGGAACTGCCGTGTGAAATGCCAATTTCACGGCTCCTGATTTCCATAGTTTTTACGCCCCGCTCCTTCAGCTTGTTGTCAACGATATTCCTGATATCACTTCTCTTGACCCCTGCCTCAATGAACTTGACCGGGATGTCCCGCTGCATTCTCTGAACTCTGATCCATGGAGGCATTTTTTCCATAAAATATGCCACGAGGTCCGCTACTTCCTCAGTATCCGGCGGAACATACTTCCCCTGTTTCCAGAGGCGATAAAGCGAAGTCCCTTTCACGACCAGTGTCGGGTAGATTTTAAGCATGTCAGGCTTGAAGTCTGAATCAGAGATCATCCTGTTAAAACTGGCTTTGTCGTCTTCCACAGTGGTACCATACATGCCCGGCATGACATGATATACTATCTTGAGTCCGGCATCCCTTGAAAGTTGTGTTGATCTGATGACCTCTTCAATTCCATGGCCTCTTCCGTTAAGTCTCAGAGATTCCTCGTGAAGAACCTGGACACCAAGTTCCACCTTTGTAGTGCCGTACGAAAGCGCAAGATCAATGTCTTTCTCCATGAACCAGTCAGGCTTAGTCTCCACTGTAAGACCAATGCATCTCCTTTCCGCGGTCTCGTTGATCTCAATGGACTGTTGGAGGGTAGGGGCAAGTTCCCGGTTCATAGCGTCTATACACCCCTTGATGTAATCCTCCTGATATTCCTTTGATCTTGCAGTGAAAGTCCCACCCATTATTATGAGATCAATCTTGCTCGTATCGTGCCCTATTGTTTCAAGCTGCTTCAGCCTGTTAAAAACAATCCTGTATGAATCGTAATCGTTATCCCTGCCCCTCAGGGCAGCAGGCTCATATCCGGTGTAAGCCTGCGGAGAGTTATTCTCAACGCCGCCCGGACAGTAGATACACTTGCCATGCGGACACCTCTCGGGAGACGTCATTGCAGCCACAACTGCCACTCCAGAAATAGTCCTTGTTGGTTTTATCCTGAGGAGTGAATGGTATCTTTCGTCCACAAGACCAGAGGTGAGTATCTCTGTGTCTCCAGGTATGTAATCAAGCCTAAGCTCTCGCGCCAGTGCCATCTTTCTCCGCTGGAGTTCCTCACGGTTAAGGATTTTCCCTTGGTTTATCTCCCTCCCGATGAGCTCATAGAATTCCATTCTTCTCCAAGATTGCTATTTGAGTAAAATATTTTCCAGGCACCAAGGACAATCTTATTTATTCCCATTCCACTGAGGTAGCATGGTCGTTCTGGATATTGTTGAAATTGATATGCCAAAGGATTCAAACGTAATCCTGGGATATTCACACTTTATCAAGACAGTTGAAGATCTCAATGAAATAATCAGGACTCACATACCACAGGCAAGTTACGCCATTGCATTTTCAGAAGCTTCAGGAGAGAGACTTGTAAGATACGAAGGAAACGATGAGGAATTACTTGAGAAAGCTGTGGATGCAATAAAACGTCTATCTGCAGGTCACACTTTCATAATATTCCTGAGGAACGCCTTTCCTATCTCTATTCTGAATCAGATTAAGAACTGCCAGGAGGTAGGAAGAATTTTTGCCGCAACCGCCAATCCTCTTTCTGTCATAATAGTGAAGTCTGAGAGGGGAAACGGAGTAGCGGGCGTAATAGACGGTTATTCTCCTCTTGGAGTGGAAGAAGAGGAGCACAAAAATAAGAGAAGGAAATTCCTCAGGGACATTGGCTACAAAAGCTGAGGGCCCGTAGTGTAATGGATTATCACCTAGGCCTCCGGAGCCTATGATCCGGGTTCGAATCCCGGCGGGTCCGTTTTATAAAAATCACCAGTTCTACGACCTACGCTTAACACAGATTTCGTCTTAAGTGTCGAATCGTACCATAATTCTATTATTTCAAGATTAGAAATTGAGATACTATGGTAGCTCACGCAGCCCTTGCTGTTATTGCTGCACTGGTTATAACCGGTGGTGCAGGAGCGGCAGCAGTGGCAAATGGAATGCTTCACACTGGAGGTGTGGGAACGTTTAACCTGGGCACCCTGAATGCAGGAGAAACAGGAAACGTTACCGTAACAACCAGTATTGATCTGAACAGCTCAGGTGTCTACCACTTCAATATGGAAAAAGAAGACCACATTGGCAACACTTTCTCGACCTTTTCCGTATCTGTAGCGGTAAATGGCACGACATACAACCTCAGCAATGGAGAGGGAAATGACTCTGGTGTTAACCTTACTGCAGGAAATCACACGTTCACAATCGCACTGCACTATGTGGTAAGGAACCATGTTGTTTCAAGCAACGAAACAAACGTACCTTTCCTGTTCCTTCACAAATCTGATGGCTTTGGAGACCACAACCAGACAAGTGAACTCAATGAAACAGAAATTAATGACTCCGCAGTTATTGTTCACTCTGCCGATTCAAATATAACACATGAGAACGGTCCAATGAAATTTGCACTTGCCTACATCACGTTCAATGTGAACGGAACTGTTGGACAGCAGGGTGAAGACCACAGCGGATCAGACAACATGCTGGCCAGGGCTTTTGCTTAAGTCATTATTAAATAATCTATAAAACCAAAATATATTATTTTTCATTTCAATTGCAATCAATAATGATTCAATTAATCCCTATTTCTAATGAAGATTTTGAAAAAGATCTAAAGGTCTGGATAAACGAGTATGCTGAAGAAAAAGTAAAGGCAGGCACCTGGCCGGAAGAGGGTTCTCTGGAGCGATCCGAAAAAGAATTCAGCAGGCTCCTGCCAAAGGGCAAAGATACCCCTGATCAGCACATATTGAGCATAGTGGATGAGGCTGGAACCAAGCTGGGAAGCCTGTGGTTTGGGGTTTACAGAGACACAGAACCATTTGGTGCATTCATCTGGGATATCAGGTTAACAGAAAACGTCAGAGGAAAAGGGTACGGAAAGGAGACTATGACGGCACTTGATAACTTGCTCAAGGAACTTGGCATTGGCAAAGTTACCCTTCATGTTTTTGCACACAATGAGGTTGCGATCAATCTTTACAAAAAAATGGGCTATAAGACTACCGATATTATGATGGCAAAAGAATATTAGAAAAATGGTTTTCAGAGGATTTTTCCGTATACGTCCACTATCTCTCTGAAGCCCAGATCCTTGTAGAAATTTAGGGCAATTGGGTTAAGCGCAGGAAATTCCGCGGTAACCAATTTAATTCCCCTTTCTTTGAGTTCTTCGTATACCCGATCAATAAGAAGCTTTCCAGCACCTGTTCTCCTGACTTCCGGCATTACATAGAACTCAACGATCCTTGCCTCGGTTTCCGGGACATAATAGGATCTTTTGAGCAGGTTGACTGAAATTATTCCAACAAGTTTTCCGCCCCTGTCAGCTACGAGGGCTATTCGTGACTCCTTGTCTTCGACCATTGACTTCAGATGTCGCTCAGCATCACTCTTTGCGTCGTCAGCAACATTGAAAATTGAGTCGAATTCCCCGTTGAGCTTCTTGAGCCTCAACAGAAGATCAGTAACTTTGGCGATATCCTGTTCCTTAAGCGGCCTTATTTCAACTTCATTTTTTGACATCTGCACCACCTGGTAATTCTCTGATCAGTTTCTCATCCATGAGACGAATATACATTTTCCTGTTGGTTTCTATCATTTCTTCGGCGATCTTGAAGAATCCCTCTTTTGAATTTGCCTTTCTAGCAAGGCCCATCTCAACCGTCTTCGATGCAACCGCTGATGCCACTTTCGGGTACAGTTCCCATTCTTCCATTGTTGGGACTATCCTGTCTTCTGACGGATCCTTGACAAAGTTGGCTATTTCATAAGAGGCCGTCACCATTATGTCAAAATTAACTCCCTTGGCCCTGGCATCCAGAACTCCCCTGAACACTCCGGGAAAAACAAGGCTGTTGTTGACCTGATTCGGGAAATCTCCTCTTCCGGTTGCAACAATGCTTGCGCCTGCCTCTTTTGCAGCTTCCGGCCAGATCTCGGGAACTGGATTAGCCAGGGCAAAGAGGATGGCATTGTCATTCATTGATTTGATCCATTCCTTCTTTATTGTGTCAGGTCCTGGTTTTGCAGCTGATATCACTACATCAGCACCTTTGAAGGCCAACTCCGCAGGACCTTTCAGCCTCTCCCCATTTGTGCGCATTGCAAGTTTATACTTCCATGGATTGTTGAGCATTAGGCTATCCATGTCCTCCCTTTCAGGTTCCAGAATGCCCTTTGAATCAGCCATTATTATATTCTTCTCCCTGAATCCTGCAGCGAAGAGAAGATGGGCAGCTGCAATATTGGCAGCTCCGGAGCCAAGCAGAACTATTTTTGCATCCTCGATCTTCTTCCCAGCGACCCTCAATGAGTTGATGAGCCCGGCAAGTGTTATACAGGCTGTCCCAAGCTGGTCATCATGCCAGGCAGGGATGGATAAGCTCTTTTGCAGTTCTTCCAATACGAAGAAACATTTGGGAGATTCAATATCTTCGAGGTTGAAACCTCCGAAGGATGGTTCGAGAGCCTTGGCCACAGTGATGAACTCATCCTTAGTCTTTGTGCGTATAGGTATTGGGACAGCATTTACTGCTCCCAGGAAATTGAAAATCAGTGATTTGCCCTCCATGACAGGCATAGCCGCTTCTGCGCCAATGTTTCCAAGTCCCAGAACCCTGGATCCGTCTGTCAGTATAGCTATACTGTTCCATCTTCCTGTGAGTTCGAACGAGAGCTCGGGGTCTTCTGCAATTTTTCTTGATACAGCCGCAACCCCAGGAGTATACCAAACAGAAAAATCCTCAAGCCTCCTGACAGGGACTTTCGACATTACCTGGATTTTGCCTTTGTAATATTCTGAATACTCTATTGCTTTCTTGTTAAAGCCTTCAGTTCTGGAAAAGTCGTCCATTAAATCAATATATGGATTTTTTCTGGGTTAATTAACGTTATCTATGAAAAACGACGCTCAATTCGGGATTTGCCGATTTTCTGGAAAATTTCTAAATTCAAAAGAGTTTATGCTTTGATTAGAATCTGGAATCCATGGATATGAACAATGTAAAGCTTGACTGGGGGCCGATTCTGGAAGGCCAGATCAAGCATCTGGAATCTCTGTATCCTGATATCCCCATTAGAAAATCTTTCCATCCATTAATAGAATCTCTGAACGCAAACCGTATAAAATCTCGAGTAATATTAAGCGGAATTAATGTTTCAGCATACGCATTTATCACTCCAAGCAATGAACATACTGACAGATTATATGCCACAGTCGGCTTTACTGATCCACAATTTGTGAGTGCGGAAAGAACCGGCAACCTCATGAAATGGCTTGAGGATACTGCGAGAATACAGAACAGATACCTCATGCTTAATGAAATACATAATGCCGAAGAAAAAACCGATGAGTATCTTTTTCCAAGGAAATACAGTAAATTTGTGCGAAAGAGGCTTATTCTTGACCTCAATGAAATTCCACAAATTGATACACCGATAGAAGGGAAATTTGAGAGCATCCCCATAGGGAAAGTAAATTTTGAAAAATACTCTGACAGTGAATTTTCCGCCTTTTCCGAAACAGCAGACCAGATTCTTTTCAACTCAACAAATCGCAGGGAAAGGATAGAGTTTTCCAAAGGTCTTTTCGCCGGTAAATTAGGCAAGGTTATTGAACCAGCTTCAAAGATACTGTCTGCTAATGGCAATATAGTTGCAGCATCCCTTGCTACTGACTACAGAAGCCTGGATGGCACAAAAACGGCACTCATTGCCAATATATTCGTAGACAAGAAATTCCAGGGAAAAGGTATTGCAAAACACCTTCTTGTGGATACCCTGAAATCCCTCAAAAATCAGGGCTACGAAGAATGTGCATTATGGGTTTCAACCGGAAATCCAGCAAGAAATCTCTATGATAAATTTGGTTTCAAGGACACAGGAACCGTAGAGACCTTCTATTACCTTAAACCATGATTACAATTACATTTGATTTTGACCGCGCGTCATAAGGCGTAGGAAATCGCACTGAGAATTACAGGAATGATAAAATTGTCATCCAACGGATGGACAGAGATACTTTCCACTATTGCAGAAATCAGGGCAAGAAACAGACCGGTGAAACCCAGTAGAATGAAACCGAAAATACCGGAGAAAATGAAGATTCCAAGAAATCCTGCAACTGACTTTTTCCTGTTGTAAGGAAGCTTTGGGGAACGAATCATTGTACCGGAAATTGTTGCAAGAGGGTCTCCTATTGTCGTTACAAACACTATGATGGCAAGGACACTTACAGAATTAATAACTCCGAGGGTGATCATTATTCCAGCAGCAAACCAGATTGCACCCAAACCAAGAGGAGTTGTAGGCCTTTCAAATGAGGAAAGTGTCTTACCTATCCTGGAGTCTGGAAGCAGTGAAAAGTAGTTTCCAAACATATAAAGAGGAATTACTGCAAGGCTCAGTGCTATCACAAAGTTTTTCTGTCCGGACGCGAAAAGGACTACAAGAATAAGGATGCCGCCGGCTATCTGAAGGAAGTCCCTTCTTACCTCTTTCGCTTTACTGACACCTTTTGAATTGTTGTTGGCCGCAACATGTTGCATGCTCTGTTTGTCAGTGAATAGCGCTATGGCTGTTCCAA
>JBJKQM010000017.1:0-49127 GCA_046705365.1 Thermoplasmataceae archaeon
GAAGACAGGACATTATAATTGCTGATGGATGGGCCGACATGCATCAATAACCTGGAAACCATGATGTACAATACCTTTTGAGCTTAAAAAATTGACAGATATGAAGACAACCTTATTTTTAGATCAATAATATGGTATATCGATGCCGAAAATCGTTTATAAACCACCAGATCCCGATGACACAAATATAATGAGACTTGCAAGGGCCAATAAGATCAATTCCCTGGAAGAATTGTATGACAGGGCCGATAATGATCCTGACTGGTTCTGGCCTGCAGTCATAGATGATTGCGGTATCAATTTTACATCCCCTTATTCCAGAGTCAGGTCAGCGGATAAGGGGGTTCCGTGGACTACCTGGTTCACGGGTGGCAAAATAAACATTACATACAACTGCGTTGAAAAAATGAAAGAATCCACATCCCCGGCCATAAAATATGAAAGAGAAAACGGCCAGGCTGGATCAATCAACTTCAGGGATCTCGATGAACAGACTGGTAAAATGGCTGGTTCCCTTCTGAAACTGGGTGTCAGGAAGGGCGACAGAGTCGGGATTTACATGCCCCCGAACCCGGAGAGCATAATTTCCTTATACTCTATTATGAGGATAGGTGCCGTTGCCGTCCCCATTTTTTCAGGATACGGCCTTGAAGCTGTAAAGACCAGGATTGACGATGCAGGTATTGGCGTTCTTTTTTCTCTTTCATATTACGAAAGGAAGGGCAAGAGGGTCAACGTGAGGAATGTACTGGAGAAGCTGGAAAATGTGCAGCTCATACTGATAAACCCGCAGAAGGAGAGTGAGCTTGATTTCTACAGACTTATGTATGATGGTTCTTACACAGCATCGGAAGAAACAGGCTCGGAGGACCCTGCCATTATGCTTTACACCTCAGGAACCACCGGCAAGCCCAAGGGCACAGTTCACGTCCATGGGGGGAGTTTCATAAACATAGCCAAGGAAGTGAGATATTATATGGACATGACTCCGGAAGACACCCTCTTCTGGATTTCCGATCTCGGATGGATGATGGGCCCCTGGTCTATTATTGGTGCAAACACAATTGGCGGTTCAATTTTCGTTTACGATGGGGCCGTGGATTTTCCGGACACCAACCGTTTGTGGAAACTGATTGTGGATCACCATATCACGCTTCTTGGCCTTTCACCCACACTTGTAAGGACCCTTAAGGCCAAGGGCATAAGAAAAACATTTTCCGGTATCAGGATTTTCGGCTCAACTGGAGAGCCCTGGGACGAGGAGTCATGGATGTGGCTCTTTGAAAACCTTGGGGACGGGAAGGTTCCCATTGCCAACATCTCTGGAGGCACTGACATAATTGGCTGTTTCCTTGCTTCAACAGCGGCTATTCCACTTATGCCAAGGTGCCTTTACCGTGGCCTGGGAATGAATGTTTCCGTTCTGGATGAAGAGGGGAAAAGAGTCTTTGACAAAGTCGGGTACCTGGTATCTACAACCCATTGTCCTTCCATGACTCGTGGAATCTGGAAACAGCCTGAAAAGTACATAGATACGTACTGGTCAAAATTTGAGGGAAACTGGGTGCAGGGAGACTGGGCAATGATGGACAAGAATGGTTATTACTTCCTGTTTGGCAGATCAGACGATGTTCTCAAAGTGGCGGGAAAAAGACTAGGGCCTAACGAGGTCGAAAATCTCGTCATGCTGTCCGATGGAGTCACCGAGTCTGCAGTTGCCGGAGTTCCAGACCCCATAAAGGGAGACGCGGTGGCTGTTTTCTATACCGGGAAGAATGATGACACCACAAGAGAAAAAATCAGGGAAGTCGTTGTCTCAGGCCTCGGCAAGTCCTTTGCCCCGAAATACGTCATCTGGTTACCTCAACTCCCAAAAACGAGAAATGGTAAGATCATGCGAAGAGTTGTGAAGAAGGCATTCCTTGGGGAAGAACCGGGAGATTTGAGCAACATGGAAGATACCAGCATAATAGATTACCTCAAGGAACTGGGCCTTCTGTATATAAAGGAGTGAAAACATGAAATTTGGAGATTCTGAAGTAAAACTTCTCTCAGATGGCTCTTTCACCCTGGACCCTGGCGCAGCATTTGGAATTGTGCCAATACCCTTCTGGTCCAGGAGATTCGAAACAACCGCTGCTGGGAGGGTGAGGCTAGCTACCCGCATTCCATACATCATCCAGCCCGATTTTCAGTTTCTGATTGACTCTGGTATAGGCGGTGCCCCGGATGCAAAGTATGCAAAAATTTTCGAGATGGAGAAGAATGAGGACCTTGTTGCCCAGGTTTCTGAATACGGGTCCCCGGCAGACATCCACATGATTATCCATTCCCATCTTCATTTTGATCACTTTGGCCACAGCCTTGACAGGAATGACGGCCACTTTCTTTTCGGGAAAGCATCGCTTGTAGCCCAGAAATCAGAATTCGGTTCATACAGGAAGCCTGCAGACCTCACCAGGGTCAATTATGGGAGGACAGACAATAAGCTTCTTGCTGCCTCTAGAAGAATTGAGCTTGAGGGTTCAACCCGCCTGAAGGGTGGCATAAACATAGTACACACAGGAGGGCATACTGCCGGTCACCAGGTAATTATATATTCAAACGGCGGACATGAAATGATATACTTTGGGGACCTTATTCCAACCTCGTTCCACCTGCGTCCTACCTATGTTACCGCAATTGATACCTTCCCCCTCAGGACCGTTGAGATGAAGAAGAAGCTTCTGGAAAGGGCAATCAGGAATAAATCCATCTGCATCTTCAATCATGATATGGATACACCGGCAGCACAGATTTCTGGCGATCTTGACAATATAAAGGTTGAACCTGTGGAACTATGATGAGACGGTAAACTCAGAGTGCCCTCCAAGTATAATATCCATTGCCAGTTCAGCTATGTCTGTTGAATACAGGGCAATCCTGAGGATCTCCTCTGAGATGGAAGATCTTGTGCTTGATTCGCCCTCAGATTTTAGAAGTTCCTGCTTCAGGGTCCTGAATTCAGGTTTTCTTGAAATTATTCCATTGAGGGGCTCGAATTTTCTCGCATAGAAAGATTCTACCGCCTCATTATACAGCGAACTCGCCTTGCGGAGGAAATCTGCAATTGGTTTTGCACTTTCAACCGGGCTGTCCTCGCCAGAAAGCCATAATTTGCACATATTGACAGCGTGGTCTGCAATCCTTTCCAGGATCCTCGAAAAGATGAGGAAAAATATGCTGTTCTCATTTTCTCCCTTTCCACGGTTGACGACCCTGTAAACATAAAGCTGGTATCTGTCCACGTCATCGTCCCTGCTTATAACGCTCTCCAGCAGTCTTCTGTCATTTTCCTCGATTCCCTTGATCACATCCCCAATCATTGTCTCAACATTCAGGCTCATCCTTCTGACTGCATTTGACATGGGAAAAGCATCGGTATCGATAACATTCTGGAGGACTATTGTCCTGGAGGATTCCTCGAAAATTTCAACCCCCATTACAAGTCTTGAAAACTTCTTGACAGTTTCCCTCAATGGGTGGTCTATATACTGAGAACTCTTGATTATTAGGGAGTCAAAATCGGAAATGTAAACTGATGTAAGAACGCGCTGAAAGTTCTCGAGATCCACTTTTGGATCTATGTTTATCCTCTTCACGAGCTCGGTTTTTGACTGCTCTCCATGAGAAAGCACAAGGCTACCGTTGGTATCATCAATAGTAAGCTCACTTCCTTTCTCAAGACGATTTTCCTTGATCCATTTGGAAGGAAGTGAAATGATATACGTGGATCCTCCGGTTAGCTGTATTCTGCGGGTGTATGAACTCATCTATTTATGATCATTGTAATCTATATAGATTATCCTATTGACATCTATATATACATAGATAAACTATAGCTAAATAGATAGGTCAACCTCAGAATAGTTTCTTCCTGATGGAATTGTTAATCCTGTCCTTCATATCGTCATCTATATTTTCCATCTGGTGACTGGATCTTGCATGTTCTGCAATCTGAGGAATTAAATCAGCAGCGTCCTTGCCAGATACCGTGAAATCACATTCCAAATTGATATCCTTGCATCTAAATTGATACCTTGACATAAAGCAACCTTAAAATATACAAATAGTTGGAATTTAAAACTTTTTCATTCTGTGCTGCATGAAAGAGAAAAAAATTCTCATTGCTGCTTCTGTTCTTCTTCAGGAGATTTCCGTGACTGCCTGTAACTTCTTGAATTGCCAATGCTCCTCCCAATGAAGAGCCCTGCCACGTAAATGAGTTCGAAGATAATCAGGTAATATATGGCATAAGTTGGCAACAGGTAAGTGAAAATAACGAATTCGGAAGTGTTGAGAGGGCCGCTGATTTCAGTCGTATAAATGGTTCCGTTCTTCTGGGCCGTAAGATTGTAAGAATAGATCCCGGAGGTACTAATGCCGCTGAATACATAAGTAAGAATCTCAGTGTTATTGCCTGCAAATGTCTGGTTAGTCATGGATTTATAGGGTACTGTTACATTGAAACCGTTTGAACCGTGTATATTGAGGTCTAATGAATTGTAGTCAAATGTTCCATTGGGAATTATGTGCAGTGTGTACGTGTACTGTGAAGATGAGCCTGAATACGGGGTCACCTGCGAGTAAACATTTGTGCCGTCTGAGAAAGCGGTATGGTAGGTGGGTTCGGAATTGTAGATCGCCTGCGTAAGAAGCCCGGTTGCAAGGAATGCTACAAGTATGAATACAATGGTTCCGCCCATTACCCTCAGCCTGAACCTGTAAAGTTTAGTGTAATGGAATGAGAAGAAAGTGACGACTGGAACAAGGAACATCAATTCCCCAAAGAAATAGACCGCAGCAAGGGTGACCAGTGATGAAAGGATGAGTGATATAAGAGGTGCGGTTAACCTGTTGTTCTTTATTATCCAGTCCTTGTAGTTTGGCAATAATTTACCATTAGCGTTTACTATAAATTAACTTTAGCCATCTGTTTTCATGGAAATCAGATTACCCTTAGTAATTAAGCTAATTGAAACTATTTATATATTTGTAATAAATTGACAAAGAACGATGTTACCTTCTATTGAAGAACTCAGGAAAATGAGGAAGAACCTTGGAATAAGCCAGAAGGAGCTTGCCAAAATTAGCGGAGTCAGCCAGTCCTATATTGCACGGCTTGAAAAAGGTAGCATAAATCCAACTTATGATAAAGTGAGGAAGATCTTCGATTACCTCAACAAGACTGGTCAGAAAGCCAATACCATAGATATTACCGCT
The DNA here is from genome assembly GCA_046705365.1 of Thermoplasmataceae archaeon. Classification (GTDB taxonomy): domain Archaea; phylum Thermoplasmatota; class Thermoplasmata; order Thermoplasmatales; family Thermoplasmataceae; genus JAJZOM01. The sequence continues at coordinate 5,263 of JBJKQM010000017.1, forward strand.
GAAAAAATAATGAGTACATCTGTGGTAACATGCTACCCGACAGATTCCATTATTTCTGCCCTGAATACAATGAGAGAGAAGGGATTTTCACAGCTCCCTGTTGTCACAATGGACGGCAAGGTCATAGGGAGTGTCTCGGAGACTGACATAAACGATCTTCTTCTAAAAGGAGCTACGCCTGATTCCCTGCGTTCTCTCATAGTGCGAAAGGTTATGGGTGTTACCCTGCCACAGCTTGACAAGGGATCGCCTATTTCCATGATCTATCCCCTTCTGAAGTTTTCAAATGCTGCGCTTATTGTCGATGGCGGGGAACTAAAGGGAATTATAACCAAAGCTGATATTCTCAAGGCTGTAGAAGAATATGCTTAACATTCCGCTATCCATAATTGAGGCTTTCATACTGTTTATCCCTGGATTTGTGGCCAATCCTGCCGCAGTCATAACTGGGGGCCATTACCCAATGGACGGGGGGCGTAATTTCATCGACGGAAAGAGAATATTTGGCGACGGAAAGACGTGGAGCGGTTATTTCGGAGGATCGCTTCTTGGAGTCCTTTCAGGCCTGATCCTTACAGGAATTTTCCTTGTCTCTGGAGCTTCAGCATATTTTTCCTACGGGAACAGCATATTTTCCATTCTTGTAGCGCTGTTTGCAATGTCCTTCGGTTCCCTGACGGGAGATGTCACCGGATCATTCATAAAGAGGAGAATAGGAATACAGAGGGGCGGCAAGGGCTCGCTTCTGGATCAATGGCCTTTCGTCCTGGTTTCATTCCTTTTCCTGTTCCTGTTCGCAAGATCGTTTTTCATGACCTATTACGGCAACATTGTTGGAGCACTCACTATTCTTATTGTCACCCCGCCTCTTCACAGGGTGGTCAATATTATTGGATATCGAATGAAGAAGAAGGATGTGCCATGGTAGAAAATGTGAAAATGGTCATAGCGGTCCGGAAGGATCTCGACCTGGGCAAGGGAAAAATAGCTGCACAGGTTGCACACGCCGCAGTCAGCTGTGCCCTCAAGGCCGAAAAATATGAGAAGAAACTTTTCAAGGAATGGATTCGTGAGGGGCAGAAAAAAGTAGTAATCAGGTTGGAAAATGAGAAAGCTCTGTTCGAACTGAAAGGAAAAGTTGAGCTCCTGGGCCTGGTAAATGAAATTATAACAGATGCAGGCCACACACAGATTGAACCTGGTACTGTAACCTGCCTCGGTATCGGCCCTGTAGAAGAGGAAGTCATTGAACCTGTGACCGGTAAGTACCCTCTTCTTTGAGGCATTTCCAGACTACACTTTGTCAAGTGCATTCTGAAGGTCTTCAATAAGGTCCTCCGGATCTTCTATGCCGCAGGAAAAACGTACCAATCCATCATTAATTCCCATGGCTGCTCTATCTTCGGGAGATATGCCAACATGACTTGTATCAACGGGCATGCTGACTAGGCTCTCAATTCCACCAAGACTCGTTGCTGCCACAGCAACCTCCAGCTCCCGGAGAAGCTTTGTTGCTGCAGCATACCCTTCGAGAAGTTCGAAAGAAAGCATCCCGCCGTAACCCTTGAGGTTCCTGGTGGCTATTTCATGATAGGGTGACCCTTCAAGGCCAGGATACAAGACCTGCTTCACTTTCTTATGCTGTTCAAGGAATTTAGACAGTTCCATTGCGTTCTGGTTCTGCCTGGTAACCCTTAGGCCCAGTGTCTTGAGACCTCTCATTGCAAGGTAAGCCTGAAACGGATCTACACTTGAACCCAAATTCTTTCGGGACTCAACTATTTCCTGGTAAATCTGCCTGTTTGAAGTACCAACCATACCCAAGGTAACATCACTGTGACCAGAAATGTATTTGGTGGCACTGTGGACAGCCACCGTACAACCCAAATCAATGGGATTCTGATTAAATGGTGACGCAAAAGTTGCGTCGACCACCACAGGGATGTTCGACTCCTGACAGAATTTGGATATTTTGACCAGATCCGTAACCTTGAGGGTTGGATTGATGATGGATTCTGTATAGACCAAACTGTAGCCAGCAGGGTCAAATTCAATTGAATTCATGTTGTCAATATCCAGAAAATCAACTTTGTATCCGTAGTTCCTTAATACATCAGAAAAAAGGACGTGGGTCTGGCCATAAAGTTCATTGAGAGAAAGAATGTTCTTGTTTCTTCCACCCATGGAAAGGATTGTTGAAGTGATAGCTGCCATTCCTGAGGAGTAGGAGGCTGCGTATTGCGAATTTTCCAGGGATGCGTATTTTTCCTCCAGTGCCTGTACGGTAGGGTTTCCAACCCGGCTATATAGGAAAGGTTTACCCGTTGTGGTGTCAATATGCGGGTTTTCACCCCTATTGGGATACTTGAAAGTGGATTCCTGAAACACAGGCGTGATGACATTGCCGAATTCTGGAATATGGACTTCTCCCTGGTGTACCGCTCTTGTGTTAAACCCTACGTTTTTAGACATAGGAAGCTTACGATGGAACTGAATTTAAAAGTTTCAGGGCAATATTATGATCAGTTTATTCGATATATCAATAGATATATCCTATAAAAAAATTTAAAATACTTTAGCCCCTAGTCGTTGATATGTCGATAAACGACTATAAATTGGAGGTCATGTATGACTGATGCTATGGAAAGCCCATTAAGCAAGGCTTTGTTGGCAGATCCTGCTCCTCTTGGACTCGCAGGTTTCGCGTTTACAACATTCCTGCTCAGCGTTAGCAACGCGGGACTGGTTCCAGCAAACGGTGCAGTTGTACCTCTTGCAATAGCCTATGGAGGCCTTGGCCAACTGCTGGCCGGTATTTTCGAGATGAGAAAAGGCAATACGTTCGGATTCACTGCCTTTTCGAGCTATGGAGGATTCTGGTTATTCTATGCCCTGCTTGTTCTGTTTGCAGGAACAGGCTTGATAACAGTGAGCGCCACAGAGATAGGAGTAGCCCTGATACTGTGGGGATTCTTCACGCTTTACATGTGGCTCCCGGCAATGATGGCCAGCTTCTCGCTGAATTTGACGTTCTTTTTCCTGTGGCTCGCATTCTTTGTGCTTGGAGCAGCAAACATCACGGGAAGTGCACTTACCCTTCACATTGGCGGATACCTCGGATTCGCCACAGCGTTCTTTGCAGCATACACAAGCTTCGCAATAGTCACGAACTCTGTAAGGCCAGGAACACTCCCACTGGGACCAGGGCTCTTCAAGAAAAAGTAATTTCTATAAATTAATTACAATTTTTTTATTTTTTATTATATAATATATTAAATGATATATTCTTCCAAAAAGGTTAATATATAATTATCCCTTGGTTTTTTTATGGCTGAAAACAGTGGAACGGGAGAAGTTTTGCCCACTGGCGAAACGTATCACCCTGGCATAGAATTATACAAGCAGTTCTACAATGAATCTTACGAGAAACAGGATCAGTTCTGGGAAAAACAGGCTGAGATCCTTGACTGGCATAAGAGATGGGACAAGGTCCTTGATGAAAGCAAACCCCCATTCTACAGGTGGTTCCCTGGAGGGAAGCTCAACATGTCATACAATGCCCTTGACAGGCATGTCCAGAGAAACAGAAGAAACAAGGCTGCCTATATCTGGATTGGAGAGAATGGTGAAGAGAAGATTGTGACATATGATGGATTATACCTTCGTGTCAATAATTTTGCCAAGTCCCTCAAGGAACTCGGGATAAAGAAAGGAGATCGCATAGTCATTTACCTTCCTATGCTTCTGGAAGCGCCGGTTGCAATGCTTGCAGCCGCCAGGATTGGTGCCGTTTTCTCCTTCGTATTTGCAGGATTTGGCGCTGGAGCACTCGCAGAGAGGATCAACGATTCAAAGGCCAAACTTGTGATCACTTCAGACGGTGCATTCAGGGGAGGAAAAATTGTCAAACTTAAGGATATAGTTGATGAGGCGCTGGTCCAGTGTTCTTCTGTCGAAACTGTAGTGGTTGTTGAAAGAACAAAGCACGAGATACAGATGCAGGAGGGCAGGGATCTCTGGTGGCACGATATAGTTGGCAACACACAGACTTATGTTGAACCTGAATGGATGGATTCCACTGACCCGCTATACATACTTTATACTTCGGGAACCACTGGTAAGCCCAAAGGTGCAGTTCACGGAAATGGAGGTTACGCAGTTTGGGTAGCCAACACACTCAAGTGGGCATTCAACCCCGGCGAGGATGACCGATGGTGGTGTGCTGCGGATATTGGATGGGTGACTGGACACAGCTACATCGTGTTCGGGCCACTGATGCTTGGCCTCACGTCCATAATGTATGAGGGAGCAATAACATACCCTGCTCCTGACAGGATGTGGGAGATTATAGAGAGATACCGCGTGAATCTTTTATATACTTCACCAACTGCCATCAGGACCCTTATGAGATATGGTGAGAAATACCCCGAGAAGCACGATCTTAACTCCCTCAAGATATTGGGCACTGTGGGTGAACCCATTAACCCGGCGGCATGGAAATGGTATTATGAACACATAGGCCATTCAAACAGTCCAATCATTGACACCTACTGGCAGACCGAAACAGGTGGATTCATGATTGCCCCGCCGCTCGCACTTGGGTTGCCACCGCTGAAACCCGGCTCTGGAACATTCCCCATGCCTGGTGTGTTTCCCGTAATTCTGGATGAGCACGGAAAAGAACTCCCGGAAGGTTCCAAGGGTTACATAGCTTACAAGAGGCCGTGGCCGGGAATGTTCATGACCCTGAACAACGACCCGGAAAGATTCAAGAAAACCTACTTCGAGAAATACGACGGAATGTATTACTGCGGCGACTATGCAATTAAGGATACTGATGGGTACTACTGGCTGCTCGGAAGAGCTGACGAAGTCCTGAATGTATCCGGCCACAGGCTTGGAACAATAGAGATCGAGGATGCCCTCATTGCCTCAAGTGAAGTTGCGGAAGCCGCCGTCTTTGGCCGTCCGGATCCTGTAAAAGGAGAGGTAATTGTAGCCTTCATTGTAGTGAAGGAGGCTTATGAAGGCGACGGTGAACTGGTCAATGCAATCCGGCAGAAGATACGCACTGAACTTGGACCAATTTACGTTCCTGAGGAGATACATATTGTCAAATCTCTCCCCAAGACCAGGAGCGGCAAGATCATGAGGCGTGTTGTAAAGGCAGTAGCACTTAACCAGCTGCCCGGAGACATTAGCACACTTGAGAACCAGGCTTCTGTTGATGAGGTAAAATCTGCAATAGAGACATTCAGGAAGGAAACCTCCTCCTGATCCTCATATTTTTACTGTCTGGGGCTCCCTTCTGTCTTTTGTAAAGGTTCTTCTCCCAAAACCAAGAACAATCATCGATAGTGCAACCCCCAGCAACATCAGGGGCCCCCACATCATTATTGGATTGCCTGCATATTTGGAGAGCAAAGCCGTGCCCAGGACAGGCGCTATTGGCATTATGAGTCCCAGTATAAGCTGAAATGCCCCGTAATACTGCCCCCTCTTATCAGGGGGTGCCATTTTCCCAACGATACTGAATGCTATTGGTGAAAGGATGTTCTCAGCCATGGTGATGAAAATGACATCAATAACCAGGAACAGGAACCCTGAAAAGAAAGCCAGTGCGAAGAATGAGAATGCATATACAAGCCCTCCCAGCGCAATTCTCTGGTAGTCCCTTACTCTTGCCAGGGCCCAGTTTGTCGGTATCTGCAGGAAAACCACTACAACACCATTTACAGCATAGAGAATTCCAATCAGTGAATTGGAAATTTTGTCAACCTGGCTCCAGAAAAGCGTCAGGGTCGCGCCCCATTGCCCAGCAACGAACCATACAGATGCTATGAGGATGCTCACAAAAATGAACGGTTTATCGTATATTGGAAACTGCATTTTCTCGGTCTTTGCTGGCCTCACATAATCAGTTTCCTGAACGTACCTGAAATAAAGGAAGAATTCTGCCATGCTGGCTATTGCCGGGAAAAGGAATACCAGGCCGTATGAAATATTCGAAAGAACTCCGCCAAGGGCCGGCCCTATTGCAAACCCTATATTTCCTCCTATCCTCAAGACGCTGAATGCTGTTGTTCTGTCTGATTCCGAGGTTGTATCTGTAATGATGACGTTGTCCAGAATGCCCTGAATGCTGGTGAATGGTTCAACCAGTATGAAGCTCACGAAGAGTATCAGATCCGGAAGGTCCAGAAACACTGTAACTGTCATTACCAGGAGAAGCCCCATTATGATAGGTGGCAACCATAGTGCAGCCTTTCTTCTCCCCAGCCTGTCGATTAGATTGCCCCCGTAAATTGAGAAGGGGAGCGTTGCCATGGCAGTGAGGAAGAAGAGCAAACCAACTGTCACATAAGGAATGTGCCGTACTGTTGCCAGATAGAGCGGTATGAAAATCCACGCCTGTGATCTACCCAGTATCCTTATGAGCTCCGCTAGTGAAACGGAACTCACATACCGGTTCGAAAGTATTTTGAGGCTTATGCTGTTGAATTTCATACGGTTTCCAGAAATGGACAGTGTGATTACAGAGCCGGATATAGACTTGATGGAATTCTGGCAATGAATTGGACAGGATCTGATATTTCTCCTATATTGACCCGTCAGTGAACAAATTAATACGAAGTTCTGGTTTAAGCTGTACAACAAATGTTCGTAGTGCTGGAAGGTATAGACGGTTCAGGAAAGACAACTGTTTCCAAAATGGTTGCCGATGCGCTTCGGGAAAAAGGCCATCACGTATACGTTACAAAGGAACCAACTGACAATATCCAGTGGACAGAGGAAATGAAACACAGCAGGGAACCTGCTTCAGGATTTTCTCTGTTCTTCAGGTTCACAGAGGACAGATACGTGCATCAGGCTGAGATAGCCAGGCAACTTGAATCAGGAAGGATAGTCATATGTGACAGATATCTGCTCTCATCTTTTGCATATCAGGGAGCCATAATAGAAAGTGCCTTTCCCGGCAGGAAGGAGGCACTGAAGTGGATGATGGATACCTCTTCCATAATCAGGACCAGGCCGGACCTTACTTTTTACCTCGATGTTGACCCTTCAGTTTCCATGGATAGGCTGTCAAAAAGATCCAGTCTTACTGGATTTGAGGAAACTGAATATCTTAACAGGGTAAGGGAACTTTACAAATCCATAGAATTCGAAGGCAAGATAACTGTTGACGCTTCCCAGGAGAAAGAAAAGGTTTTTTCAGAAATCCTTGAAAGAATTGAGAAAGCGCTCAGGCGGTAGTAACAACAATCTCATCTGAAAGTATCATGATAGTGTGTTCAGCCTGAGCTATGATGGATCCTTTGTGCTCCTTCAGGACTGCAAATTCGCTCAGTTCCCGTGACTTGATCATTGATTTAATGTAATCATCCGGGTTGGACATGAGGTCTGCTACCCAACGCTGGGCAAATGGGACTGTGTTGAAATTTTTGTAGAGTATTTCATCCTCCCTGATCTTTGTGCCGCTTAGGATGTAAATGTTTCCTCCGGGCCCGTTGTGGATCATCCCGATCCCGGTGCTTGCAAAAGGCTCAATCGCTATGACCATGTCCTTGTGAAGCGGGGTTGCATTTCCGTCATCGTAATTCGGTATGAAAATTTCAGAGTGAAGATCGTACCTGTTTATTCCGTGACCCCCGAGATTCCTAACCGGCTTGAATCCCCTGTTCCTTACCACCCTTTCAATCTCGGCCCCAATCTGTCTGACCTGGATCATTGGCCTGAGTCTCTTGATTGCAGCATTGAGGGCATCGCGTGTAGCATCTATAATATCTGAATGGTTTCCGGTGTTTCCGACTTCTATTGTGGTGGCGTTATCAGAAAGGTAACCGTCCACCTGGGCGCCAACATCCAGCTTTACCACATCACCTGTCTTGAATTTCTTCTTGTCTCCACGGAATGGGCTGTAATGGGCTGCTTCGTTATTTATGGAAATGTTTACCGGGAAGGATGGTTTTCCGCCCAGTTCAACCATGTGCTTTTCTATTCCCTCAGCCACATCAAAAAACAAAGCACCGGGTTCCACCAGGCTCTGTCCGTATTCAAGAGCCTTCTTTCCTATTGAGCCGGCAAGTTTGTATTTTTCTTTTATCTGCGGATCCAACTGATACCAACGCCAATGGAAAAATGACTCGATTGTATAAATAAACTGGTGTCGGAGGAAAGTTAAGGGAAAGCAGGGTGAAGCAACTTCCATCCTAAAAGATCCAGAATTTGTCCGAAGGCAAAACGGGATAAATTATAATTGTAGAATGGCATAATTGATAATCATGACTTGGTACAAAGTTCTAAAAGAAGGAGCAATGAAAGACGGAGATTTGTTCAAGGTAACAGTGGAAGGAAAGGAAGTTCTCCTCATCAGGGATGGAAATAACTACTATGCCACATCGCATCTTTGCACCCACGAGGATTATGATCTTTCAGAGGGTTTCATGGATGACCACCAGCTCATATGCCCAAACCACTTTGCAACATTCAAGCCCAGCGATGGGTCTGTCATAAGCGAACCAGAGGGTTCCGGATCAATAAAGCCCCTTTCATCCTTCAAGACAAAGGTGGAAGGCGGAGAGATCCTGGTGGAACTCTGAAACATTAAACACCCTATTTCTACATAACAGTGAAAATATCCACCACGTCTTTAGAAACGGAGTGGATTTAACATTTTATTTCTAACAGAAACCGGCCTTCTATAAGTTGGCAGAGATTTTTCTTTGTTCCAGAATGCTGTTCACGAAATCAATTCCTGTGCTTATCCCATATGTGTTGATTTTCCACTTTTTCCTGGTTTTTTGTGAGGATAATTGGTAGAAATTCTTTGTTGAGATTCTCCAGATGTAAAAGAACACAAATGCCATGAATAAGTTAGTCAGAACATTGGCCAGAAACAACGTTCCTGACTCCTGTCCCTGAAGATAAACAAGAAAAACCGGAATTATAAGTGCAATAGAAGCTGTCCCAAGTGCCAGGAGAATCCTAATGCCACCTGCCATTTGGTTTATGCTCATTTCACTCAGGGAAAGGCTCTCAAAACCATGCTTCAGGTAACTGAACCTGATTAATCTTGTATTGGTGAGGATGTATCTGGTGAACCTGGAAATTACTCTTTCATTTTCATCCAGGTACCTCTCAATGATCTTCGAACCTTCCAATCTGTCTCATCTCTTTCTGTATTGGCCTTTATTTCAAATTTGTGGTAATTTAATTAATGTATTACCATAATAAAACCATCTCATCCATAAAGTTTCTTCTTAGAATCTTAATCAATAAATATTCAGTACCAATTTTTGTTTCATGAAAATACTGGTTTTTGCAAAACAGATACCTGATGTCAACCAGGTCAAATATGATCCGGAAACCAACAGGATAGTCAGGGAGAATGTTCCTCTTTCAATGAATTCCTTTGACAAGAAAGCTATAGAAGAGGCATTGAGAATAAAGGAGAAAGAGGGTGCAGAAACCATAGTTGCAACCATGGGTCCACCTCAGGCAAAAGAGATACTGAACGATTCCCTGAAGATGGGTGTTGACAAGGTCTGCCTGATTTCTGACAGGAAATTTGGCGGCTCTGACACCCTGGCCACTGCGAAGATACTTGCATCACTGGTCAGGAAACTCTCCCCTGATCTTGTTCTCACTGGAAAATACTCCCTTGACGGGGAAACTGCACAGGTGCCGCCTGAGGTGGCGATTTTTTCCGGTTATGCCTTCAAGTCATCTGCCTCGAAAATTGAATTTGCAGAAGACAGGAGGATGCTCCTTGTTGAACACGAGAACGAAAGGGGCATGGAAACCATGAAGGTACCACTTCCCGCAGTCATATCAGTTAGCGAGAAAATTAACCGGGCAAGAGCCTTTAACCCTGAGACCCCAGACAGGTATGATGAAATTGAACTGTATGACGCGGAAAAGCTTGGCATAACTTTTACTGGACAGGAATTCAGCCCCACGGTAGTCACCGGAACCAGATCACTGAAAAGCCAGAGAACTGTAAAGATGCTGGAAAACAACGAAGGCATTTTTGAAACCGTAGCCGGGTTAATTGAGGAAAACAGGGAAGAGAAGCATCCTGAGAATGAACTGAAACTGAAAAATGTGCCAGAGGGCTCAGAATCGATCCTTGGAGTGATATTCAACGAAACTTCAATCGGGGAGGAGATATCCTCAAAAATCTCGGAGCTCGCAACCTCAAATAACATGAGATCCGTTCTCTTTGGGAATCTCGAACCAGGGAAGAACCGCTTTTTCGCCCATGAATACTACCTTTACAATACGGACAGGATTGAGGCATTCACCGATGCACTTACTGAATTTATCAGGGAGAAGAAACCAAAGTACGTGGTATTCCCATCTACAGTTGAAGGCAGGGAGGCTGCAGGAATCATAGCAGCGAGACTGGAAGTTGGCCTCACGGCAGATTGTGTTGATATTGAAATTGAAGGTTCAAGGCTTGTCCAGCATAAACCTGCTTTCGGCGGTGGCATCATTGCAACAATATACTCCAGGACTGACCCGCAGATGACCACGGTAAGGCCCGGAATGTTCAGGATAGCTGAAGGCAGAGCCTCCCCAAAAGTATACGAAATCCAATTCAGCCCCTCCCGTGAGTATGAATTGCTTGAAAAGACACCTGTGCCGGAGGATTATAAGCCGCTGGGAGCCAGCAATGTTGTTGTGGGAATCGGTCGTGGCATAAAAAAAAGAGAACAGATTGCAAAAGTCCTGAAACTTGCAGATCTGCTTAAAGCCTCAGTCGGTGCCACAAGGCCACTCGTGGATATGAGATTTCTCCCGAGGCAGCAACAGATAGGCCTAACAGGAATTTCCATTTCACCTGGCGTCTACCTTTCCATCGGCGTCTCAGGAATGGCAAACCATACGGTGGGAATCAGGTATTCCGGAACAGTGATATCAGTAAACTCTGACCCAAACGCCCCTATTTTCGGGTTCTCGGATTACGGCATTGTTGCAGATGCAGACCAGTTCATTGATGGATTCACTGCATTCCTGGAGAAGAGTAAGAAATAATCAGGATACTTTGAAGACAAAGACGTATTCATGCTTGAAGACATAGAATCCGGACTTGAGGGCCCTATAGCGCCAGAGTGATTCGCTGTTCCTTTTGGCTCTCGTGTTCTGGATATCCTTTACGATAATACCGCGCAACTTGATCCCTGTTGAGGAAAGTGCGTCCATGCTTCTGAAGCCAAGAGGGATTATCTCACCGTTTCTGTACATGTCTCCGATTACAAGTGCAATATGGCCCTTTGGCTTCATCGCTTCCAGAATTCTTTCAGTGAGTTTCTTCAATCTTTCAGTGAAATCATCCACACTTTGGGCATTGGAGAAGTCAGCGCTGTCCCCGGAGAACTTTATAATATCCCAGTATGGCGGGTGTAGGATAGCCAGGTCAAATCCCTCCATATTTCTTTCCTTCACAAAGGAAGTAAAATTGTACTCAGTGGAATCAGCGTTGACAAGAAATGATTCCGCCCCGCTGGTGCCATCAATACCACTGAGGCTTTCACCTGCTTTCGCGTAGACATCATGGTTGAGTTCAACGCCAAGGACGTTTCTTCCAAGCTTGAGCGCCTCAACAACCGTTGTGCCTGATCCACAGAATGGATCAAGTACCCAGCCACCTGATGAGGTATATCTCGATATGAGCTGAAACGGTATCTGTGGAACAAAATTCCCCCAGTACCATGCCTTATGGTTCTGGCCCCTTGCCCTGCTTCCAAGGGTCCAGAGGCTGTCTGTGTAAATGTGGTCATAACCTTTCCAGAGCTTCAGGTTTAATCCAGAAAAATCCTGGGAAAGATCCTGCTCCAGGCTTTGCCTTAACAGATTTATGTAATGCTTTGCCCTTTCAAGGGTTTGTGAACCCTGTATCTGGTGGAGTTCCTTTTCAATCGAAGATCTTACAATGGGGTCTATTTCCTCATCCGGAGAGAGCTCAAAATCCTGGAACTTCTGCTTCAGGGACGGGAGGGAGCGGATTGAACTGGAAATACGGCAGATTTCCGCCAGCTGTTTCAGTGAACTGTCCCTTTCTTCAGATTCTATCAATTTCTGACCTGCTTTGTAATACACATAGTTTGCCTTAACTTTTCCCTGATCGGGAAGAGATTCACTGCATTAGGATTGCCCGGCATGGGGCCCCGTCCAGATCCAGTTTAAGCGGGAGGCAAATAAGCTCATACCCGCCTGGTTCCACCTCTTCCAGGCTCAGTCCCTCGACAATTGTTACACCGTTTCCAAGCAGTTTTTTATGGACCGGCATTCCCTTGGTCCCAAATTTTTCTATGGAAAGATAATCCAGGCCTACCACCTCTATGCCCATTTCCACCATTTTCTCAGCTGCCTGCATAGAAATGTATGCAAAGTCCGTGTTGAAACTGCCGTAGAGGCTTGAGTTCTTCGTCTTGAATAACAGACGTTTCTCTGTTGTTTCTGGTATATCATCAGCACTGACATAATCTCCCTTTGCCTCAACTACAGTGCATGGGCCCATCAGCTTCTCCAATGGAATTGATGACATTGTCGGGCCATCTTCCATAGCGTGGAACGGCGCATCAATGTGCGTTCCGGTATGTGTCTCCATGAGAATCCTGGTTATGTGAACACCATCCTCAGGATGAGTGTAATAATTGTAAAGCTCAAGTTTTGCGTCACCAGGATAAGTTATCATGCCCCTTTTCAGGGGAAGTGAGATATCAATCATTGATTATTATATCAATTTCTTTTATAACTCTTTACCGACCTCTTAACATCGTGCCCACATATGTGGCAGGTCCGTACATACTCCTTATATTTTTCCCCGCATCCGGTGCACCTGAACTGCCAGGTGATTGCTTTGGAAATGGGCTTAAGGTCAGCACCCAGGAACTCAAGCCCGAGTTTGGATGAGACATTTTCAATGGCAAAGTCATCACTTACCACGGTTCCCTGGACATCAAGTGCAACGGCGATGACTTCAATATCAGCAGGGCTGAGTTCAGAAATATCTCCGGTTTCCCTTGCCGCCTTCCTTACCTTTTCCAGTGAATCTTTGGTTGCCTTCATGACATTTAGGTTATCCTCGTGCCAAGTCAGCGACCTGGCTATCTTGCCCAACTTTATTTCCTCCATCACGGAAGACGGGATGACAAAATTTTCCTGACTTATGTTAAGCATTCTTGAAAGAATCGCAGATGTATCTATTACGAGGAGATGTTGTTTCAAATTGTATGTGGATTAGGAAAGGGAATTATTCCCTTTCGTTTATTGGAATATATTTGTTCGGACCGTTCTGGCCGACATAGACCGCTTTTGGCCTGAACAGCCTGTTGTCCTTCACATATTCAAGTGATCTTGCGACCCAGCCGGAAGCCCTGCTTACGGCAAATATTGGTGTGAAAATTTCAGGGTCGAAGCCTATTGAATAATAAAGGAGCCCGGAGTAGAAGTCAACATTTGGGAATATGCCCTTAGAGCCAAGCTTGGAAATCATTACTTCCTCAATCTTGTTCGCTGCCTGGAAGAGCTCCTGCTTTCCATGGGCATTTGTGACTTTCTCTGCAAACTGCTTCAGTATCTTTGCCCTGGGATCATAAACCTTGTAGACACGGTGACCAAAACCCATGATCTTCTCCTTGTGCTCAACCATGTTTCCAATCACTTTTTCAGCATTTTCTGGCCTTCCGACTCTCTGGATCAGGGCTAGTGCCCTTTCGTTGGCCCCGCCATGCAGGGGGCCTTTGAGAGTGGATATTGCAGAGGTAATTGCTGAGTACATGTCGGACAGGGTGGAAATTGTGAGCATGGATGAAAATGTGGATGCGTTCATACCGTGATCTGCGTGCAGTATCAGCGCGGCGTCCAGCATTTTTGCCTCCACAGTACTGGGTTTTCTGCCAAGTGCCTGATAGAAGAAGTCAGATGCATAGGAAAGATCATCATCGGGTTCAATTATTTCCAGGCCCTCATGGACCCTGTTGATCGCTGCCACAATGGTTGGTATCTTGGCAATGACCTCAACTCCCAGCATCTCCTGTGTTGTAACATCCGGTTCGACAGTTCTCTTGTCGTTTGAACCGATGTATGATATCATGGTCCTGAGAGCTGACATTGGGTGTGCCTTCGCGGCAACTTTCCTAATCATGTCGTACTCTTCCTTTTCCAGATGCTTGAGTTTCCTCAGTCGGGACACAAAATCGTTATACTGGCTCCTTGTGGGGAGTTCACCGTAAAGAAGGAGGTATGATACTTCCTCAAAGTTTGATTGCTCTACAAGGGTGGATATGTCATAACCTCTGTAGACCAGTCTGCCTTCGGTTCCATCCACAAAACCAATCTTTGTCTCGGCCGCAATTACGCCTTCCAGTCCTCTTGAAAATTGAACAGTTGTTTCATGTGTATCAGCCATAATCGACGCCTGCCTAAGTTAAGTGTTTGACTGCTATTTAATTTTTAGACTAATTTTCTGTTAAAATATATCCGACTACCAGAAACCGCGACAATGGCAGTTTCTATGGGAAATAATTGGTTTTTTCCCTTTATTTGAAAGGGTTCTACCATCTTTTCACTGAATTCGCCCTTTGACGTTTTTCACTTCTTCCTCAGCATTAGCAAGCCTATTGCGAGAACTGCAATTCCCAGTATAAAGAGTGTAACGTAGAGGATGTAATACTCAGATGGCGTTCTCGGAGTCTGGAATACAATGGGAACCGTAACGTTCGAACCTGAGACGTTTACCGTTCCGCTCACGTGCTGTGTTGTGCCCGCCCCTGTATAATATGCATAATAGGCGTAAGTGCCGTTCTGAACTTCAACAGTAATGGTGTTATTTGCTGAACTCACGTTGTAATCCGCCACCAGCACCGTCCACTTCAGGCCTGACGGAACACCTGTCGCATTGAAGGTTATGTAATATCCATAGCTGAAGTTGAGGTATACTGTCTTATTCATGCCTTCTGTGTTAAGGCTGATTTTAGTCTTGTTTGCAATATACTTGCCTGATGGATAAACTGTAAAAGTATACTGTCCACCCAGTAGAGTGAAAGTGAGGCTGGTATTGTTTGTGCTCAGTGTTTTTGTGCCATTGCTTACAGTCCATGTCTGGGAGGCTGGAAGCCCCTCCTCGACAAATGTGACGTTGAAAATGCCACGGGTGAAATTCACAGCAATATTCTGGGAATTCCCGCTTACAGTGAACGCTCCTGTGCTACCATAATAGTTCGGATCTGAAGAGACTGCCTGATAGCTGTATGTTCCATTGGGGAAGTACAATTGAAGAGTTCTGTTCAGGGATGCTGCTGTATAATTCCACGCGTTCAATGTCCAGGCCGTACCCGGGGGAAGGACACTTTGCGTAAAGTTCACCTGATATCCCCTCTTGAACTGCAGTTCAATTAGCACTGCGGAACCATGAACCGTGAAGTTGCCCGCAACAGGATCAGATACATTGTATCCGACGACCGGGACACTGAAATGGTATGAACCGTTTATGAGGCTGAAATTAACATATGCCCCAACTGAAGTGTGCGAGTTTCCGTTCACCTCAACTGACCAGATGTTGCTGGTGTTCATTCCAGTCTCCCTGAATGATACATTATACTTGGCACCGGAAAGATCAGCAAGGAAATTGTAAGCGTTGATGGAGCCCATTCCAGTCACAAGGTCATACCCCGGGAGGGCACTGTAATTGGCATTGTGCCCCTCAGTTACATCATAGAATGGTGTAAGAGGCGGGGTGTAATCTCCGGAAAGCGATGGGTCATACTGCTCAGTGCCAAGCTGGTATATTGATGGGTTCAGGAAGCCAAGCCAGCCCTGCCCTTCATGTGCCCTGTACTGGTCCATTTCTGCGATTATTCCGGCAAGCACGGGAGAGGAAACGCTCGTTCCGGCAACTATGTAGAAACTTCCCTTTGTTGCATTTGAATAATATATGAGTGTGTTGTTTGCAACTGCAGCAACATCAGGCACGCCTCTTCCCTGATTCTTGATCACCTGGTTGGCCTGCGAATTGAGCTGCCAGTCCGGTTCAGTATAATAGTTGCTTATTCCTCCAACTGAACCAAGAGTGCCCCCATTGGTTGGGGTGCCTGGGACATACCATACCTGCTGGCTCTGGAGTGCCAGGGTTGTAGTGGATATTGAAATATTTGTTCCGCCAACAGCAACTACCCCATAAGTGTTAAAGGCATTTGTGGACGGGAACTGCACTGCTTCAGTTGAACTCACGCTTTTTGGGCTGCTCAGGTCATTTCCGCTGTCGCCTGAACTGGCTAGAACAGTTATTCCCCTGGCCTGGCATTCCTGCAGAAGCTGGTTCCATGTATTGCTTACCGTATCGTTTGAACCCCATGAATTTGTTATAACAGATACATTGAGCAGTTCCTGGGGTTGCGATGAACTGGGGCTCAGAATGGTCTCGAAGGCCGCTGTTAGATCAGTGAAAGTGCTGTTCTTTCCGTAGACGTTATAGATATATGCGCCCGGGGCAGTGCTTCCTGCCAGTTCCAGGTCAAGGGTGTTCTCAATGGCTGCTCCGGATGTGTCATTCTGCGCCGAAGTGCCTGGAAGCGGTGCGCCATTTACCGGTACACCGTAGACTTTTGGATGGGGCTGGCTGGCCGGGAGCGATTTGTTGAAGTAGTTGGATAGATCCGACGGGTTGTATGGGCCAGTGTACACTGTATTGCCATTTGAGGTGTATGAACCGGCCCATAAAATGGTGGCAATTACTGCGCCTGTTGGCATTACTTTTTCCAGCAGCGGCGTTTCATTGTAGGCTGGCTGGAAATATGAACCGTAAAGTAACTGGGCACCGTTGTAGGGAGAAGGCATCACAGGATAGATGAACTGGGATTTTACTGCCTGTGCATAGTTCCCTGTCACGCCCTGGTTCGCGGAGTATGTGCCCTGGTTGTAGAGATTGAGGTTGATCTGCGGTTTTATGCTGCTAAGGCCGATAACCTTGCTGACAGAATCTGCGAGCCATTGTGGCAGTTTTGGCTGAGACGAGGGACTGTAAGAAGATGAAAGTCCTGTGCCGGAGACCGTTATGTTTGTGTTAAATGCCTTTGAAATATTCTCGCCTGAGCCCTGAAGAGAAAGGACAAGCCGATTCTGGAATGTTTCCTTCACATTTACTCCGTACTGCCTGAAGTAGTTTATGGCAGAGTTATAGGTGGAATACTGTGGGGAAAATTCTGTGTTGAACTGTGTTTGTGACAGGAAATGGCCATACTGGGGACTCATGGGGTTAGTAAGGTTGGACAGGAGACTGTCCAAAGCAGCCGGGTTGGAGAAATTGAACATTACGAGCACATTCATGTTCCCGGTATAGTTTGCCTGGGAATTTGTGACTGGCCCCAGGAATGATACATCGCTCAATGGGGTCTGGACGGTTGAGCTGGATACTGGCTGTGCATTACCAGTTTGTATTACTGCATTGTGAATATTGGAAAAAAGGAAAAGGGAGATTAGTGCAAAGGCTACTACGGCAATTTTCTTCCTGTGCATGCCTTCATCAAGCATAGTTCTCACCAGTCTAAGCTATTGAAAAACCTTTTCATTGATGGGCGGTGTGTTCCTCAATGATCTGGCGCTTGAGAACCTTGCCTGACATTGTTTTTGGGAGTTCCTTCCTGAATTCTATCTTTTTCGGTACCTTGTATGAAGAGAGCTTCGTTCTGCACGCCTTGAGTATCTTTCCAGTCAATCCCGGGGATTCCTGTGCTGCTGAGACCACTGCAATAATTTCCTCTTCTCCCTTATTGTTGCCTATGCCCACTACGGCAACCTCGGAAACGCCTTCTACACCTGCAATAATCTGTTCTATTTCCCTGGAACTTATAAGAATGCCTCTTGAAACAATCGCTTCCCTCCTCCTGTCTTCTACGATAAAAATCCCAGTTTCATCCATTCTGGCCAGGTCGCCAGAATCCAGGAATCCATCCATATAGTATTCCGATGGGTCAGCAACCGGAGGGGAGAACTCTGTTGAAAGTCCGGGACCCCTGAGGAAGAGCTCACCTGTTGTTCCTTCGGGCACAGGCTCATGGGTTCTTTCCTCGAGTATCCTTGCCTCAACCCCCGGTATAGTGTTGCCCGGGCTGCCGGACACTTCTTTGCTCCTGTCCTGAGACTGGAAATGGGTAATTCCAAGCATTTCCGGTATCCCGTAATACTCGATTATCCTTGTTCCATATCTTTTTTCAATGGTTTCCCGTAACTCCGGGTTTAACAGGTAACTGCTGCACAGCATCCCCTTCATGCTGCGTATGGCAAGATTCGGGAGACCCTCCTCGAGTATCCTGCCAATATCATACGGGGAAGTTAGAATGTAATCGCAGTCGAAAAGGCTGCAGAGGAAGAAGAGCCGGTAGTAATTATCTCTCCCCATAACAGTAGTTACTGTGCCTCCAAGAAATATTGTCAGAACTACAGAAAGCTGCAGTGAGCCTGGGAGGAATGGGGGAAGAGTTGTGGCAATTTTGAATCGTCCCTTCAATTTCGTAAAACTTTTGGATATGGCTTCCGCAGAAGATATCACATTATGCTGGGTGAAATACATCGCCTGAAGCTCTCCGCTCCTTGAGGGAGATATGAGCGCAATTGCCCTGTCTTTCACTGGATCTGTGACGACGGAATCGCCCCTGGCATCATAAATCAGATCTGTGAAACGGAATATCTGGAATCCTTCCGGCTTGACTCTTCCTGCATTGCCAAGGTTTCTGGCTGTATAAAGGACGGATGATTCGAAAGGCAGAAAATCCTGGAGCCTTGTTGTGACAAGATAATTCAGGCCATCACTATTACCGGGCTGAAAATGTAGCGTATCAGGAACAAATATAGCCTTAAGCCTGACGATGGACATTATATTTCTAAATTCAAAGACTGTCATCCCCGGGTCCAGGGGGACCGCCACTGCACCGATTTTCTGTGTAGCGAGGAAAACCGCAAGGAATTGCGGGGAGAGTGGAAGAGCTATTCCTATGGAATCTCCCTTCGAGATTTCCATCTTTTTTCTGAGAGACTCTGCCAGGGAATCCACCATCGAAAGCATGACATGATAGGAAACGTGCCTGCCATGGAAAATAATGATAGGATTGCTTCTGTTTGCCTCCACATTCCGCTGGAATAGATCGTAAATACTTCTGGGATCCAACTTATCCGCATTTTCACTTTCTAAATTCTGGGTCGTTTCCATGGCAATGCTCCATTTTATTGTGGCAGCCCAACTACTCTGCGCCTAATTTAAACCTTTTGCATCTGGAGGGTTCCATATTCTTACTGTGACCACAGTGCCAGTTTCATTGCATCCGGCAACATTTCGGTCATGTCTTTTATGTCATACCAGTAGGTTTTTTGTTTGAATGCCAGGTCTCCTGCTTTCTTGTTTATGAATGAGGCCAGGCATGCAGCTTCGAAGGGGTCCTTTATCTTGGTTGAAATTGATGCCGTTATACCCGCAAGAAGATCCCCAGTGCCCCCCATTGTCATCCTGGGGTTGCCTCCCTCCGTATATCTGGTCCTTTTCCCGTCTGTTACAGTATCTGTACTCCCCTTCAGTATGATGGTACAGTTGTTGCTCTTTGCAAACTTCACCACGTTCTCAGGATCAGGCTCCTCGCCAGTGAGGTTCCTGAACTCTCCTTTGTGTGGAGTGAGTATAAATCTGGCCTGTGGACAGCCTTTCTTCAGGTTTCCAAGAATGGAAAGCCCCTCGGCATCAATGATTAGCTGTCCCTTGTACCCTTTTATTGAGGCCACCACTTCATCAGTATCCTGGTCTTTGCCAAGGCCTGGCCCTATAACAATTGCATCGTTTTTCCTGAGTTCAGCAAGATTATTCTTTACCGCGGTCTTGACAATGATGTCCGGACCGTATGAAGATATCACAGGTACATTTTCTGGAACCGTGTAAACCCTGACTAGGTCTGCACCTGACTTGACTGCCCCCTTTGCGCAGATTACCGCTGAACCGTAATATGTCCATCCTGAAACCATTCCAACTGTCCCGTTCATGCCCTTGTGCGAGTCTTTTTCTGGAATTGGCAAATAAACAAAGTTTCCCGGACCATTATAATTGAACACTTTTTCGGGGATACCGATATCCCGGACCATTATCTTACCTGAATTCTTCCTGGTCATCCCTTCCTTTACATCGGTAAAGGTGACAGTCACATGTGGTTTGACAGGAACAGCCCAGCCCATTCCGGTTGGGACATCAACTGAGACTATCCTGCACCTGGAACCGTTAATTGATTTGACAATCTGCGGATAGGGCTCTCTAGGCTTTCCTGTGATACCGGAACCCAGCATTGCATCTATAATTATGTCAGCTTTTTTTATTTCAGATTGAAGAGAACTATCCTCCACTACTTTTCCGGAATATGACTTGGCTGCCTTTCTGGATTCCGGAGTCTTCATGTTTTCTATTCCGCCAATGACATGCACAGCAACGCTGTTAAGAACAGAAAGTGAAGATGCCGCAACCAGGCGATCCCCTCCATTGTTACCTCTTCCACAAATTACAAGAATATTCTTCCCGTTCCCAAATTCTTCGGCTGTGGCCTTCGCAACCTCGTTACCGGCATTGAGCATGAGCCTGTACAGGTCCCCATAGAAGTACCAGTAGTTCCTGTCTGCCCGTTTAACATCCAGGAAAGACATAACCATAATTGATCAAATGTAATAACTGCACTTTACTTAATTAGCTTTCCAGTAGCAATTTTCCACATGTACAGGTCAAGAATACCTGGTTTGAGTCCCATTTGTGAGGCCATTTTCAGCACCGTTTCCTCTGTTCTCAGATAATTCTTTCTCGAGGCCACCTTGACTTCTATTTCCGGAACCTCTCTCTTTAGCATCCTTACAATGTGCTTGTCCAGTATGGCAAAGTCGAATACCCCGACGTTTCTCAGGAAATGTGACGACTCCTTGTATCCCATTCCCTTAATGTTTTCAACAAGGTACTCACGGGTTTCGAAGGTGTTGCTGGAATTAATGAGGGAGGGGAGTTCATCAATAATCCACCTTGATTCTGAAATGAATTTGCTCCTGAGGTTGTAGAACCTGTACTTTGCTGCCTTCAGGGAGTCACGAAGGGTCTGCTGGTCCATGTGTACAAAATTATCCAGGCCTATGATATTCTGGGTCTTAACACCCATTTCAGCAGAGGTGTTGGCAGTTAGAATGCAGAAACACAGCTCTCCGAAAATCTCCTCTTTTGTAGCCTCCTTGAACCTGCTGAATTCCTGGACCTTGTCTTCGATTGCAACTGAAAACTGAGAGTTAGCAAGCTGCCTGACCTGACCAATGATGGAAAGCATTTCTCCGTCTCTGCTGACCATTGCACTGCTGCTCTCCATGTGCCTTGATTATCTGATGTCTATAAAAACATTATTTGGCAACTGCTCAAGCCTGGATCCCAAGGAAAGAGATTCAATTCAAATTCTGCTGCCTTTCAGCTTGAGAAAACATGCCATTTAAGGCGTTTTTCCGTTTTACTTGGAGAACTAACAATATTTTTTATAAGTGAAGTCATTCTATAAACAGTGATTAGAGTGGAAAAAACCAACACATTGGCAAAGATTTTTGGAACAATAGAAGACAAGATTGGCTTTGAGACTGCTTACGCACACTGTGACTACCCATGCGGCATTTATGATCCGCATCTTGCACAGCTTTCGGCCCTTACAGTTGTGAGAATGGTCGACCTTATGAGATCCATTCCAAAACCAAGTGCAGAAAAGCCCGATGAAATGCTGGACTATGTGCATGACATGGCCAGGGCAGTTGAAGTCAAGGAAAAACATGCAGAACTTTGCAAACACGAGATAAGGATTATCTGGGGAGACTACATCAAGCCAGACCACGTAAAAGCACATCCGGAACTGCATGAGATTGTGTTCAACATCATGAAGTTCGGAGGAAAGTCAAAGCAGGAACCGGACAGGGAAGCCGCCATGAAACTCCTGAACGAAGTGAACAAATTCTCAGAAATTTTCTGGGAGACCAAAGGTATAAAGACAAAGAGAGCCAAAGCACCCTACGATCCTCACGAGGAAGTAGTTTACCCGCAACTCTAAAGTGTGGACTCCTTTAACGGTCCTTAAAGTTAGTGGAAACAGCATGGAACCCTACGCAAGGGACGGTGACTATGCTGTTGCCACACGATTTTTTTTAAACATCAGGATAGGGGACGTCCTTATTTTCAGGAGCCCGGTCGATAATACAACTCTTATCAAACGAGTGAAGAAACTGGAGATTTCTCAGGATGGCCCAATGTACTTCATGGAAGGCGACAACCGCATGAGGAGTACCGACAGCAATAAGTTCGGTGCCATAAGAAAGAATACTGTACTTGGGAAAGTCATATTTATTGCCAGAAAAAACCGGAAACGATGAGATGTCATCCCGTCCCGTCATTTCCAAAAATGCTGGTTCTGTGATGATTGGTTCAGGAAAGGCCGCTTCCTAAATTTTCTGCACTGTCATCTATGCCCTTGTACCTGTAATATGCCATGGAAATTAGCCATGTAATTGCGAAAATTGCAATGATGAAGTATCCGATCTCGGAAAAGTTCAGTCCGATAATCCATGACCAGAATGCTCCGTTTGGTTTCAGCTCCAGGGTAAATACCTGGAGCACCTCAACAGTCCCTATGGCCAGTGCTACCATGACTGATATGACTGTCAGTGTGAGGTTGTAGTATATCTTCCTTATCGGCCTCATGAATGCCCACCCGTAGGCCTTCCTCATGGCTACCCCGTCCGTGGTGTCCAGCAGGACCATCCCGCAGGTGAACATGAATGGAAGCACCAGTATCATCCAGAGTGGAATCTGCCCGGAAACCCCGGCCCCCACACTGATTGCTATGAGAGCAACTTCGCTGGCAGTATCGAACCCCAGCCCGAACAGCACTCCTATGGGATAGATCTGCCATGATTTGCTGACAATCCTGAAAAGTGAGTGAAAATACCTGTTCAGGAATCCCCGTTTGCTGAGCATCTCTTCAAGGCCCGGGCCTTCATTTCTTCCAGCTCTGATGTCTCTGTAGACCCCGTAAATGCTCATTGCAATTGCCAGGTTCAACAACCCGATGATCCAGAGGAATGTTCCTGATACCGCGGTACCTATTACTGCTCCGTTGCTCTGTAGGGCAGGTATGACACCTTTCACGGTACGTGTGAAAAAGATGAGTCCCACTATGAGCCCCACAACTATTGTGGAGTGCCCGAGGGAAAACCATGTCCCAACGTACATTGGGTCCTTCCCCTCCTGCATGAGTTTTCTTGTGACGTTATCAATTGCAGCAATGTGGTCAACATCAACGGCATGGCGCAGACCAAGAATGTATGCCACTGTGCTCAGGCCGGCCAGATCTACTGAAATTCTGCCTATTATTGCGGAGGCAGTGAATCCCACAACAGTAAGGGCAACTATTGGCACGTAAAGAAGTATAAGCCTGAGCCTGTCTTTACCTGAATTGGTCGAACCCGCACTTGTTGCAGTATCCCTTATGGCTGACATCACACTTTCGCTTCTCTTTTCGTATTTTGCCACGATATTAAATGGTTCAGTTCAATTGAAGCGGGGATTATGCCTCATATAGGGCATATCCATTCCTGTTGGGATAATAGGGGTGGTCAGATTCCCGAGGGGTCAAAACTATCCAGTGAAGTGCCGCTTTTACTGCTTGACGTGAACCTGATGACCTTGAACCTGATCCTCGTGATCCAGTCCTCAAGTGTTTCATCGTCCAGAGTTCTAGTCCTCACTATTTCTCTTGAGCAGCTAGAGCAATACATTCCACTGTAAATCAAAATACCGCAAATAATACAGTGGTGCTTAACCGCCATGATTATGGGAGCGGTGTTTACTTAAAACATTTTGCTGACCTGTATGTATGATACAACAAGTTTTAAGAACCCTTGCCGGACCCTTTTTAAACGGGGTTATTAAAGGGGTTTCAGTGCGTATTTTTTAATCCGTATAGAATATTTATCCTTCAGTCATCCCGGTACATGGTGTCAACATCTGAGCCTCCGGTAAAGAAGAGTGACATTTCGGAGTAGATATCCTCAAAACCGCTGAAATCCTTTGATGAAACAGGGTAAACCTTGCTCAGCATCCTGCTATCCTGGAATGCCTGCAGGACTGCTGAAAAATAGTCCTTGACCATTTCCTGCTTTTCGTCCAGAAAGGCGTCATGCAGGAGGTCGGGAGATTGCTCCCATCTTTCGATGTTGTTAAGGTCCTCACTGGTGATCAGATCTGTCTTGTTCAGGACGAACATCATTGGCTTGTAGAATCTTGACATAACTGAACCGTAAAGCATCTTCTGCGAAATGTAGCCTGAAGGAGATGATGACAGTACCGCATCGGTCACAAAAGCAATCATGGCCTTACCCTGGGAGAGTTTGTCAACGAGGATTGGGCTTCCCGGCCTGAAGCTGAATAGTTCAATCTGACCTGGTGTGTCGAAAATAACATAATAATCATCCAATTCTTTGAGAATGGACTCTATTGGTTCCGTATTTTCCAGTATGAGATCGGATGCTACAATCTGGGCACCGTTTGGCCCAAGGTTGAACTCCGACATGATCTGGCTCAGTGAGAGTGTTTCCCTTATGTCAATATCTGGTTCGTACGGGGTGAACTCTGAGCCAGGGTCCAGATTGACAATGGCAGCGTTGTAATCATTTGAGATCAGCCAGTCCTTGAGGGCACCGCAAAAAGTGGATTTGCCCGTCCCCGCTGGTCCTGTTACAAAAATAGAACCTATCATTATGTTTCCTCCTCCATGAATCTGGCAAGTGAATTGTCAGGTTTGTCCTCCTCCATTACGAATGTGCCTTTAATTGTTCTCACCAGGTTGTCTATTCTAGTGTTAAGGTACCACGGAAGGTCAAATTCCTGTGATATTTTTACTGTTTCCGCCATGTATTTGATTACGCTGCCCTTGTGTATTGTGAGTGAAATACTTGGATTGCCACATCTGTGACACTTTCCTGACAGTGGCACCCTCCTGTACTTGGTATTGCATTTCGTGCACCTGAACTCCTGGGAGAAGAACCCCCTGAAATTACCATACATGTCGGGAAGGAAGTGAGAATTCAGTACCCTTGAAGCCACATCATCAGCATCCACTGCCCTGATTCTCCTGGCCAGGGAAAGTTGTCTTTCTATCTTTTCCTCCATTGAGTCTATTGTCTTGTATGAACAAACCTTCACGCCACTGTTGATGTGCAGGGTTTCTGTGCTGTATCCTGATCCGAGGATTGTTCCAGTCTTCCTGAGCCTCGTTCCCATTGTCAACATCATCTCCTCCACTTCGGCAGGAGATTTCCCCTCAGCGGCAGCTTCGTAAAACTCCAGTGGATAGTCATAAAGCGTATCCACATTCATGGCCTCCTTGTCCACTTCATCCGGGTTCAGCTGTACAGTCAGAACAAGCGGCGCATCCATCAGTCCACCCCTTGTTGAAGGAAGATATTCCTTGGAGAAATTGATGAGACCATCCAGAAGCAGCATTATGCTGTCCTCATCCCCGTCACAGTTCCTCCTCTTTGCAGCATGGAAGAAGGGATGGGCATAGCAGCCGCTTACGTCAGAAAACCCGATTATCCTTCCGAGAATTCCTCCGGAGGTGTGGGGGGCAAGTCCGATGATAAGCTGTCCGATAAGGTCTTCGTTGGTTCTGCACATATAGAAAGGCGGAAGTCCATAGTAGTTAGTCAGGAGATTGTCCACATATTGTGATACTTTCAGTATATAATCGGCTGCAGCAAGGGGTATTATGACATCCTGAGGGAAAATCTCGTTCATTTCTTTGTCCTCGTAGCCCAGCTGGACAAGCTTTTCCCTTGTGATTCCAATCTCCTCTGCCCTGAAGTGCGTGATCGGGATATCAGACATATCGTACCTGCACGTACCGTCCTTGTTTGTTGAAACATCATTCAGGGCTCTCAGGAATCCTTTTTCCAGCGGTTCACTGACCTTGTCCTTTGACATGAGCTTCTTGACGCCCTTTATTTCAAGTTTGTCAGGAATTTCAAGCCCAAGCCTGTCAACTGCGCTGTTGAAAAGCTTGCCCATATCCACCCTGATCTTACGGGTTCTCCCGGATTTAACCGTCTTTGAGCCGCACTCCGTGCATACAGGTGTCGGGGTTTCAAAGCCGCAGGCCGTGCATTGCCTGGTGCTCACCTCCACATCAAGGCCACCACTGGAGTTCTTCACAGAGTTCCTCAGGGATCTTCTTGCATCCCCTGAGTTCTCCAGTGGAAAAAGAACGTGAACCTTGGGTTTCATCTTCCTGTCTCCAGCCTTTTCCGGCCTCCCCAGCCTTGCGCCTACTCTTGTTGGAGATCTTGGCTTGATCTGTATTCCAGATAATGCGGAAACCAGTTCCAGAGGGTCCGTGGCTTCAGTTCCAACCTCCCGGGTTGTCACAATGTCATCGGTGATTTCCAGTCCCAGGCTCACAATAAGCGGGTAGTATTCCTGCAGAACAATTGTCTCACCATTTCTGACATATGGGATTCCCAGCCTGATGAGTGTTTTGGAAACTGAGCTGTCGCTAATGTGAAGTTCGCCGCCGGATAAGGTAGACCCTCCGAGCCTGGCACGAAGATCAAGTATTTCCTCGGTCTTCAGATCATGCCAGAAATAATCGTATTTGGGATAGAGTGGTATTCCGTGTTCCCTTGACAGCTTTATGGCTTCAAACTGGTCTGGAACCTTCCTTCCGAGACTTTCCTTCAGATCCTGGTCAAGATAAAGTTTCCACCAGTCGTAGTTGAATGAGCCTGGAACCAGCTTATAGTTGTTTTCAAGGAAGTCCCCGTACGCAATGAGAATTTCACCGAGGTCTGTTATCTGTTCAATTTCATCTAGCAAAATGGCAGCTTCCTCTGAAGTCTCCACCCTCACATGATTGCCGTTTTTCAGCAGGACCATTGGCCCGTCAACCAGTTCACTAGGGGTAACAGCCGCTGCCTTTCCAGGTAGCTCTATCTTGATCTGTGAACCTGTTGCAATAAAACGGTCAAGCGCGACCATGGATGCAGGATTGAGGGATGCCGCTGCAAGCCCCGATACTCTGGACCTCCCGTACCTCAGCCTGAAACCTCCAGGCCTGTTGGGGTGTCCGAAAACGGGTCTGCCTGCTACAATATCCTTCAAAAATTTGTCCGACTTTTTCGGTTTTGTATCTTCCTCTGAAGTTGTCTTGGCCTCCTTCTTCCCGAGGAAGTCCCATTCGTTGAGTCCAAGTTTTCCAGTATGCTTGAGAACCTTTTTGGATTTCTGTATCAGCCCTTCACACAACACAAGGCACATTCCGCCCCTTATTCTGTTTGTTCTTACCCTGTCCATGTCCCTATGCCCGGAGACTTCTTCCTCCTCGCTTCCCTCGCCGTCTATGCAGACAGGAGAGTTCAGTATTACCTGCCTTATTTCCTCAGGGGATGGCATGTACTGGAGATGCTTGATCCTGTTGTATGCCTGGACTTCTTCTATGTATCGCTCAACTTCATCATCAGTTGGTTTGAACGCTCCAATACCCAGGTCCCTGCGGACAACATCTGCTATCAGGACGCTCAGAGCCTGGGCAGTTCCTCCAGCACCTCTTATTGGTCCTGAATAGACCACTGAAACGTAATCCGTGCCGTCTGCATTGTTTCCTATACTTACATCGGCTATGCCTTCAAGGGGTGCTACGAGGATCCCCTCGGTGAGAATTGCAAGACCCACCCTGACCGCTTTGTCAACCGACTTAACTTTTCCCTCTGATGCGTACATCTGGGCTACTTTACGGGATATCTCGATGGAGATTTCCTCCCTTGTTTTCTCCTTTGCAAGGGCCCTGATGTCAGAGGCGATTCCCCTTATATCGATGAGCTCCTCAATCCTGTCCGCCATATCTGACGCAAGGGGGATTTCAACAGAATCCACCACATCCATTCCAAGGGAACGTACGTTTTTGGCAAGTTCATATCCCTGCTTTACCTGATCCCACAGGAAATCCGTGTAATCCTTCAGATCCTTAAAATGAGTCATGTCAACAACTCGGAGAACAAGAGTTTATCCATGAAGGAGGACTTAATCTTTATCCTGCCCTTAGAATATGATTCCATTGGGTTCACCTGTTTGGAAAGTATCTTTTCAAGTTCTTCCTCTGTAGTTGATATGAATATGTCTGGAGGGTGCTCACTGGTATCTACAACCTCGAGTCTCCCTTCTGTAAGATGGAAAAGGGTTCTGTTCTCCACGGTATCCAGCAGGAAATATCGCTCTACGGATAGCAGTTTCGGATTGGAAGGTGCCACTTCCTTCAGTTTTTCATTTATCTTCAGTAGCAGTTTGATTGCAACTCCATTCAAGCTGTGGCCTCCAGTATATTCTGCTTGTACTCCAGCGCTTTTTTCACAAGATGGGTGTGAACTTTGGAAGGTTCCAGCGGCCTTGACTTGAATTCACTGTGGTACTGAACAGCAATGAATCTGTCGCTGTCCTTGATCTCTGCTATCTCCATCCTGATCTCTTCCTCGTCCACACCTGAAAATACCATTCCGGAACTATTGAATTTCTCGATATAAGACGGGTTTACCTCATACCTGTGCCGGTGCCTTTCATAAACGGTGTCTGATTTGTAAATCCTTTTTGCAAGTGTGTTGTCCCTGATAATCACTTTCTTTGAGCCAAGGCGCATTGTGCCGCCCATATCCTCTACGCCAAGCTGCTCAGGGAGCAGATCTATTACTGGATTCGGCGTATTGCTGTCAAATTCTGTACTGTTGGCACCCTCCAGGCCCATTACATTTCTTGCAAATTCCATTATTCCAACCTGGAAACCCAGACATATTCCAAGATACGGTATGCCGTTCTCCCTGGCATACCTTGCTGCCTGGATTTTTCCCTCTATTCCCCTGTAACCGAAGCCTCCGGGCACAATGACGCCATGAACATCCTGCAGTTCTTCCTGGCTGGAAATGAGATCATCAGAATTCACCCACTTGATTTCCACATCTATGCCTGTATTGCCCTTAACATGTGAGAATGCTTCCTTGTGGCTCATGTAGGAATCCTGGAGTTCAATGTACTTCCCTACAAGAGCTATTTTTACCTTCTCGTTTGGATTTCTTATATTTTCTTTATAACGGGACCAGCTGTCGTGGTACTCTCTCTTGGGCAGTGAAAGCTTCTCGGTTACGAACTGGACAATTCCCTGTTTCTCCATGGCATCTGGAACAAGATATACATTGGGAACGTCATTAACACTCACAATTCCATCCAGAGCCACGTCGGTGAAAAGGGAAATTCTCTTCTTGGTGTCAAGTGTCAGGCTCCTTGTCGATCTGCAAAACAGTATGTCTGGTGTAATTCCAATCTCCCTGAGATCCCTTACACTGTGCTGTGTGGGTTTCGTCTTCTGTTCTCCCACAACCCCGAGCTCCGGGACAAGCGTTACGTGCCCAAACAGGAAACTTCCTCTTCCTTCCTCCCTGTTGAGCTGCCTTATTGCTTCAAGGAATGGCATGGATTCCATGTCTCCAACGGTTCCGCCAACCTCTATGAGTACAACATCATAATCACCGCTGTTGGCTACAAGCCTTATTCTTCTCTTTATCTCGTTTGTAATGTGCGGTATGATTTGAACAGTGTTGCCCAGATACTCCCCTTTTCTCTCTTTCTCAATGACTTCCTTGTAGACCTTTCCAGTTGTTATGTTATTGTTGCCTGTGAGGTTCACATCCAGGAATCTTTCGTAATTGCCCAGATCCAGATCCACTTCACTTCCATCGTCCAGAACAAAAACTTCCCCATGCTGGTATGGATTCATTGTACCTGCATCATAATTAAGATAGGGATCAATTTTCAATGCCGTAACTTTGTAACCGTGTGATTTTAAAAGATAGCCAAGACTGGAGGTGATTGTGCCCTTACCAAGTCCGGAAATTACCCCTCCGGTAATAACTATGTAATGCATTCTAAGAGAGGGATTGAAAACTAATTAATTTTTTCTTAACTCATTCAACTACTTGGACCCGAATGTAAGAAATGGGGAAAATGACCTTTTTTCCGGTTAGAAATGTTTCTCCTTGCCGCCTTTTCCCTTGGCTTCAAGTATCCTGTTGAATGAGGCATTGCCGCATTTAGGGCAGGGAGTCTTTGTCCCAAGGCTGGAATTTTTCCTGAATATGAGGGACATGCCAACTTCAACCTCGAATGTTGCCTGGCATTTGCTGCAGGACATGATCCATTGCATCGGCAAAATATTTCACAGACATTACTTAGATTTTTGGTATTGCCGGATTTTAAATTGCGAAATCCAAGAAAACATGAAAATCAATTTGGAGCCCGTAAAAAAGCTAATTAACGACCGAAGTAGTATTACAATTGATGACCCTGATTGAGTCCATTTTCCTACTTCTTTTCCTTGCACTTATACTGGGAGAGATCTTCGAGAGGTTTCATATACCTGCAATAGTCGGAGAACTCCTCACAGGGTTCATCCTTGGCCCAGCCGTTTTAGGGCTTGTCAGCATGAATGCGGTTTTCAAGGGCCTCTCAGAAATAGCCCTTTTCTTTCTCATTCTTCTCATTGGAATCGAGGTAACAACAGAGACACTGGTGAAAAACTACCGGCTTGGGACACTGTTCACCTTTGCAAGCTTCATTGCACCCCTACTTGTAATGGTGATGGTTGCTCAGTTTATACTTGGCCTTGGTCAACCTGAGGCAATTATTGTATCCATTTCCGTGGCGGTCCCCTCCATATCAATTGTTTCTGTTTTGCTCAGGAACTTCAAGCTCCTGAAATTAGATGCTGGACACGTATTCCTGGCAAGCGTGATTATAACGGACATAGCCGCCTTTGGTATCCTGTCTGCAATAATAAGCCCTGAAAAGGTCTACATCGACATCATTGGCGTAGCAGTACTTCTTGCAGTACTCTTTGTAGCAGACCATGAGATACGAAAGCACTCTGAATTTGTGGTGTCCCTGTTCGAAAAGCTACATGCCAGGGAGAGGGGCGAAAAAGTGATCTTCGGTGCAATAATTGTTTCGGGACTTGTAATATCAGCCATCCTTGAGATGATTGGGATAACCTTTGTCCTGGGTGCCTTCTTCGCGGGGATAGTCATCAGCGAAGTTGTCATAGGGCAGGAACTCCACAGCATGCTCACCAGTACATTAAACAGGTTGAATGACAGCTTCTTCATCCCTATTTTTTTCAGTATTGCAGGAGTGGAAATGATTCTCCCCCAGCCTGGAACACTGCTTGATCTTCTTGTCCTGCTGTTGCTGACAGCCGCTATTGGCGGCTCCCTTAATTACTATCTTTCCCGGACGTACCTGAAAGATGTCCAGCCAAGAACTACTATTGGAGTGCTTGGTTCCCGTGGTTCAGTAGGCATAATCATTGCAACCGTTGCTTTTGATGGTGGATTCATTGGAAACAGCCTCTATTCCCTTGCCATTTTTGCAACCCTCATACTGTTACTGATTTTCACGCCAATGGTGAGGAAGAAGGACATTGTGCTTCCCGAATGACACCGGGTTCGCCCACCTTAAATATTATTTTAAAATCCACCTCTTGCAGAAATGGCTCCACAACTTCTCTTTGCATACCTGGCACAGGACGATCCGAGAAAATCCACCATGAAAAAGCTGGAACGTTTTGGCATGGCAAAGAAAGTTCCACTGGAAAGGGGATCAAGATCTGTTTGCCTGACTCCTTACTCTGACAGGTTCCTGCTCCGTTCAGACCGGGCCCTCATCGAGAAGGTTGGGCTTTTCACCCTTGACGGCTCCTGGAACCGGATTGAGAGCATAAAAGACCTGAAGATCAGGAACCCGAGAAAATTACCATTACTTGTGCCGGTAAACCCTGTAAATTTTGGAAAGCCGGGAAAACTCTCATCTGTTGAAGCCATGGCAGGGGCCCTGTTTATCACAGGTTTTGAAGAAACCGCAAAGGAGATCCTTTCAAAATTCAACTGGGGTTTGAATTTCCTGGTGGTTAACAGAGAACCTCTCGCTGCTTACTCTGAATGCGCCTCACAGGAAGAAGTGGAAAAAACGGAAAAAGAATTCTTCTGAATTGCTCAAGTTTTCTCCCACAAGTTGCCCTCCAGCCTGAATATGCCGTTGGAATAAGGGGAGACCAGATTTGCGATCTCTGTCCTGAATGTTTCCGGAACTTTCTCAAAGGGCGTGTTTTCCCCCGGAAGCAGATGAATGCCATCCACATGCAGGAGAGGCTCCTCACTCCCGTTTACAAAACCCAGCCTCCGCTTCATGAGGTTGAGTTCATCACTGTCCAGCCGCATTCTTTCCTTTTCAACCATTTCAGCCAGATTCTTTATGGAATCCTCCCGGTAATTGATGAGCCTTGGGTCTCCTCCAGCAGCCAGGGTGAACATCATTATTCCAAGGCACTTTGAACACCTTCCGCAGGGAACCATCTCACCACCTACAGATCGACAGGAGTGGCACGAGCGCTGTAGCCTGTAAAGTTCAGGGTACCTGGAAACCAGAATCTTTTCAACAACTGACCCAGAGACCGGATAAACAGCAGACCATACCATGAAATAACCCAGTTTTGTGGAAAGATAAATGCTCATCAGTTCATTGAAGTCATGAGTCTGGTCGTATACTCCGTAGTAATGTCTTATTCCCATGAAATCCGTCATTTCCCTTGGATCATCAAATTCATCGCCAAGAACCACCGAGGTTATGCCAACCTTCCTGGCCAGGGGAACAAGAGCCATTATGTAGACCGGGAAAATGAAAAGCTGGACTGGATACGTATCAGTCTTCCTCTTTATTGCATCCTGATCAATAAGCTCAAGATTTCTCAGGAAGAACCTGTACAGTCTGTCCACATTTGACCACACCTTGTGCACGTTAGTGAAATTGTCTTCATAATACCTGTAGGCAGTTGATGCAGTGAACCAGTGTGATCCGCTCTCATTGAAATAAAATGCGTGAGTTGTTGCGGATGATTCTCTGAGAAGTCCGTATGAGAGGAGGCTTTCTTTCCCGCCGGAAGAAAGTACTGCTACGGACCTGTTATCCTTTGAGGGGCCCGCAGGCACTTCCTGAAAAACATCCGTTCCTATGACTTCGGTTATACCCACGGCATTATCAGCTGTTATATCGTCATTTGAAGGGAGAAAATCCTTCCTGAAGAACTCGTATCTCCTTCTTGCTATTTTGTTCACGAACACTTCCGTGTTGTTTATTGTGATGAATTTTTTCAGGTGTTGCAGATCATTCTGGGAAACCGGGAAATCCAGCACAAATTTCTTTGCGAAAAGTGAGAAATTAATTGCGGGTATGGCCATGAGAAGGCCCGCAAGATTCTGGTTCAATTCCACCTGTTCCGAGTAGCGGTATATTACCTCAAAATCCTTCCTTGAGTTTCCCTGTATAATTGAGACCGTGCCCCTGGCTCCGGTCCCGCTGATTGAGCCAGGTTTTACCCTGATCTCATCAAATACTGCAATTTTGTCTGCATAGGTTTTACCGGACATCAGTGTTCAACTATCTGCAGAAGAACCCCTGAATTCGAGTTAAGCGGATCGAAAACAGGTATGCCCAGCCTGTTCTGAAGAACATCAATCTCATTCTTCACGTCCTCGTCACTCATGTTTTCGCGGTTCAGTGATACAGCTATTACCTTGCGATCTGACAGGAGTTCCAGTATTTTGATGTACCTTTCCAGGTCAGGTATCCTGACTTCCGGAAAACCGTCAAAGAATGTCCTTCTGGGGGCATGCTGCAATATAATGGCATCAGGCTTGCAGGCCCCTATGATTTCAAAACTGCCAGGGTAGGCAGGATGAAGTACCGAACCCTGCCCTTCAATCAGCATGATCTCAGGCCTTTTTTCTCTCCACGCATCCACGGTTACTTTTTCCAGCCCGCCAGGTATGAAGTCATTTATCATTGAGTCGACCACTACAGTATGCTTGAACCCCTGCATCCATGCGGTCTGTCCGGTACCTATCATTACAGCCGGGAAACCTTTCGCTGAGATTGAATTAGTCATGATAACTGCTGTAGTTCTCTTTCCAATTGCACTGTCCGTGCCCAGGACTGCAACCCTGTAAGAACCAACTTCACGGATATCGCCGGTATAAGGCGGGCGAAAATCCCTGAACATCTTCCTGACATCTGTAATCCTTGACCCCGATCTAGAAGCAAGTTTTGCAAATTGTGGATCGTCACTTATGAATTCATGCAGTCCGCTGACTATGTCAAGGCCGCTTTCAATTGCAGATACAATGAATTTCCTGTACTCATCCGGGATGTATCCGCCATCTGTTGCCACCCCTACCACAAGCACCTTTGCACCCATCTCTACTGCCTCATCAACGGTGGAAATTATGGGAATGCCTTTGTGTACGCCTGTAAGAACCGATCCTGCATCCTGCCCTGCTTTGGTTGAATCTATGACCGCAACCACCCTGAATCTTGTGGTGTACCTTACGAGTCCATTGGCTGTTTTTCCATAGGTTGAACCAAAAACACCTTCGGCAAGTACTACTGCGTTGTCCATACTTTTGCCCTCCCGGTGAGTACCACGACTACGTCCCCGGTGTTGTCCTTCCTGTTGATAAGCCGGTCCACAGCAGCCAGTGATGATGCTGAAGCCGGTAAAACTGACAGCATCTCTGCCTGTTCAATAATTCTTGAGTACCGGTACATTTCCTCGTCAGTTACATAGGTAGCAAGGCCATTGCTCCTGTATATGGCATTCAATGCTTTCTGACCATCGTATGAACGGTAGGCAACAAGAGGCTCTGATGCCTTGGTCTCCCTTATGGTATCAGGATTCAGTTCCAAGAGTTTCCTGTGCCTCTTTTTCCATGTGGCAACTATTGGATTGCCATTGGGGGTGCTTGAACCGATGAATCTTGGAATTTTCCTAATGGTCCCTTTGCGCTGGAGCTTTTCAAACCCTGAATAAATTCCTGCCAGAGTTGTTCCGTTTCCAAGCGGTACAGAGACAAATGAAGGTGCATGCCCAAGCTGGCCCACGATTTCATAAGCAATATTCTCATAACCCTCAATATCAAGCTCTGAGTTTTTTGATCCGGGGCTCGAATCATACCAGCTTTCATCATTTGAAAGATCCCGCATGTATTCTACCAGGTCTTCGTATTTTCCCTCTATTTCCAGTACATTGGCACCGTTGGCCCTGATTTCCTCATTGCGCTCTCCCGCATAGTATCCGGGAACCGCAACAACTGATTTCATTCCATACATGCTGGCGAAAAATGACATTGATGCGCCATAGTTCCCGCACGTA
Source organism: Thermoplasmataceae archaeon (assembly GCA_046705365.1). GTDB lineage: Archaea > Thermoplasmatota > Thermoplasmata > Thermoplasmatales > Thermoplasmataceae > JAJZOM01. The sequence continues at coordinate 40,602 of JBJKQM010000017.1, forward strand.
GCCAGGGAAACTGTATCAAAACCTTTCTCCTTCGCCTTCATAACATGAAGTTTGGAGATACGGTCTTTTTGCGTTCCAGTTAAACCTGCGCCCTCAAACTTAATAAAAAGTCTTCTAAGATGAAGGGCTCTTTCCAGGTTGGCAGCTCTAAAAAATGGTGTCTTGCCAGGTGGTTCGTCTTCGTCCATTTCTTCCATTGCTTTTCACTCAAGCGAATTGCTTGACTTAATTGAACATATGATTGACAAGTATTTAAATATATTTAATGAAATAGAACATGAGTTCGTTCGCGGGGAGCTGCTATTTTTGGGAGTGACCAGAGATTTAATTCTACGTATAAAATTAAATTTATATTTAAAACTGTTTTAAGAAACTGAGATGATCAGACCAGTATTACCTCAAGGCCGGAAATGTCTGCAAAATCCTTTATCTGCTGCTTCGCATTGGATTTTACTCCCTTCCTGTCCAGTATGAACCCTTTACATCCCGGTGTCTTTTCAACACTCTGGGCTATCATGGCCTCATTTAAGTGTTCAAGAGCATGCTTTGATATCATGTGCCCCATATCAACAGAATTCTCAATGGAGTACCTTGTGATTTTAGGCATATAGTGCCCTCCGCCTGCACCAACAAATGCGCCTCCACCGCTTTTATTCTCTGATAGAAGTGCCTCAACAACGGTTTGCAGAGCTTCTCTGTCTTCCCACTGCTCCCTCGTGGTGCCTATCTCGATGAAGAAGTTGGGAATATTTTCCATGAGGGGGCCATGATGAGTCGCCTCATAGGTTACGCTGAATATGTCTCCCGAATAGATCTCATTCATCATCCTGAGTGTTGAAGACATCTTGGACGGGTCACTCATTGACAGTTTCTTCTCACGGCCTCCCAGCAGCGCCTCTGAGTAGTTTCCTGTCGGATGAACTGTCAGGGACTTTATGTCCGCCTTTGAAGAATGTTTTGAGAGAAATATAACATCCTCTATGTCTTCCATAATGGCTCCAAAAAGGTCTCCAAAATTGTCCAGAAATAAATGTTTGATATCTATATAAGAAAAAAGATAATTTTTGTACTTTAGAATCCCCGGCTTACCGCCATTCTCCTGGAAGCTGTAAGCGTCCAGCACGGCTGATGCAATAGACATGCTGGCAGGGTCTTCCCTTGAGGCTATTAAAAGGTGCACGGACTGCAATGCTTCTATGATATTTTAGATTCTATCATGTCATGATACAGTCGGTCTGCCTTGGTAGTTATGATCTCCTTTTCCTCTTTGATCCTTGCCAGGTATTCCTTCATGTCCGGTTCCGGGGTTTTCCTGATCAGCAGATCGAATTCGTTTACTGATTCCGCTTCCGTCTTTGCCAGGTAAAGCAGTACACTCTGCAGGCTGTTAAGATCCACATTATCCTCTGTTACAAGGTGATCAGTTGCGGAGATCACCATTGGTGATTCCAGAACATCCTGCTCAGCCTGGTCAAGCTCTATTTTACCATACGCCTTCAGCTTCCCGATAATATCGTTGTGGCTGTTAAGGAAAAGTGTCAGGAAATAGCGAATATTGGATTGCGCTGCCTTTTCTGCAAGTTCCCTGTAAGTATTCCTGATCTTTTCTTCATGCTCTATGAGGGAAGCAAAAGGCCTGCTCACCTTTGACATGATAATTTCATGTAATGATTCATGTGTAATAACTCTAGCCCGTTTGACCATGTTTCCTCAGGCTAAACGCCTTCTTCCTGGTGGCTGTTGCAACGGCAAGCAGCATCAGTGCCCCGCCTGTGACTGTAAAAACTGTTACCTGCTCACCAAGTAGCAGAGCACCTCCCAGCACACCCACGACCGGTATGAGATATAGCTGCACTGACAGTCTTGATACTGTACCCCTGTTTACAAGAGTGTAGAAGAGCATATATCCTGCCACGGTGCTCAGAATTGACAGGTAGAGCATTGCCATCCAGCCGTATAGTGGAAGCGCAGCTGCCTGTGTGAAGAAACTACCTGAGATCAGGGGCAGGAGCATTGCGGTACCGGTCAGGCCCGCCCATATTGTTACTGGCCTGGCACCATACTTCTGAACAAGTGGCTTTGAAAATACTGCAAAAACAGAATATGAAAGTGCAGTGCCGAGAGCTTCCAAGATACCGGTAATGGTGTTGCTTCCTGTTGTGAGATCGCTTCCCGCAGCCAGAACAAAGCTTCCGGCAATTGCTAAGGCAACCGCCTGTATGATATTAGAACCGTGTTTTTCGCCAAGCGTCGCCCAGGAGAGGATCAGGATGAACACAGGTCCTACTGCCACCAGGAGAACTGCAAGGCCTGCGCTGAGCACAGTTTCTGAGGCGTTAAGGGTTAGATGGTATGCCACTACGTTTGCAAATGATACCAGAAGAAACCTCGGAAGGTCCTTTTTTTCAAATTTCTGCCTTGTTTTGCCCATAAATGGAGCCAGGGCGAGGAAGGCAGCACTTGCAAGAAGCCACCGGAGGATTGTGAGATTTACCGGTGTCAGCAAGGGTTCAAGATATTTAATCGCTACAAATGCCAATCCCCAAATGATACTGAGGGTTACAAGCAATCCGTATGCCTTCATTGCTCCTATGTATTTCTGCATGTTCGTGTCTCCAAGAATAAGCTAGTCAACGTGCCCATTCCTATGGGCTTCTGGTTTCTCCCGAATTCCTTTTCTCCATTTCCAGGAGATATCGCTTTCTTTCAACTCCAAGGGCGTATCCTCCCATTGAACCGTCGCTCCTGACTACCCTGTGGCACGGAACGATCAGAGGTATATGATTTGCTGCACAGGCATTTGCTACGGCCCGGAACGCTTTGGGTTTTCCGATCATTGTGGCAATTTCATTATAAGTCCTGGTTTCACCGTACGGAATGGTTCTCAGGGCTGACCAGACCCTGACTTGAAAGTCGGTTCCCCTCATGTCGATTGGTAGAATTACTTCCTGTCCGTTGAAATATTCAAGAACCGACTTCAGTCGCGGTGCGACCTTATCTGATCTCTCAATAGACGCGTTCGGGAACTCCCGGAATAATGAGTTGATGAGAACTTCCTCACTGTCTCCTATGCTCAATGCACAAATCCCCTTTTCTGTTTCAGCAACTATTATTGTTCCGATGACGCACTTCCCGGTCATATAACTTATAACGGTCCCTTTACCACCTTTTCTGTAATCGGATGGTTTCATACCCAGTTTCGATGTCCCAGACTCGTACAGCCAGCTTTGTGAGTTGTAACCGGATTTATAAATAGCTCCGGGTAGTGGCTCCCCCTCTCTCAGGTTTTTCTTGAGAGCCATTATCCTGCATTCTTCAACATATTTCCTTGGTGAAATACCCATTATTTTCTTGAAGATCTTCTGGATGGTGAACCTGTTAACGCCAAACTCCTCCTCCAGATCGGAAAGAGAGTTCCTGGAGGTTGGATTCCTCCTTATGTGGTCGCAGATCCTTTCCACCAGTTCCATTTTTTTCAGTATCCCAGGATCTTCCATCGGCCTGCAGTACTGGCAAGGGGAATATCCTGAATCTACTGCTTCGGGGACCTTCATGAAGATCACTATCTCTCCAGTTCCCCGTTTGAATTCTTTACACGAAGGCCTGCAGAATATCCTATCTGATACACGCCCGAACACCATTCTCCCGTCAAAGCTTTCATCCATCCGTTCTACGGCCTTGATGAAAATGGAAAGTGGTTGCTCAGGTTCATTCTCCATTGTCTCAGAAGGGGTTTTCATATTCTTCAGACAGAACAGTTTCTGGAGAGTAAAAGACATTTTGTCGGAATCTTGACTTTCGACCTTTACTCAATCAGCGCCACTGTCACCGATGATTGATGTGAAACGATGCAAATTGTTTTAATGGCAGTAAAATTTACCATTGAAATGGACCTTGACATTCCGGCAATAGAGGATAAATGGAAGAAATTCTGGGAAGAAAAAGACGTTTACAGTTATGACGCCGCAGTCAGGGACAGAAGCCAGTGGTTTGCCATCGATACACCCCCGCCAACCATTTCAGGCAAAATGCACATGGGACATGCCTTCTCATATCCGCACCAGGATTTCATTGCCAGGTACAAGAGAATGAGGGGGTTCCAGGTTTATTATCCATGGGGATTTGATGATAACGGTCTCCCGACTGAGAGGTATACTGAAAAGATCCTGGGCATAAAGGGAGAACGCACAGAACTGGTTGAATTCATAAGACTATGCACCGAAGAAAGCGACAAGGCAGAAGCTGAACTGCTTAAAAACTGGAGGGATCTTGGGTTGAGTGCCAACTTCAAGGAATCCATCAGGACCTCGTCAGATGAGTCCAAGAAATTGTCACAGAAAATGTTCCTAGATCTGGTAAGGCTTAACAGAGCATATCGAGAGGAGGCCCCTACAATAAGGTGCCCTACCTGCAGAACCGCCATCTCACAGATTGAAATGAAGGATCAGGTAATGTCCGCAGATTTTGTCTATCTGAGGTTTGGAACTCCTGAGAATCACATTCTCATAGCTACAACCAGGCCTGAACTGATTGGAGCATGTATTGCAATCATCGTAAACCCTGAAGATGACCGGTACAGGGACATGGTAGGAAAGAAGGTCAAGGTTCCAATTTATGGTCATGAAGTACCGGTAATAGCGGATGAATACGCAGTAATGGACAAGGGCACAGGAGCAGAAATGCTCTGTACATTTGGAGACCAGAATGATCTAGCACTATGGCGCAAGTACAGCGAACTTGGCCTGAGAGTCATAATTGATGACAGAGGCAGAATGAACGAACTCTCCGGAGAACTCAGCGGGATGAGTATCCAGGAAGCCAAGAAGGCCATGATGCAGAAGATAAATGAAGCTGGAATCGTTGAAAAAGTCGAGAGGATCAAGCATTCAGTGAACACGCATGAGAGGTGTGACACTCCCATTGAGATAAGCATAAGCAAGCAGTGGTCGGTCAGGTACATGGACCTCAAGAAAGAGTTGAAATCCACAGCCGCACAGGTAGAGTGGATACCGGAACACATGAGGATCAGGCTTGACAACTGGATTGAGGGCCTGAAATGGGACTGGCTTATATCCAGGCAGAGATTCTTCGGAGTGCCATTTCCAGTATGGCATTGCAGAAACTGTGGGAAACCGGTTTTCGCAAAGGAGGAGCAGTTACCTGTTGACCCCAGACTGGACAAGGTTGACTTGAAGTGCCCTGAATGCGGTTCTTCAGAACTGGATCCTGACACAGACATAATGGACACATGGGCAACATCTTCCCTCACTCCACGTTTGTACCTGCAACATGACAATCTTTTTGACCTGCTCTACCCCATGGACATAAGGTTCCAGGGGCACGACATCATCAATTTCTGGGCATTCACGACTATTGTGAGGTCCTACATCCACGATGGTATGGCCCCATGGGAATCCATCCAGATCAGCGGGAACGTGTTCGATCCTTTGGGCCAGAAGATGAGTAAGAGCAAGGGGAACATAGTTGAACCTGCCTCCCTGATAGCACAGTACGGTGCAGATTCTGTCAGATACTGGGCCTCAACCACAGTACCGGGTGAGGATATCAAGGTAAAAGAACAGGATTTCGTTAGAGGGCGCCGTACACTCATCAAAATGTTCAATGCGGCCAACCTGGTAAAAATCATATCAGCAGACCAGGATTCTTCACCAGGAAGACCGGAGGCATATAATTCATGGAACAGGTGGATATTGGGTAAGCTGGATCGGGTCATATCCTCCTGCACCGAGAATATGGATTCCTACCAGGTTTCAAAGGCAAGAGCTGATCTTGACAACTTCTTCTGGAACTCATACTGTGATAACTACCTGGAAATTGCCAAAGCCCTGAACAACAGGAAGGACAGGTTGGATGAAGGAATTATCAAGGAGACGTCTAAAGTTCTGAAATACGTCCTTGGAGAAACCATGAAGATGTATGCACCAATCCTGCCATTCATAACCGAAGAAATATACCACGACTCCAGGCTGGGAGACCAGGTAAGCATACACAAGGAAAAGTGGCCTGTTGGCAGTAAATCCGCGGTTTCTGATGAAGAGATTTCACAGTTTGATTACGTTATATCTGCCATGGGTGCCCTCAGATCTTTCAAAACGGGCAGGAAATTGTCCATGAGTGCCCCCCTTGAGGCACTGACCATTAAGGGCAGGCAGGAAATACTTGACAAGAACAGGGAGATCCTTGAGATCTCAATGAATATAGGAAGTATTGAAACCGGATCTTCGGAAAATATTGAAATAATGGAGAAGTCATAAGCATCTGTCACAACTGGCAGGTACGGTGAAAAAGGATGGACAGGCCGAACAGGAAGAGGTTACTCAAGATAGGTGGTGTTCTGATCATCGTTTCGGTGGTGCTTTTCACCCTCTCCGTTTACCTCATCAATACAAACACCGTCAGTGCACAAAATGTTACAATCCTTCCTGGCACAACATACACACTCTCCAAAGGGCATATAAGTGCAGGAGATGACATTGATTACAGCATCACGACCACGCTTAATCCTTTCAACGTGACATCATATCTCAAATATGACACGGGTTCAACTGCGGCCTACGTAAATGCCACCAATTCATCCAGCGTGACTAATGTCATTGTTTCTCATTCAGCAGGAAATGTGTCACTGGTCATAGTGAACACAGGCCAGCAATCCATATCAGTTGATGTTTCTGTGGGCTCCGTCGATTACTTCACTCTTCTGACACTTGTCTTTGGCTTTGTTCTGCTGCCAAGTGGAATCGTGCTGGTTGGAATTTACTCCTATGCCAGATACGTGGAGAGAAAAAAGGAAAAATTGTTTGAAGGTTATAGAAAAAATTAGAGAATTGGGAGATACCTGTCCACTTCCCATGTAGTCACATGTGAACGGAAGTTGTCCCACTCTCTCTGCTTCACTGTTATGAAGTTGTCAAAAACATGTTCGCCCAGTATTTCCTTCATAAGGGTGCTGTTCTTGAAATGGTGAAGTGCCTCGCCAAGACTCTCCGGCATGCTCTGGATGCCCATTGAAAGCCTCTCCGATGGTCCCATGTGGAATATGTCCTTCTCAACCGGATCCGGCGGTGTGAGCTTGTTTTCTATACCGTCCATCCCCATTCCAAGGATTACGGCAAACTGAAGATATGGATTACCTGCAGAATCAGGGCATCTGAGTTCCATTCTCTTCCTCATTCCAGTTCCAGCTGGTACTCTTACCAGGGCTGATCTGTTCCTGTTTGCCCACGATATGTACACCGGTGCCTCATATCCAGGAATGAGCCTCTTGTATGAATTCACCCAGGATGCAAGTATGGCTGAAGCTCCATTGATGTTCTTCAGAATTCCGCCAAGATAGTTCATGCCAAGTTCGCTCATGCCGTATTTTGCGCTCGCGTCGTAAAACAGGTTTTCCTTTTCCCCGGTGGACATTATGCTCTGGTGGACATGCATGCCAGAACCATTGACTCCATTGATTGGCTTTGGCATGAAAGTTGCATACATCCCGTGCTTCTGGGCGACATTCTTGATTATGCTTTTCAGCATGGTGACCCTGTCAGCCATAACCAGCGCTCTGTCGTACCTGAGATCAATTTCATGCTGTCCGTAAGCCACTTCATGGTGGGCTGCTTCCGGATTGTATCCCAGATCGTACATCTGCTTGATGATCTCCTGCCTGATCTCATTGGCAGCATCTATTGGTGTATTGTCAAAATAGCCTCCGTAATCCCCTGGAGTCGTTGTTATCTCGCCGTTCTGGTCTCTCTTGAACACAAAGAATTCAAATTCAGGGCCCACGAAAAAATCCATTCCCTTGTCGTGGAGCTTCTTAAGATTTCTCTGCAAAACATATCTGGGGTCCCCTGCAAACCTCTCGCCTTCAGATGTATAAATATCACAGATGAACCTAACAGTCTTGTAGCCAGTCCTGCCGTCTGGCAGCAGCGTATAGGTAGAAAGATCAGGGTGTGCCCTCATATCAGATTCTTCTATCTGGGCGTAACCTGCTACTGAACTCCCGTCAAAAACTACTCCCTCTGTCAACGCACTTTCAAAACGGTTCTTAGGTATGGTGAGTGTCTTTACTGCACCGACAATATCGGTGAACTGGAGTTGTAAAAACTCAACATTATCCTGCTCTAATTTATCCATAGAAGCCTTAACCTGGTCTTCCATGCTAAGGATGATTTTAGGTAGGCATATATAACTTTAGATTGGGGATCTTATCATTGAATTCTATCTATTTCTTTTTTATTGTTATAAAATAAAATGCATCATACAAGTACACCTACAGAAAATCATCAAATACTTACAAGGCAATACTTTGATCAGATTAAGCCCTAGAAAACGGGATTTAGTACAGATTTGGTATATTAATCGGAACCAATATCGGAAGTCAATTAGTGTCTAGCAAGCGTTAACACTTGGAAAAATCTCTTAGGATTGAGGCAACAAAATGTCAGAAAAACTGAAAATGAAAATAGAAGAAATCGACCTGTCAAAGATAAAAGTCAAGACAGCAATTTCACT